>NZ_JACVQL010000081.1 GCF_019733465.1 Actinotalea ferrariae | reverse complement strand
ACCGCGCGCCCGGCGACGCCGCGCCGGACGGCAGGGCGCCGGGCATCGGCGTCACCGGCAGGGTGGCGCGGGTCGGCGGGGCGCAGCGGGCCGGTCATCAGGCGCCCGGGACCGTCTTCGCCTGCGGCAGGAGGTCGCCCGCGGGCTCGGTGTACGTGATCCCGGTGAGGCGGTCGCCGTCGTAGTGCAGCGACGTCAGCGACGCGACCGAGCACTCGCGCCTGCGCGGGTCGTGCCACAGCCGCCGCCCCTCGAGGGACTGCCGGGTCACCCAGATCGGCAGCTGGTGCGAGACGACGACGGCCTCGTGGCCGCTGGCTGCGTCGCGCGCGGCGGCGACGGCGGCGAGCATCCGCGCGACCTGCTCGCGGTACGGCTCGCCCCACGACGGCCGGAACGGGTTCCACAGGTACGGCCAGTGCGCCGGCCGACGCAGGGACCCGTCGCCCACGCCGAAGGTGCGCCCCTCGAAGTGGTTCGCGGCCTCGACGAGCCGCTCGTCGGTCGCGATGTCCAGGTCGAACGCGGCCGCGATCGGCGTCGCCGTCTCCTGCGCGCGCTGGAGCGGCGAGGCGACGACGTGCACGACGTCGCGGCGGGCCTCGCCGAGCGGTCCGCGACCCGCGAGGTGGTCGGCCATGCGCTCGGCCATGGCCACGCCGCGCTCGGAGAGGCGGAACCCGGTCAGCCGCCCGTAGAGGACGCCGTCGGGGTTGTGCACCTCGCCGTGGCGCATGAGGTGGACGGTGGTCGTCGGCATGGGTCGATTGTCCCGTACGACGGCGCATGCCCCGTCACGTGCGGGGTGTGCGCCCGCTCACCCCTCGTCGGGGTCGGCGGGCCCCTCGGCGATGCGCGCCATCGCGGCACCGAGCGCGAGCATCTGGTCGTCGGTGAGGAGGTCGACGAGGTTCGCCCGCACGGCGCGCACGTGACCGGGAGCCGTGTCGACGAGGAGCGCGTAGCCCCCGTCGGTCATGACGCAGTTCACGCCGCGGCCGTCGGCGAGGCAGTTCTCGCGCCGCACGAGGCCCCGGCGCTCGAGGCGGGAGACGGTGTGCGTCAGCCGGCTGCGGGAGTGCACGAGCGACGACGCGAGCTCGGACATGCGGAGCGTGCGGCCGTCCGTCTCGGACAGGCGGACGAGGATCTCGTACTCGCTGAGCGAGAGGCCCGCGTCCTGCTCGAGCTGTCGCGTGAGGGCCTCGGTGAGCCGGGCCGTGCCCGAGAGGTACGACCGCCACGCCCGCTGCTGCTCGACCGTGAGCCAGCGCACGGGCTCGCCGGACTCGTCGGGCACGGCCGCGCGAGGTGCGGCGTCGGTCGTGGTCATGGTGGCTCCCTCCGTCTGTGACGAGCGTCCCACGCCCGGTGTCACGGATGTCGGACGAACGCTTGTGCCCCGTCCCCGAGTGTAGTAGAAATATCAACGAGGTGCTTGATGGTTCAACCAAATGAGCATCGTCCGACATCGCCACGACAGAGGAGACACTCATGAGCACCACGACCACCACCCTTCCCGCCGGCGTCACGACCGGCACCTGGACCATCGAGGCGTCGCACAGCTCGGCGTCGTTCACGGTGCGCCACGCCGGCATCTCCAAGACGCGCGGCACGATCGCCATCACCGACGGCGCGATCACGATCGGCGAGGACCTCGCGTCGTCGTCCGTGACCGCGACGCTCGACCCCGCCACGGTCGACACGCGTGACGCCAACCGCGACGGCCACCTCAAGAGCGCTGACTTCTTCGAGGTCGAGGCCTTCCCGACGTGGACCTTCACGTCGACGGCGGTCGAGGCCCGCGGCGACGAGTACGTCGTCGTCGGCGACCTCACCATCCACGGCGTGACCAAGCAGGTCGAGCTCGAGGTCGAGTTCAACGGCGCGGCGACCGACCCGTTCGGCAACGCGCGCCTCGGCTTCTCGGCGAAGACCGAGTTCTCCCGCAAGGACTTCGGCCTGACCTGGAACGCCGCGCTCGAGACCGGCGGCGTGCTGGTCTCGGACAAGGTCAAGGTCTCCCTCGAGATCGAGGCCATCAAGGCCTGACCCCTCGCGGCCTCCGCCGCACCAGCGGGCTTCTGCCCGCCCACGGACCTGTGCCCCCTGCCCGCCCCCTGGCAGGGGGCACAGCCGTGTCCCGGCACAGCCGTGTCCCGGCACAGCGATCTCTGCACAGCCGTGTCCCGGCACAGCCATGTCCCCGGCACAGCCATCTCTCTGCACGGCCGCGCCTGCACAGCCGTCTCTCCGGGAGCGCCCCGTCACCCCCGGGCGGCGTCCTTGCGGCGCTCGTGGAAGGCGAGGATCTGCAGCTCGGTCGCGAGGTCGACCGAGCGGAGGTCGACGCCGTCGGGCACCTGGAGCACGCGCGGGACGAACGTGAGGATCCCCGTCACGCCGCTCGCGACGAGCCGGTCGCACAGCTCCTGCGCGACGTCGGCCGGCGTCGCGAGCACCGCGAGCGTCGCGCGCTCGCGCCGGACGATGGCCTCGAGGTCGCGCCCGTGCTCGACGACGAGCCCGGCGACCGTCGTGCCGACCACCTCGGGGACCGCGTCGACGAGCGCCGCGACGCGGAACCCCTTGCCCGCGCCCGCGACGTAGTTGGCGAGCGCGTGGCCCAGGTTGCCGATGCCGACGATGACGACGGCGAGGTCGCCCGTGACGCCGAGGGCCGCGGCCACCTGCGCCTGCAGGTGCTCGACGTCGTACCCGACGCCCCGGACGCCGTGCGAGCCGAGGAACGACAGGTCGCGTCGCAGCTGCGCCGGCCCCACGCCCGCGAGCTCCGCGAGCTCGCCGGACGACGTGCGCTCGACGCCGCCGTCGGCCAGCTGCTCGAGCGCGCGCAGGTAGATGGGCAGCCGCGCCACGGTGGACGCGGGCACGGGCCGAGCGGTCATCCGCGCCCGCCCGCGAGCGCCCGGCGCACCCGCCCGGCGTCGATCCGCCAGTAGCCCTGCTGCACGCCGTCGACCGTGACGACGGGCACGAGCTCGCCGTACCGGTCCGTCAGCTCGGCCGCATCGGGGCCCGCGTCGATGTCGACCTCGCGCACGCGCGTGCCCGCCTCGGCCGCGAGCGGGACGACGACGTCGCGCGCGGCCTCGCACAGGTGGCAGCCCTCGCGGACGTAGAGGACCACCCGCTCGTCGGCCTGACCACCCATGAGGCCAACCCTAGGGGAGTCGTTACAGTGGCCGGGTGGCAGAGCCGACTCCCTCCGTCGGCGCACCGGACGTGGCGCTCCCGCCCGACGCGTCCGGCGTGCCCTCCGAGGTCGAGTCCGGGCAGGCGGCCGCGGCGGCCCACCACCACCTCTCGACGAGCCCGACGACACGGCACGAGGACGCCCCCGCGTCCGACCGGCCGGTGGGCGGCGTCGCGGCGTTCTTCGACCTCGACAACACGATCATCCGCGGCGCGAGCGCGTTCCACCTGGCCGTGGGCCTGCGCCGGCGCGGGTTCTTCGGCTATCGCGACTTCGTGCGCTTCGCGTTCATCCAGGCCAAGTACCTGCTCTTCGGCGAGGACGCCGAGCAGATCGACGAGGTGCGCTCCCGCGGCCTCTCGATCGTCGCGGGCAAGTCGGTCGCGGAGATCGCCGCGATCGGCGAGGAGATCTGGGACGAGGTGCTCTCGCTCCGCATCTTCGCGGGCACCCAGGCCCTCCTCAACCGGCACCTTGAGGCCGGGCACCAGGTGTGGATCATCACCGCGAGCCCGGTCGAGATCGGCGAGCTCATCGGCCGCCGGCTCGGCGTGACGGGGGCGCTCGGCACGGTCGCCGAGCACAGGGACGGCTTCTACACCGGCCGCCTCGTGGGCGACCTGCTGCACGGCCGCGCGAAGGAGAGCGCGGTGGCGACGCTCGCGCGGCAGGAGGGCCTGGACCTCTCGCGGTGCTACGCCTACGGCGACTCCACCAACGACGTCGCGATCCTCTCCTCCGTCGGCCACCCGGTGGCGATCAACCCGGACGCGCGCCTGCGCCGGCACGCGCGCGAGGTGGGCTGGCCCGTGCGCGAGTTCCGCGGCCGACGGCGCACCACGGCCCGGCGCAGCATGCTCACCGCGAGCTGGGCGGGCGGCGCCTGGGTCCTCGGGCTCGTCCTGCGGGCCGCGCGCCGCCAGCTGCGCGGCTGACGGGCCGAACGGGCCGAACGGGCTGGGCGGTCTGGGCGCCGCGCCACCTCAGCCCGACGTCGTCGCGACGGGCCAGCCGTCCACCCACGCGAGCTCGCGGATCGCGAGCTGGAACTCCCCGCCGAGCCGCTCGTCGTAGAAGTGGAACGCCAGGTGGTCGCGCGAGACCGACTGCCCGCCCGGGCCGATCATCGGCCCGTTCGTGGCGAACACCGCCGTGCCGCCGTCCTCGAGCATCGACCGGCCCTCGGCGTCCTCGTACGGGCCCGTCACGTCGCGCGAGCGCCCGACGACGATCCGGTACGTGCTCGCGACGCCCTTGCAGCACCCGTCCTTCGAGACGAACAGGTAGTACCAGCCGTCGCGCGGCACGACGTACGGCGCTTCGATCGCGTTCGGCGGTGCGCCGCGGTCGGCGATCCGCAGCGGCTCGGCCTCCGGGTCGGCACGCAGGCCGGACGGCCACTCGAGCTCGACCATCCGGATGCCGCTCCAGAACGAGCCGAACGCCATCCACGGCGTTCCGTCCGCGTCCTCGACGATGCCCGGGTCGATCGCGTTGTGGTCGTCGCCGGAGGTCGTCGCCACGACGGGGCCGCGGTCGACCCACGCGTAGTCGGGGTCCTCCGGGTCGAGCGTCGTGTTCGTGTGCAGGCCGATGACGGAGGTGTTGCTGCCGAACGTCGACGCCGACCAGTACAGGTAGTACGTGCCGTCGTGCTCGTAGACCTCGGGCGCCCAGTAGTTCTTCACGCCCGGGACGACGTCGGCCACCCACGCGGGGGCGTCGTCGGCATCCCAGACCGTGCCGGCGTACGTCCACTCGTGGCCGTCAGGCGAGGTGCGGATCTGGACCGACCCACCGCCCTCGCGCTCGTCGCCCGTGGAGAACACGTACCAGGGCTCACCCTCCTCCCCCGCGACGAGCGCCGGGTCGTGCGTCCTCAGGTCGCCGCCGAGGTCGAGGGCCGTCGCGGACGTCGCTGCGGAGCCCGCCTGCGAGCCCGCCTCCGAGCCCGACGCGGAGCACGCGGCCAGGGCGACGACGGCGACGACGGCCGCCCCGGCGAGGAGGGGCCGGGGCGGCCGCACGGTCATCGCGTGGCCAGCCGGAGCATCGTCCACGAGACGGGCGGCAGCTCGACGTGCACGACGTCGCCGTCCCGACGGGCCGTCGCGTTCTCGCGCGGGGCGAGCGAGGCGTCGTCGTCGACCGTCGAGCGGGCGTACGGGTCCTCCGGGTTGGCGAGGGTCACGGCCTCGACGACCTCGGCGCCGCCGAAGGCGCGCGTGTCGACCGCGACCACGAGCGGCTCCGTGAGCGAGCGGTTGACCGCGAAGACGGCGAGCGCACCCGTCTCGGCGTCGTGGGTCGCGACCGCGTCGACCAGCGGCGTCTCGCCGAACTTCGCCGTGTCGTGCGCCGGCGTCGCGAGCTCCACCCGCAGCACCTCGCCGACGGCGTGCTTCGACGTCAGCGCGAACGGGTGGAAGGTCGTCTGCCGCCAGATGCGCCCGCCGGGCTCGGTCATGATCGGCGCGATGACGTTGACGAGCTGCGCGAGGCTCGCGGCCTGCACGCGGTCGCTGTGCCGCAGGAGCGAGATGAGCAGGTTCCCGACGACGACGGCGTCGGCCACGTTGTAGTGGTCCTCGAGCAGCACGGGCGCCACCGGCCACGAGTCCTTCGGCGGCACGGACGGCGTCGCGTGCTGGTACCAGACGTTCCACTCGTCGAACGAGATGTGGATCCGCTTGCTCAGGCCCTTGGCGGCGCGCACCGCGTCGGCGGTCGCGACGACGTCCTCGATGAAGTGGTCCATGTTGATGGCCGAGCCGAGGAAGCTCGCCAGGTCGCCGTCGGTCTCGAAGTAGTAGGCGTGCGCCGAGACGAAGTCGACGAACTCGTACGTCTCCGCCAGGACCGTGGCCTCCCACTCCCCGAAGGTCGGCATCGCCGAGCTCGAGCTTCCGCACGCGACGAGCTCGAGGCGCGGGTCGATCATCCGCATGGCGCGCGCCGTCTCCGCCGCGAGGCGGCCGTACTCGTGCGCCGTCTTGTGGCCGATCTGCCAGGGCCCGTCCATCTCGTTGCCCAGGCACCACATGCGCACGTCGTGGGGCGCCTCGGTCCCGTTCGCGCGGCGCAGGTCGGACCAGTAGGTGCCGCCCTCGACGTTGCAGTACTCGAGGAGGTCGAGCGCCTCCTGCACGCCGCGCGTGCCGAGGTTCACCGCCATCATCGGCTCGACGCCGGCCCGGCGGGTCCAGCGCATGAACTCGTCGACGCCGACCGTGTTCGGCTCGGTCGAGTGCCAGGCGAGGTCCAGCCGCGCGGGCCGCTGGTCGACCGGCCCGATGCCGTCCTCCCACCGGTAGCCGGAGACGAAGTTGCCGCCCGGGTAGCGCACCGTGCTGACGCCGAGCTCGGCCGTGAGCTCGATGACGTCCTTGCGGAAGCCGTCCTCGTCCGCGGTCGGGTGCTCGGGGTCGTGGATGCCGGTGTAGACGCACCGCCCGAGGTGCTCGACGAAGCTGCCGAACGTGCGCCGGTGCACGGGCGAGACCGTGAAGGCAGGGTCGAGGGTCAGGGACGCGGTGCGCATGCTTCTCCTTGCAGGGCTGTGGCTCGTGGTGCTGGTGCGTGCGGTGTCACTTGAGGCTGCCGAGGGACAGGCCCCCCTGCCAGTACTTCTGCAGGGACAGGAACGAGATGATCAGCGGGATGATCGAGATGAGCGCGCCGGTCACGACGAGGTTCCAGAGCTGGGACCCCGCGGCGCCGGACTGGGACTGCGCCTGCCACTGGCCGAGGCCCACGGTGACCGGCAGCAGCCGGGTGTCCGAGAGCACCGCGAGCGGTAGGAAGTAGTTGTTCCAGGTCGCGACGGTCGAGAGCAGCAGCACCGTGACGATCGCCGGCCGCAGCAGCGGCAGCGCGACGTTGAAGAACGTCCGCAGGTCCCCCGCGCCGTCGACGCGCGCGGCGTCGAGCAGCTCGTCGGGAACCGCCTCCTGCGTGTAGACGCGCATGAGGTAGACGCCGAACGGGCTCAGCAGCGACGGCAGGATGACCGCCCAGATCGTGTTGGTGAGCTCCATCTGGGCGAGCAGCATGAAGGTCGGGATCACGAGCGCCGTCATGGGCACCATCACCGAGCCGAGCACGGCCGCGAACAGCAGGTTGCGCCCGCGGAACCGGTACTTGGCGAACCCGTAGCCCGCGAGGATCGACAGGACGGTGGCGCCGATGCCGCCCGAGAACGCGTAGAGGAACGAGTTGCCGAGCCAGCGCCAGTAGAGGCCGCCGCCCTGCGTGAACAGCTGCGCGACGTTGTCGAACAGGTGGAACTCGTCGTCGAACCACAGCGGCCCGCCGCTGCCCGCGAACAGGCCGTTGATGTTCTTCGTGCTGCCGACGACGAGCCACCACAGCGGCAGCGCGAAGTACAGGACGAGGAGGACGAGGAAGGTGTGGGCCAGCACGGGCCGGCGCGCACCGGGACCGCCCGCGCGCCGGCGGCGGGTGGGGGCCTGGCGCACCGTCTCGGGTGCGACTTCCGCGACGTTGAGTGCCATCAGCTCAGTCCGCTCTTCTTGCGGGTCAGGAACAGGAACAGGTAGGACCCGGCGAACACCACGACGCCGAGCGCGAACGAGATCGCGGACGCGTAGTTGAACTGCGAGTACGAGAACGCGAGCGTGAACGCGTAGAGGTTCGGGGTGAAGGCGGCGTCGATCGACCCGGCCGCGACCGACCGGAGGATCTGCGGCTCGGTGAAGAACTGCAGCGTCCCGATCAGGGCGAAGACGAGGATGAGGACGAGGGCCGAGGAGATCATCGGCACCTTGATCCGGAGCGCGATCTGGGTGTTCGTCGCGCCGTCGATCCGTGCCGCCTCGTAGATCGACGGGTCGATGCCGCGCAGCGCCGCGTAGATGATGATCATGTAGTAGCCGGCCCACTGCCACGTCACGACGTTGAGCAGGCCCGCGAAGACGTTGTCCGGGCTCAGCATCACCGGGGCGTCGAGGCCGACGAGGCCGAAGATGTCCGCCATCGGGCCGAAGCGCGGGCTGTAGAGGAAGCCCCACATCATGGCGCCGATGACGACCGGGATCGCGTACGGCACGAAGATCATGAGCCGGGCGAACTTGGCCAGGCGGTCGGTGAGCGCGTCGAGCACGAGCGCGACGGCGAGCGACACGAGCATCTGCACGGGGATGAGCACGAGCGAGAAGCGGATCACGAAGCCGACACCCTGCAGGAACTGCGGGTCGCTGAACGCCTGGGCGTAGTTGTCGAACCCGGTGAACCGCTCCCCGAGCGCGAGCGTCTTGGTGTGCAGGCTCATCCAGAACGCGTAGACGAGCGGCACGATGAGGAACGTCACGAAGACGACGAGGAACGGGGCGACGAACAGCCAGCCGAAGCGCTGACGGGCGCGGGCGACACCGCCCGGCGCGTTGCGTCGCCGAGGTGCGGGCGTCGTCGGGCGGGCCGGCGGTGCGGCGCCCTCGACGCTGAGGGTCTGGGACATGGTGACTCCTTCGGCGGCCGGTCCGGTCCCGCGAGGCGGGACCGGACCGGGCTGGGCCTGACCGGTGGGCCGGCCGGACACGGGTCCGGCCGGTCCTGGGGCGTCAGTTGACGGTGAAGCCCTGGCTGGTGGCGTAGTCGACGACCTGCTGGTGGAGGTCGTCGACCGCCTGCTCGGGCTCCTTCTCACCCTGGAGCGCCGCGAACATCTGCTCCGTGAGCTTGTCGTAGGCGAAGTTCTGGAACGGGCTGAACGTGAAGCCCTCGTAGCCCGCGGCGGCCTCCATGAACACGTCCTGGTTGATCTTCTGCCCGCCGAAGAACGGGTACTCGAGGTCGCGGAAGTAGTCCGACTCGAGGATCGGGAGCCACAGCGGGAACAGGGCGCCCTCCTCGATGCCGATCTTCCAGGCCTCCTCGGTGCCGAAGATCTCCTTGGCGACGACGGCGGCCGCCTCGGGGTTGTCCGACTGCGACGTCACGGCGAAGGCCGAGCCGCCCCAGTTCACCTGGACCGGGTCCGCCGCGTCCCACTGCGGGAGCGGGGCGGCGCGCCACACGGCGTCGGGGTCCGCACCCTCGAGGCCCGAGAGGTAGCCCGGCCCCCAGGCCGCCGCGAGATAGGTCGCGTAGGAGCCGTCGACCAGCTTGGTGTTGTAGTCGGTCGTGAACGCGTCGTCGGTGCCGACGAGGCCCTTGTCGACGAGGTCGAACCAGTAGTCGACGACCTTCTTGGTGCCCTCGTCGTCGAGGTTGATCTCGACCTCGGTCGGGTTGTCCGGGTCGAAGACGTAGGGCTCCGACCCCGCCTGCGCGAAGAGCGCCTGGAGGAACGCCCGGCCGTTGGTCGGGAAGTCGGCCATGACCGCCTCGCTGCCCGAGTCCTTGAGCTGCTGCGCGGCGGCGGCGAACTCGTCCCACGTGGTGGGCGGGGCCGTGATGCCCGCGGCCTGGAAGAGGTCCTCGCGGTAGAGCATGCCCATCGGGCCGCCGTCGACCGGGATCGCGTAGACGCCGCCCTGGGCGCTGTGGTCCTCCCAGACGCCCTCGCTGTAGTTGTCCTTGACCTCGTCGGCGCCGTACTCGTTCAGGTCGACGAGCGCGTCGCGGATGATGAAGCTCGGGAGCACCTCGGTCTCGAGCATGATCACGTCCGGGGCGCCGCTGCCGGCCTCGATCGTGGTGCTGAACTTCGTGTACTCGTCGTTGCCCTGGCCGGCGTTGCTCCAGCAGATCTGGATGTCCTCGTGGCTCTCGTTGAAGAGGTCGACGACGCTCTCGAAGGCCGGGTACCAGGCCCACACGGTGACCTGCTCGGCGTCGGGCACCTTGATCTGGTTGGTGCACCCCGCCTCGCCGCCACCGCTGGCGTCACCCTCGGCCGTCTCGCCACCCTCGGCGCCCTCGGCGCCCTCGGTCGTCCCGCCCCCGCCCGAGCAGGCGGTCAGGCCGGTGACCGCCACGGCGGCCCCGATCCCGGCGGCGAGCCAGCGGCGTCGCCGCTGCCCACGGATGCTGCGCATGCGAATCCTCCTTGATCCGGTTCCCGGGCTCGTGCCGCGGGTCGTTGCAGGTCCTCCTCCGATGCACCGGCTCACGCCGCCGTCGGACCGCCTCGGTGGTGCCCGGCGACCGATCTACATCGTTGTACTACATCGATGAAGAGAACCATGGACCCGGGATGCGGGTGAGGTCAAGCGCTGGCCGTGTCACGGAACGGTCACGGATGTTATCGCTCACATGGGATGATCCCCGGCGCCCGTCGACGGCGGCGCAGCCGGGGGTCAGGCCGGGAGGGTGGAGCGGCGCTCGAGGATGCGGAAGTCGGCGTAGACGCGGCGCGGACGGTGGGTGCCGCGCTTGTCGGCGATCTGCTCGACCAGCAGGCGCACGGCGGTCTCGGCGATCTGCTCGCGCCCGGGGTCGACCGTCGTCAGCGACGGGTTCGAGTACTCGCCCTCGTCGACGGCGTCGAAGCCGATGACCGCGACGTCGTCGGGCACGCGGATCCCGCGGACCTGCAGCTCGTGGAGCACTCCGAGAGCCATCGCGTCGTTCATCGCGAAGACGGCGTCGGGCGCGGCGCCCGAGTCGAGCAGGTGCGCCATCGCCGAGGCGCCCGTCGAGCGGTGCCAGAGCCCTGCCTCGCCGAGCAGCGACTCGTCCCACGGCACGCCGGCCGCCTCGAGCGCCTGTCGGTAGCCGGTCAGGCGCAGCCCGGCCGAGCCCACGACCTCACCCGGGTGGACGCCGACGACGGCGACGCGCCGCCGGCCGAGACCCAGCAGGTGCTCGGTCGCCGCACGCGCACCCTCGACGTTCTGCATCGTCACGTGGTCGACGGTGTCGGGGAACAGCCGCTCGCCGAGGAGGACCATCGGGAAGTCGACGTCGAGCAGCTGCTCGTCGCCGTCGCCGAGCGCGAGCGGGCTGAACAGCAGGCCGTCGGTCAGGTGCCGGCGCGCCCCCGAGAGCACCTCGAGCTCGCGCTCGCGCCGGCTTCCGGTCTGCTCGATCAGCACCGTCAGCCCCTGCGCGTCCGCGGCCTGGATCACCGAGTCCGCGAGCTCGGCGAAGTACGGCAGGCTCAGCTCGGGCACCGCGAGCGCGATGATCCCGGTGCGCCCGGTGCGCAGGTTCCGCGCCGCGACGTTGAGCTGGTAGTCGAGCTCCTCGATCGCGGCGAGCACCCGCGCGCGGGTCGTCTCGCGGATGTGCGGGTAGCCGTTGACGACGTTCGAGACGGTCTTGACGGAGACCCCGGCGCGCTGCGCGACGTCGTTCATGGTCGCGGCCATGGCCTCTGCCTCCTGCCCGGGCTCCCGCCCGCGCCCGCCCCCACGGGCGGATGCGGGCCACAGGCTACATCGTTGTAGACCGTCCCGGCAGGGCCTGTCCGCAGCTGTGACTGGCCCCGTACGACACGACGACGGGCCCGGCCGGAGCCGGACCCGTCGTCGTCATGAACGTCTCGCTGTGCTGCACACCTCGTGGTGCACCGCGAAGCGCACCGTGCCGTGCCGCGCCCCGGGGGGCGCGCACGTCACTTCTTGTTGCGGCGCTGGTGGCGCGTCTTGCGCAGCAGCTTGCGGTGCTTCTTCTTGGCCATGCGCTTGCGGCGCTTCTTGATGACGGAGCCCACGTGTCCTCGCAGCTGTGATCGGTCGTGCGTGTGGTCGGAAGGGCGCTGGACCGACGCGTTCAGGCAGCCGACGGCTGCCGGTCGGCCCGGCGCTCAGGAAAGTCCGGCGTCACTCTACCGCGTCCACCGAGGTCGGGAGACCTCGGGTCCCGGGTGGGGAGCGCTCGGCTCAGGAGCTCAGGCGGTCACCCTCGACCGACGACGCCGCCAGGTACGCCTCGAGGGCGTCCTCCGGGACGCGGTACGAGCGACCGACGCGGACGGCCGGCAGCTCGCCCGAGTGCACGAGGCGGTACACCGTCATCTTCGACAGCCGCATCGTCTCGGCCACCTCGGCGACCGTGTAGTACCGCAGCCGCGGCCTCTCCGGCCCACCGCTCATGCTGGCCCTGCCCCTCCCGCCCCGCGGCGCCTCGGGCGCTGGTCGGGACGGCTGCCGAACTGCTGCGGCGGTCGCCGCGCAGCGCCCACCGTAGTGGTCGGCGTGACTGGAGTGAAAGGGGTGACGGGTGGGACTCACCCGTCCGGCGCCGTCAGTCGTACAGCGGGTCGAGGTCGTGCCACACGAAGACCGCCTGACGCGTGGCCAGGACCACCCGGTCGACGTCGTCCGCGGGGTCGTAGCCCTCGCTCCAGGGCCGGACGCGGACGTCGCCGTCGTCGCCCATGTGGGTCGGCAGCGGGAAGCCGAACACCGCCGCGGCGTGCTCGCGCCACGGCTCCGGGACGGGTGCGTCGAGCGGTACCGGCACGTGCGCGGCGATGCCCAGGACGTGGCTCCAGGCCCGAGGGACGACCTGCGCGACGGCGTAACCGCCGCCACCGAGGGCGAGCCACCGGCCGCCGGCCACGTCGTGCGCGAGGCCGTGGACGAGCTCGGCCGCGGCCCGCTGCGCGTCGACCGAGACGTCCAGGTTGGTCAGGGGGTCCGAGCCGTGCGCGTCGCACCCGTGCTGGCTCACGACGACGTCGGGCCGGAACGCGCGGACGAGCGGGTCCACCACGGCCGTCACGGCGCGCAGCCACCGGGTGTCGGACGTGTGCGGCGGCAGCTCGACGTTCACGGCGGTCCCGCGCGCGCCCGGCCCGCCGAGGTCGGCCGTGTGGCCGGTCCCCGGGAAGAGGGTGCGACCGCTCTCGTGCACCGAGATGGTCAGGACGCGGGGGTCGTCCCAGAACGCCTTCTCGACGCCGTCCCCGTGGTGGGCATCGAGGTCGACGTAGGCGACCCTCGTCGCACCCCGCTCGAGGAGCCGGCGGATCGCGGCGACCGCGTCGTTGTAGACGCAGAAGCCCGACGCGTGGTCCGCCATGGCGTGGTGCATCCCGCCCGCGACGTTGACCGCGTGCTCCGCCTCGCCGGACCACAGGGCGTCGGCGCACCGGACGCTGCCGGCGACGATGCGCGCCGACGCCTCGTGCATGTGCAGGAAGACCGGGTCGTCGTCGGTGCCGAGGCCGTGGTCCAGGTCGGGCTCACCCGTCGTCGACGCGCGGCGCACGGCGTCGACGTAGCTCCGGTCGTGGGCGGTCGCGAGCACCTCGTCGTCCGCGGGCTCGGCACCGACCACGCGGACCCCCTCGGCGTCGAGGATCCCGAGCTCGCGCGCCAGGCGGAACGTGAGGTCGAGCCGCAGGGGGTTCATCGGGTGCGTGGGCCCGAAGTCGTACCCGAGCATGGCGTCGGACCACACGACGAGCGCCTGCACGGCCGGTGCGGTCGATGCCATGCCTCACCGTAGCCCGGCGGGGGCGGGCCGGGCGCCAGGTTCAGCGGGGGTGGGCCGGGCGCCAGGTTCAGCGGGGGCGGGCCGGGCGCCAGGTTCAGCAGGGGCGGGCCGGGCGCCGAACGCCGCTGCGCACCACGCCGTCGGACCACACGGCCGACGGCGCCCGGGCGTGCCAGAGTTGGCCGGTTCGGGCACGGGCACGGGCACGCGAGGAGCGGCGGGACCGCTCACGGGACGGGGAGGTGCGGGGATGGAGCTGCCCCGCCCGCTCTACCTGGGCCGCGAGTTCGTCGACCGGGTGGCCCGCCAGTCCCCCGCCCGTCTCGCGCTGACCGTGTTCGCCGCCGTGATCGCCCTCTTCACCGGGCTGCTGCTGCTGCCCCAGGCGACGGCCGACGGCACGCAGGCGCCGTTCGAGGACGCGCTCTTCACCGCCGTCTCCGCGGTGTGCGTCACCGGTCTCACCACGGTGGACACGGGCACGTACTGGTCGTTGTTCGGCCAGGTCGTCATCCTCGTGGGCATCAAGGTCGGCGGGCTGGGCGTCATGACGCTCGCCTCGCTCCTCGGCATCGCCGTCTCGCGCCGCATCGGCCTCACCCAGAAGCTGCTCACGGCGACCGAGACGCGGTCGGCCGGGCTGGGCGAGGTCGGCTCGCTGCTCCGGGTCGTCATCCTCACGTCGACCGCGCTCGAGGTCGCCATCGCGCTCGCGCTCGTCCCCCGGTTCGCGATCGTCGGCGAGGACCTCGGCGAGGCGGTGTGGCACGGCGTCTTCTACGCGGTCTCGGCGTTCAACAACGCGGGCTTCGTCCCCACGCCCGAGGGCCTGGACCCGTTCGTCTCGGACTGGTGGATCGGCCTGCCCATCGTCGTCGGCGTGTTCATCGGGTCCCTCGGGTTCCCCGTGATCCTCAACATCGCGCAGCGCCGGCGGGACGTGGGCCGGTGGAGCCTGCACACCAAGCTCACCGTGACGACGTCGGTCGCGCTCGTCGTCGTCGGCACCGTTCTCATCGCCGCGGCCGAGTGGGGCAACCGGGCGACCTTCGGCACCCTGGACACGTCGGGCAAGGTGCTCGCGGCGCTCTTCGCAGGTGTGATGCCCCGCTCGGGCGGCTTCTCGACCGTGGAGATCGCCGAGATGAAGGAGTCGACGTGGCTCATCAACGACGCGCTGATGTTCGTCGGCGGCGGCAGCGCCTCGACCGCGGGCGGCATCAAGGTGACGACCCTCGCGGTGATGCTGCTCGCGATCGTCGCCGAGGCGCGCGGTGACCGCGACGTCGAGGCCTTCGGCCGGCGGATCCCGCGCGAGACGCTGCGCCTCGCGGTCGCCGTCGTCTTCGTCGGCGCGACGGCGGTGCTGCTCGCGACCCTCGCCCTGCTCGAGATCACCGGGCTCAGCCTCGACGTCGTGCTCTTCGAGGTGATCTCGGCGTTCGCCACCGTGGGTCTGAGCACGGGCATCACGCCCGACCTGCCCGCGGAGGGCAAGTACGTGCTCTCGGCCCTCATGTTCGTGGGCCGCACGGGCACCATCACGTTCGCAGCGGCACTCGCGCTGCGCGACCGGCGCCGGGTCATCCGGTACCCCGAGGAGAGGCCGATCATTGGCTGACGACGACCGCCGCCCCGACGCCCGGCCCCAGGGCCTCGAGGTACCGCCCACCGAGACGGGCCGCAGCGCGCGCGCCGCAGGCCGGCGCGGCGCCGCGAAGGAGGAGGCCCGCGACGGCGGCGTGCTCGTGGTCGGCCTGGGGCGCTTCGGCTCCTCCATCGCGCTCACGCTGGACCGGCTCGGGCACGACGTGCTCGCCGTCGAGCGCGAGGCCTCGCTCGTGCAGCACTACACCGGCCGGTTCCCGCTGGTCGAGGCCGACGCGACGAACCCCGAGGCGCTCGTCCAGCTGGGCGCGAAGGACTTCCCGGTCGCCGTCGTCGGCGTGGGCACGTCGCTCGAGGCGAGCGTGCTCATCACGGGCAACCTCGTCGACCTGGGCACGCCGCAGATCTGGGCGAAGGCGATCTCGGTCGAGCACTCGCGCATCCTGCAGCGCATCGGGGCCCACCACGTGGTGCTGCCCGAGGCGGACGCGGGGAACCGGGTCGCGCACCTCGTCTCGGGCAAGCTGCTCGACTACATCGAGGTCGAGGACGGGTTCACGATCGTCAAGATGCGGCCCCCGCGCGAGACCCAGGGCTTCACGATCGCGCAGTCGCAGATCCGCAAGCGCTACGGCGTCACGGTGATCGGCGTGAAGCCCCCGGGCGAGGAGTTCGTGTACGCGACGGACGACACCCGGATCTCGGCCAACGACCTGCTCATCGTCTCGGGGCACGCCGACCTGCTGGAGCGCTTCGCCGCCCGGCCCTGACCGACGGCGGCGCCGAGCCCCACGCTGGGTGCGCGGGGGCGGTCAGTCGGCGGGGCGTGCGTGCGCGCCGTGCGCGACGCCGCCCGCGCGCTGCGACGCGGGCGGCTCGACCGCGCCGATGCCCAGGCCGCGGGTCGAGTCGCGCACGACGAGCTGGGTCGGCAGCGGCGTGTCCGTCGTCTCGTCCTCGCCCTCCTCGAGCGCGACGAGCACCTTCTGCAGCATGAGGCCGCCCAGTGCGGCGAAGTCCTGACGCACCGTCGTCAGCGGCGGGTAGAGGTACGCCGCCTCGGGGATGTCGTCGAACCCGACGACGCTGACGTCGTCGGGCACGCTGATCGACCGCTCCCTCAGCGCGGACAGCAGGCCCAGGGCCGTGAGGTCGTTCGAGGCGAAGATCGCCATGCCCGGCTCGACGTCCATCTCGCGCCCGATCCGGTAGCCGGACGCCGCCGACCAGTCGCCGTACACGAGGTCGACCACGGGCAGGCCCCGCTCGGCGAGCTCGTCGCGCCAGCCGCGCACGCGCTCGACGGCGTCGGCCGCGCGGGCGGGACCCGCGAGGTGCGCGATGCGCGTGTGCCCGAGGTCCGCGAGGTGCCGGACGGCCGCGCGCGCCCCGCGGTACTGGTCGATCTGCACGAGCAGGGGGCTGCGCCGCGCGGACGACGCCGCCGCGACGACGGGGACGGACAGGTCGAGCGTGCGGACCATCTCCACCACGCCGATGTCCATGACGATGAGCACGATCGCGTCGACGCGCTGGCGCAGCAGCCCCTCGATCGCCGACTGCACGGCACCCGGGTCGTCGTCGACGGTCGTGACGGTGTCCACGCTGTACCTGGCCGCGCGGGCCGCCATCGAGAAGTGCATGCCGATGCGCGTCGGGCCGTGGTCGGAGACGTTCGGCGCGATGAGCCCGAGCGTGCGCGAGCGCCGGGTCACGAGCGAGCGCGCGGCGGGCGACGGGCTGTAGCGCAGCTGCGCGATGGCGTGCTGCACCCGCTCGCGCGTCGCGGGCCGGACGTTGGGCACGCCGTTGACGACGCGCGAGACCGTCTGGTGGGAGACGCCGGCGAGGCGCGCGACGTCGAAGATCGTCGCGGCGCGGGCCGGCTTGCCGTCCTCCACGCTCACCCCCCGTCCTCGTCGGGGCGGGCGACCAGCGCGAGCAGCGAGCCGGTCGTGACGTCGTCGGACTCCACGGTGCCGACCACGCGCCCGTCGCGCAGGACGACGACGCGGTCGGAGACGCGCAGCACCTCCTCGAGCTCGGCGGAGATGAAGACGACCGACAGGCCGTTGTCCGCGAGCTCGCCCACGAGGTTCTGGATCTCGACCTTGGCGCCGACGTCGATGCCGCGCGTCGGCTCGTCGAGCACGAGCACGCGCGGCGCGAGCGCGAGCAGCCGTGCGAGCAGCACCTTCTGCTGGTTGCCGCCGGACAACGTCCCGGCGGGCCGGTCCAGGTCGGGCGGTCGGATGCCCAGCGCGTCGACCCAGCTCTGGGCGAGCTCGCGGCGTCGAGCGAGGGGGATCGGCCGCAGGGCGCCGCGCTGCGCCTGGAGCGCGAGCGTGATGTTGTCGAGCACCGAGAGCTCGGCGACGATCCCCTCGGTGCGGCGGTTCTCCGACGAGTAGACGAGGCCCAGCCCGATCGCCCGTCGCGGGGAGTCCAGCCGCGCGCCCGCGCCGTCGACGCGGACGCTTCCCGCCTCGAGCCGCGCGACGCCCGTGACCGCGCGGGCCAGCGCCGTGCGGCCCGAGCCGAGCAGGCCGGCGACGCCGACCACCTCGCCCTCCGCGACGTCGACGTCGACCCCCTGGACCCCGCGCGCGGTCGTGACGCCCCGGGCGCTCAACAGCGGTACCGCCTCGGGCTCCGCGACGGCGCCGCGCTGGCGCTCGGCGAGCTCCGACACCTCACGCCCGAGCATCTTGGCCACGAGGTCGATCCGGAGCAGCTCGCGCGTGAGGTACTCGCCGACGAACCGGCCGTCGCGCAGCACGGTGACCCGGTCGCACAGCTCGTAGACCTGGTCGAGGAAGTGCGAGACGAACAGCACGGCGACCCCGCGCGCGGTCAACCGCCGGACGACGTCGAACAGCTCGGCCACCTCGTCGAGGTCCAGGCTCGAGGTGGGCTCGTCGAGCACGAGCACCTTGACGTCGGTCGCGATGGCGCGCGCGATGGCGACCAGCTGCTGGACGGCCACCGGGTGCGTGCCGAGCGTCGACGCGGGGTCCACGTCGAGCCCGAGGTCGGCCAGCACGGCCGCGGCGCGGCGACGCATGAGGCGGTGGTCGACCAGCCCGAAGGCGCGCGGCTCGCGGCCGAGCAGCACGTTCTCGGCCACCGAGAGGTTCGGCAGCAGGTCGATCTCCTGGTAGACCGTGCTCACGCCCGCGCGCTGGGCGTCGTAGGGCGTCGCGAAGCGGACGGGCCGGCCCTCGAGCACCAGCGTCCCGGCGTCGAGCGGGAGCGCGCCCGTGATCGCCTTGATCAGGGTCGACTTCCCGGCGCCGTTCTCGCCCATGAGCGAGTGCACCTCGCCCGGGAACATCCGGAAGGAGACGTCGTCGAGCGCCGCGTCGGCGCCGAACCGCACCGTCGCGCCGGTCAGCTCGAGCAGCGGCCGCGCCCCGTCCACCCCGTCATTATCGCGGGGCGGGTGGGGCGCGGCCGCCAGGGTCGGCGAGCTCACCTAGCGTTGTCGTTCGGAGCGCGCGACGATCGCCCGCTGCACGACGATGAACAGCAGCAGCAGGCCTCCGATGATGATCTGCATCCACGACTGCTCGGCGCCCATGAAGGAGATGATCGTCTTGATGGTGCCGAAGACGAGGACGCCGACCAGCGACCCGAGCACGTAGCCCCGGCCGCCCGTGAGCAGCGTGCCGCCGATGACGACGGCGGCGATCGCGTCGAGCTCGGTGCCGATGCCGTTGCGCGGGTATCCGGCGCCGGAGTACGCCGTGAGGAGCAGCCCCGCGAGGCCGCCGCACAGGCCGCTGATGACGTAGGCCGTCACCTTGGTGCGCGCGACCGCGAGACCCATGAGCCGCGCCGAGCCCTCGTTGCCGCCGATGGCGTAGACGGTGCGGCCGAAGCGCGTGAGGTGGAGGACGAGCGCGGCGAATGCGACCGCGAGCAGCGCGATGATCCCCGTCGGCGTGATGTACCAGCCGTCCAGCCGGATGCGGGTCTGCTGGAGCCACAGCACCGTGGGCTCCTCGACCTTGATCGACTGCAGGCTCACCACGAACGCCAGACCGCGCGCGAGGAACAGCCCGCCGAGCGACGCGATGAACGGCTGCACGTGGAAGTACTGCACGAGCACCCCGATGAGCAGGCCGATCGCACCGCCCGCGAGGAGCATCGCGGGCACCGCGACCACCGCCGGCGTGCCCTGCGCGAGCAGCTGGGCACCGAGCACCCCGGTGAACGCCATGACCGAGCCGACCGAGAGGTCGATCCCCGCGGTGAGGATGACGAACGTCATCCCCACCGCCAGGACCAGCAGGTACGCGTTGTCGAGCAGGAGCGCCGACAGGTTCCCGGGCGAGAGGAAGTTCCCCGGCAGGAAGGTCTCCGCGCCGGCGAGCAGCACCAGGAGGATGAGCACGGCCGCGTAGGTCGGCGTCGTGGCGGCGTGCCGGGCGATGAACCCCTGGTAGGAGGGCGCGGACCGCCGGGTCCGCACCTCGGGCGTCGTCGTCGTGCTCACGGGGCCACCTCCGCCGTGGTCGGCTCGGCGACGTCGCGGCGTCGGGACGCCGTCAGCGACCTCAGCGCACCCCTCACCCGTGGCGACTGGATGACCACGACGGCCACCACCACGAAGGCGAAGAACACCGGGCTCTCCGCGGAGGGCACGCCGAGGAAGAGGATCGTCGACTCGAGGGTCTGGATGATGAGGACGCCGATCACCGTGCCGGCGATCGAGAACTTGCCGCCGTTGAGCGACGTGCCGCCCAGGACGACGGCGAGGATCGCGTAGAGCTCGATGAAGAGCCCGGCCGCGTTGGCGTCGGCCGCCTTGATGTTCGACGCGTAGATGACGCCGGCGAGGCCCGCGAGGACCCCGCTGACGACGTAGGCGCCCCACACGATGCCCCGGCGCCGCACGCCGGCGAGCCGGCTGGCCTCGGGGTTCACGCCGACCGCCTCCGTGAGCACGCCGAGCGCCGTTCGGCGTTCGACCAGGGCGATGGCGACGATCGCGGCGACGGAGACGAAGAACGCGAACGGGAGGAGGGTGAGGTAGCCGCTCGCGATGTAGGCGAACGGCGCCGAGTTCACGGTCGTGATGAAGCCGCCCGTGATGAGCAGCGCGACGCCGCGGCCGGCGAGCATGAGGACGAGCGTCGCGATGATCGGCTGGATGCCGAGGACCGAGACGAGGAACCCGTTCCACACGCCCAGGACGAGCGCGACGAGCACCGCGACGAGCACGGCGACGAGCACGGTCCCGACGTTCTCGGGGTCGCCCGACCCGTCGATGATCGTCAGGGCGACCGCGCCGGAGACCGCCATGATCGCGCCGACCGAGAGGTCGATGCCGCGCGTGGCGATGACGATCGTCATGCCGAGCGCGACGAGCATGAGCGGCGCGCTGCCGCGCAGCACGTCGACGAGGGCGCCGTAGAGCTGGCCGTCGCGCATCGTCGTCGTGAGGAACTTCGGTCGCGCCACCGAGTTGACGACGATCAGCAGCACGAGCGCCGCGCTCGGCCAGAAGAGCCGGTGCCTGAGGATCCCGGTCATGCCGCACTCCCCTTGCCCGCGTTCGCGAGGTAGTCGACGAGCCCGTCGAGGTCGACCTGCCCGGAGTCGAGCTCGCCGATCTTGCGGCGGTCCCGCAGGACGGCGATCCGCTGCGCGAGCCGGAGCACCTCCTCGAGCTCGGACGAGATGAAGATGACGGAGAGCCCCTGGGCGGAGAGCTCGGAGACCTTGTGCTGGATGTCCGCCTTGGCGCCGACGTCGATGCCGCGCGTGGGCTCGTCCAGGACGAGGAGCTCGGGCGCCGTCGCGAGCCAGCGCGCGAGCAGCACCTTCTGCTGGTTGCCGCCCGAGAGGTTGCCGACGATCGCGTCGGGGTTCGCGGGGCGGACGCCGAGCGCCTGGATGTACTCGGCGACGACGGCGTCCCGCTCGCTGCGGCGGATCGGCCGGGCCCAGCCGCGCTGGGCCTGGATGCCGAGGACGATGTTCTCCGCGACGGTGAGGTCGGCGACGATTCCCTCGCCCCGCCGGTCCTCCGAGGAGAACGCCATCCGCCGGTCGATCGCGTGCCGCGGCGACGTCATGCGGGCACGCTCCCCGCGCACGGACACGTGGCCGACGTCGGCCCGGTCCGCCCCGTAGAGCAGGCGCACGAGCTCCGTGCGGCCCGAGCCCAGGAGGCCCGCGAGGCCGACGACCTCGCCGGGGTACACGTCGAGGTCGGCCGGCTCGAGCACGCCGCGGCGACCGATGCCGCGCGCACTCAGCAGCGGCTCGCCCGACCGGTCGACGGCGCGGTGGGCCGTGCGCGAGAGGGACTCGAGGTCGTGCAGCTCCCGACCGATCATCTTCGTCACGAGCGCGTCGCGCGGCAGGTCGGCGACGGCGTGCTCGCCCACGAGCGCGCCGTTGCGCAGCACGGTGATGCGGTCCGAGATCTCGTAGACCTGGTCCAGGAAGTGCGAGACGAACAGGATCGCGACGCCCCGGTCCCGCAGGTCGCGGACCACGCCGAACAGCTGGTCGACCTCGTCGCGGTCCAGGCTCGAGGTGGGCTCGTCGAGGATCAGGACCTTGGAGTCGAGGACCATGGCGCGGCTGATCGCGACGAGCTGCTGGACGGCGATGGAGTGCCGTGAGAGCGGTGAGCGCGTGTCGATGTCGAGGTGCAGCGCCTCGAGGTGGCGCGCCGCCTCGGTGTGCGTGGCGCGCCAGTCGATGACGCCGCGCCGGCGGGGCTCGTGCCCGAGCATGACGTTCTCCCCGACCGAGAGGTTCGGGCAGAGGTTGACCTCCTGGTAGACCGTCGAGATGCCCGCCGCCTGGGCGTCCGCCGTGGAGGCGAAGGTCCGGTCGGTGCCGGTGACGGTGATCGTGCCGCCGTCGACGGGGTACACGCCGGTGAGGGCCTTGATGAGCGTCGACTTCCCGGCACCGTTCTCGCCCATGAGCGAGTGGACCTCGCCGGGGCGCAGGGTCAGGTCGACGTGGTCGAGCGCGAGCACCCCGGGGAAGCGGATGGTGATGCCGCGCATCTGGACGACGGGTGGGACTTCGGTGTCCGCAGGCATGTGGTTCGGCTGCTTTCTCGTCGGCGTCCGGACGGAGCCACGTCGGGGGGCCGGTGAGGCGGCCCCCCGACGTCATCCTGCCGGGATCGGTGACCGGTCTGGGATCAGTACTTCCGGTCCGGCAGCGCCTCCTCGGCCGCCGCCTGGTCGAACGCCTGGTCCTCGACGATCGTCCGCTTCTCGACGGTCTCGCCGGCGACGACCGCCTTGACGAGCTCCGCGGCCTTCTCGCCGAGCAGGGGGTTGCACTCGACGATGTAGTTGATCTTCCCGTCGGCCAGCGCCTGCATGCCGTCGCGGACGGCGTCGACCGAGACGATCTTGATGTCCTCGCCCGGCACGGCACCCGCGGCCTCGATCGCGTCGATCGCGCCGAGCGCCATGTCGTCGTTGTGGGCGTAGACGAGGTCGATGCCGTCGGCGCCGTACTTGGACAGGAAGCCCTCCATGACCGACTTGCCGCCGTCACGCGTGAAGTCGCCCGTCTGCGAGTCGATCTTCTCGATCGGGGTGCCCTCGATGGCGGAGTCGAAGCCCTCGGCGCGGTCGTTGGCCGGCGCGGAGCCCGTCGTCCCCTCGAGGACGACCATCTTCGTCGGCTCGGTGAAGGTCTCGGCGGCCCACTGCCCCGCCATCTCGCCTTCCTTCGTGAAGTCGAGGCCGACCCAGGTCTCGTAGAGGTCCTCCGACGCCGTGACGGTGCGGTCCTCGAGGATCACCGGGATCTCGGCGTCCTTCGCCTCCTGGAGCACGTCCTCCCAGCCGTCCTCGACGATCGGCGCGATGACGATGGCGTCGACGCCCTGGTTGATGAAGGACCGGACGGCCTGGATCTGGGCGGCCGGGTCGTTGTCCGCCGCGTTGAAGACCAGCTCGAAGCCGTTCTCCTCCGAGAACGCCTCCTTCATCGACTCCGTGTTGGCGCTGCGCCAGCCGCTCTCCGAGCCGGTCTGGGCGAAGCCGACCGTGATGACGTCGCCGCCGCCACCGCCGCCCGCTCCCGCGTCACCGTCACCGCCGCCGGAGTCCGTCGAGCAACCCGTCACCGCCAGGGCCATCGCACCTGCCAGCGCGATCCCCGTGAGCAGTCGCTTCCGCATCTGTGACCTCCTCGTCAGGACCGGCAGCACTGCCGGCCCGTGGATGCTGTGCCGCCCTGCACCGCGGGGCGTGTGAGTGATGTTAGCGCTCACTTGGCGATCACATTCAAGGTCCCCAGGGTCACGTTTCTGTAACGCAGTCGGCCCCCACCTGCGGCGCGGCGCAGCCACCCGCTGATGTGATCGCGTCACGCCGGGTCCGCTGCCCAGCTCGCGTACGGCGCGGGCAAGCCCCCCGGGGCCCCAGCTCCGCGCCTCAGCCCCGCGCCTCAGCCCCGCCCCTCAGCCCCGCGCCTCAGCCCCGCGCCTCAGCTCCGCGCCTCAGCCCCGCACCTCAGCCCCGCACCTCAGCCCCGCACCTCAGCCCCGCACCCCAGCTCCGCGCCTCAGCCGAACCCGGCGCCAGGAGTTGCTCCGTACCTGCCGAGCATCGCCCGAGCGTCGGTCCGAGCGGCCGATGGTGCTTCTGGGACTGCTGGGGCCCATGGGAGCAACAGCCGCCCCAGCAACCTCATCAGCCACATCGCCCGCACGGACGGGACGGCTGCCGACCGCCGGCGGGGCGTCCGTGCGCCACCCGCGACTCATCAGCACGGAGTCGCCGGGCGCCGGCCACGCGCTCGTCCGCGCGCCGGTCGGCGCGCCGTCCGTGCGGGCGATGGTGGTCGTGGTGCCGGCGTGGCTCCTGGGAATCACCTGCGCCACAGCAGTCCCACCCACCACATCGCCCGCACCGACGGTGCGGGCGGGAGCGTGGGGGGACGGGGCGGCGCAGGGAGGGGCCGACGGCACAGGGGCGAACACGGCACAGGGCCCGACGGCACAGGGGCCTACGGCACAGGGCCCGACGGCACAGGGCCCGACGGCACAGGGCCCGACGGCACAGGGCCCGACGGCACAGGGCCCGACGGCACAGGGCCCGACGGCACAGGGGCGGACGGCACAGGGGCGGACGGCACAGGGCCCGGTCCGCCGAGGCGGACCGGGCCCTGTGGGTCGGTCGTGCGACCGTCTCTCGCCGGGGGTCAGCGAGAGCCGCTGGCCCGACGCTTGTTGTAGACGTCGAACGCGACGGCCAGCAGGAGCACGAGGCCCTTGACGACCTGCTGCACCGACTGGTCGATGCCCATGAGCTGCATGCCGTTGCTCATGACACCCATGATCAGGCCACCGACCATGGCGCCCGAGACACGACCCACGCCGCCGGTGACGGCGGCGCCGCCGATGAAGCACGCGGCGATGGCGTCGAGCTCGAACATGTTGCCCGCAGCCGGCTGGGCGCCGTTGGACCGGGACGAGTACACCGCGCCCGCCACACCGGCCAGGAAGCCCATGTTGGTCATGATCCAGAAGTTGACCCACTTGACCTTCACGCCGGACAGCTGGGCCGCCGACAGGTTGCCGCCGATGGCGTAGACGTGGCGGCCGAAGACCGTCCGGTTCGTCACCAGGCCGTAGACGATGATGAGGACGGCCAGGATGATCAGGACGTTGGGCAGGCCACGGCTCGTGGCGAGCTGGTAGGCGAACCACATGACCACCGCACCGGTGAGCGCGATCTTCAGGACGAAGAGCGGGAAGGCCTCGACGACCTGCTGGTAGCGCAGCTTCGCCTGCCGGCTGCGCCACTGGCTGAACGCGTAACCGGCGACGGCGATGCCGAAGACGACGAGCGTGAACGCGTCGAAGCCCTGACCGCCGATGAGCCCGTTCTGGAAGCCCGACGCGATCTGCCCGTACTCCCGCGGGAACGGCGAGAGCGAGATGTTGTCGAGCACCAGCAGCGTCGCTCCGCGGAAGAGGAGCATGCCCGCGAGCGTGACGATGAAGGCGGGGATGCCGACGAAGGCGACCCAGAAGCCCTGCCACGCACCGACCAGCAGGCCGACGACGAGCGCGGCGACGACGCCGACCCACCAGGGCTGACCGTCCTTGATCACCAGCGTGGCCGCGACCGCACCCGTGAAGGCGACGACGGAGCCCACCGACAGGTCGATGTGACCGGCGATGATCACGATGACCATGCCGATCGCGAGGATCAGGATGTAGGAGTACTGCAGGACGATGTTGGAGATGTTGCCGGGGCTGAGCAGCAGACCGTCGGTCAGGATCGCGAACAGCGCGATGATGAGCACGAAGGCGATGTAGATGCCGCTCTGCCGCATGTTCCGGGTCATCAGCTCCCGGATGCTTGCGATGCCAGTCATGCCTGTTCCTGTTCCTTCTCCTGGGTCATGAGCGCCATGAGTCGCTCCTGGCTGGCCTCGGCGACCGGGACCTGGCCCGTGATCCGCCCGAAGGCGAGGGTGTAGATGCGGTCGCAGATGCCGAGGAGCTCGGGCAGCTCGCTCGAGATGACGACGACGGCCTTACCGGCGGCGACCAGGCGGTTGATGATCGTGTAGATCTCGTACTTCGCGCCGACGTCGATCCCACGCGTCGGCTCGTCCAGGATCAGGACGTCCGCGTCGGTGTAGATCCACTTGCTCAGCACGACCTTCTGCTGGTTGCCGCCCGAGAGCTTGCCCACGACCGACAGGACGCTCGGGGCCTTGATGTTCATGCTCGCCCGGTACTCCTCGGCGACCTTGATCTCCTCGTTGCCGTTGACCCAGCCGCGGCTGGACAGCTTGGGGAGACCGGCCGCCGAGATGTTCCGCTTGATGTCCTCGATGAGGTTGAGGCCGTACTTCTTGCGGTCCTCGGTCGCGTACGCGATGCCGTGGTCGATCGCCTCGCTCACGGAGCGGATCTTGATCTCCTGGCCCCGCTTGTAGACACGGCCCGTGATGTCGCGGCCGTAGCTGCGCCCGAAGATGCTCATGGCGAGCTCGGTGCGGCCCGCGCCCATGAGCCCCGCGATCCCGACGACCTCGCCGGCCCGCACGTCGAACGACGCCCCGTCGACGACGACGCGCCCGAGCTGGGTGGGGTGGTTCACCGTCCAGTTCTCGACGCGGAGGACCTCCTCACCGATGTTCGGGGTGCGCTCGGGGTAGCGGTGCTCCAGGTCGCGGCCGACCATGCCCTTGATGATCCGGTCCTGAGTCGAGGTGGGTTCGCTCATGTCGAGCGTCTCGATGGTCCGGCCGTCGCGGATGATCGTCGTGCGGTCCGCGATCTTCTCGATCTCGTTGAGCTTGTGGGAGATCATGATCGAGGTGATGCCCTGGCCCTTGAGGTGCCGGAGCAGGTCGAGCAGGTGCTCGGAGTCGGTGTCGTTCAGCGCCGCGGTCGGCTCGTCGAGGATCAGCAGCTTGACCTCCTTCGAGAGCGCCTTGGCGATCTCGATGAGCTGCTGCTTGCCGACGCCGAGCTGCCCCACCGGGGTCGTGGGGTTCTCGTCGAGCCCGACGCGCGCCAGGAGCTTCGCGGCCTCGGAGTTGGTGTGGTTCCAGTCGATCAGACCGCCTCGGCCACGCTGCTCGTTGCCGAGGAAGATGTTCTCGGCCACCGAGAGGTAGGGCACCAGCGCGAGCTCCTGGTGGATGATCACGATGCCGACGGCTTCGCTGTCGTTGATCGAGCTGAACTCGGCCAGCGTGCCGTCGAACCCGATCTGACCGTCGTAGGTGCCGTGCGGGTACACGCCCGAGAGCACCTTCATGAGGGTCGACTTGCCGGCGCCGTTCTCGCCGCAGATCGCGTGGATCTCGCCCCGTTCGACGCTCAGGTTGACGTCCTGCAGCGCCTTGACCCCGGGGAAGGTCTTGGTGATGGAGCGCATCTCCAGGATGGTGTTGCTCATACGGCCTCTTCCTGCCTCGTGTGGTGGCCGGTGATCGTGCCGGAGCCGGCCCGGCGGGACATGGTCCCGCCGGGCCGGCGTCGGTAGGGGATCAGCTGGTCTGGCCTGCAGCGACCTCTTCGGCCGTGTAGTAGCCGGAGTCGACCAGGAGAGCCTCGATGTTGTCGGCGTAGACGATGTCCGACTCGAGCAGGTAGGACGGGACGACCTTGACGCCGTTGTCGTACGTCTCGGTGTCGTTGGCCTCCGGCTCCTCGCCGCTCAGGTACGCCTCGGCTGCGACGACCGCCTGGTCGGCGAGCTTGCGCGTGTCCTTGAAGATCGTCGAGAACTGCACGCCGTCGGCGATGAGCTTGACCGACGCGATCTCGGCGTCCTGACCCGTGATGACCGGCATCGGCTTGTCCGCGCTGCCGTAGCCGGCGTTCTGGAGGGCCGTGATGATGCCGCGCGAGGCGCCGTCGAACGGCGACAGGACGCCGTGGAGCGGCGTGCCGTCGTTGTAGGCCGCCGTGAGGACGTCCTCCATGTTCTTCTGGGCGACCTCCTGCTGCCAGCGGAGGATGGCGACCTGCTCGATCTCGGTCTTGCCCGAGGGGATCGTCAGGACACCCGAGTCGATGTACGGCTGGAGGGTCTCCATGGCGCCCGCGAAGAAGAAGTGGGCGTTGTTGTCGTCGAGCGAGCCCGCGTGGACCTCGATGTTGAACGGACCGGTGGCGGTGCCCTCGGAGCCGTCCGCGTTGAGGACGCCCAGGCCGACGAGCAGCGAGGTGGCCTGCTGGACGCCGACGTTGAAGTTGTCGAACGTCACGTAGAAGTTGACGTTCTCGCTGTCACGGATGAGGCGGTCGTAGGCGATGACCGGGATGCCCGCGTCGGCCGCGGCCTGGAGCTGGCTCGCCAGCGCCGTGCCGTCGATCGCCGCGATGATGAGCGCCTCGGCGCCCTTGGTGATCATCTGGTCGATCTGCTGCGACTGGGTCGGGATGTCGTCACCGGCGAACTGCAGGTCGACCTCGTAGCCGGCCTCCTCCAGGCCCGCCTTGACGGCGTCGCCGTCGGCGATCCAGCGCTCGGAGGTCTGCGTCGGCATCGAGACGCCGATCAGACCACCCTCGCTCTCCTCGCCCGACGAGCCGGTGTCGCCACCGGTGTCCGTGTCCGTGCCCGAACCCGCGCCCTCGCCGCCGCAGGCGGCGAGCGACAGTGCGAGCGTCATGCCCACCGCGACCGCGGCGAACTTCCTGGTGCTCATGTCTCCTCCTCGAGAACTGGTCCTGCTAGTGGGCAGCCTGGGACTTCCAGGACTGACCCGGGGGCCGCCTGACCGCCCGGAGGGGTCAGGAAGTGTGTGTGGTGCGGCCTTACTCCACCTGGACGACCTCGGCGCCGGCACGGCGGAGCCGTGCGAGCTCGTGGGCGGGCGCCGAGGGCCCCGTCACCACGCTGTGGACGTCCTCCAGCCGCGCGATGCGGCCGAGGTGGACCTGACCGAGCTTCGAGCCGTCGGCGACGACGACGGCGCGCTCGGCGGAGGCGATCATGCGCTGCTTGACCTCGGCCTCGGGCAGGTTCAGGTTCGTGATGCCGTGGTCGGCGTCGATCCCGTTGCAGCCGATGAAGCCCAGGTCCGCGTGCAGGCGGTCGAAGAGGACCGTCGCCATGGGGTTGACCAGGGAGTGCTGGAGGTGGCGGAGCGTGCCGCCGGTGACGACCACGCTCAGCCGGCCGATCGCGGCCTCGAGCTCGAGCGCGATGTTGAGCCCGTTCGTGATGACCACGACCTGCTCGAGGTCGGTGCGCGCGACGAGCGCCTTGGCGATCGCGCTCGTGGTGGTCCCCACGTCGAGGAGCACGCTCATGCCCGACGAGACCATGGCGGCGGCGTGCTCGCCGATGCGCTGCTTCTCGCGGGCGAACTCGACGGCCGACTCCTCGAAGGACGGCTCGAGCCGGTGCGCAGCGGGGGCGATCGCGCCACCGCGGACCCGGCGCACGCCGTGGCTGCCCTGGAGCGCGGCGAGGTCGGCCCGCACGGTCACGTCGGAGATGCCGAAGGCGCCGGCGAGGTCGGCGACGCGCACGAAGCGCCGTTCGCCGATCATCTGGAACATGCGCTCGCGACGCACCGCCGCGGGCAGCTGTTCCACCTCTTCCTTGAGCACGCGACAACTGTCGCCGGGCTCACGGCCTTGCGTCAACTTCGTGAAGGCAACTTTTGATTGCGAAACAGTAACGGGCTGAGCCGGTCGGGTGACCCCGGGTCGAAGGTCCCGCCTCTGCGGCCCTTGATGGCCCGCGACCTGCGTAAAGACTGCGTCAGGCCGCGACCATGGCCACGACCTGAGGCGTCGGGGCGGGTGAAAAGCGAAAGCGGACGAAAGGTCGGTCCGCCTGGCTTCCTCGGCGTCACGTCCGGGGGGCGGCCTCGAGCCGCTGCAGACGCCGCGTCGGATGTTAACGCTCACACGCGCAACGGGTCAAGAACGGTGCCGGGCCCGTGACGCCGCAAGGGCGGCCGGCGAGCTGAGCCCGCCGGCCGCCCTGCGGCGCGCGATCGTGCGACCGTCAGCCGTCGGCCTGGCCGGCAGCGATCTCCTCGGCCGTCCAGTAGCCCGACTCCACGAGCAGCGCCTCGATGTTGTCGGCGTAGACGATGTCCGACTCCAGCAGGTACGACGGGACGACCTTGACGCCGTTGTCGTACGTCTCGGTGTCGTTCGCCTCCGGCTCCTCACCGGCCAGGAAGTCCTGTGCGGCCGCGACGGACTGGTCCGCGAGCTTGCGGGTGTCCTTGAAGATCGTCGAGAACTGCACGCCGTCGGCGATGAGCTTGACCGACGCGATCTCCGCGTCCTGACCCGTGATGGGCGGCATCTCGGTGTACCCGGCGTTCTGCAGGGCCGTGATGATGCCGCGCGCGAGCGTGTCGTTCGGCGAGAGGACGCCCTGCACCTGCGTGCCGTCGCTGTACGACGACGTCAGCAGGTCCTCCATGCGCTTCTGGGCCGTCTCGCCGGCCCAGCGGAGCGTCGCGACCTGCTCGATCTCCGCCTGGCCCGACTTGATGACGAGCGTGCCGTCGTCGAGGTAGGGCTTGAGGGTCTCCATCGCGCCGTCGAAGAAGAAGTGCGCGTTGTTGTCGTCGAGCGAGCCCGCGAAGACCTCGATGTTGAACGGTCCGGCCGGGGCGTCGGCGACCTCGTTGCCCTCGGCGTCCAGCAGGCCGAGGCCGACCAGGAGCGCGGTGGCCTGCTGCACACCCACGTTGTAGTTGTCGAAGGTGACGTAGAAGTCGACGTTCTCGCTGTCCCGGATGAGCCGGTCGTAGGCGATGACGGGGATGCCTGCCGCGGCGGCCGCGTCGAGCTGGCCGGCGAGGGCGGTGCCGTCGATCGCGGCGATGATCAGGAGCTTCGCGCCCTTGGTGATCATCTGGTCGATCTGCTGCGACTGGGTGGGGATGTCGTCACCGGCGTACTGGAGGTCGACCTCGTAGCCGGCCTCCTCGAGGCCCGCCTTGACGGCGTCGCCGTCGGCGATCCAGCGCTCGGAGACCTGCGTCGGCATCGAGACGCCGATGAGACCACCCTCGGTGTCCTCGGCCGCGGTGTCGTCGCCGGCGGGCTGCTCGTCGTCGGTCGTGCCGGCGCCACCGCCGCCACAGGCGGCGAGGGTCAGGGCCAGCGTCATGCCCGTCGCGATCGCGGCGAACTTCCTGGTGCTCATGCGTCTCCTCCTTGAGACCTGCTACGAGCGGGTGGGCGGGAGCCCCACCCGCACCCCCGGCCCCACGGTCCGGGTTCTGCGTTCCGCGTGCCGACGGAGGGCCGGCGGCCCGGTCGGGACCGGGGCCGGACACCTCTCGGCGCACGCCCCCACTGTCGGGGACCCGTCGGCGTTGGGTCAACTTCCTGAAGACAACCTGTGATTGCGAAACAGTAACGGCGCTGCGGGCGCCGTCGACACGGCCTCAGGAGCGGTCCATAGCGCGCTGACCTGCGGACATACTGCGCTCACGTGTTCCGTGGCTGAAGTCGACGCTGCGTTTCCGAAAGGGACGACCAGCATTCGGAAGACGATCGCGAAAGCTAACGCAGAACACCGGAGAAACTTGGCGACCAGGGGCGCTCTGCGCGACGCCGCCCGGTGGCCCAAGAGCGCTGGACCGCGTCCCCCGGACGGCGCAACGACGGACGGGCGCCGCCGGTCCCCCGGCGACGCCCGTCCGTCGTGCTCACAGTGCTCGAGGCTGCTCAGAACCCCTGGGCGAGGCGGTAGTAGGCCTGGTTCCAGCGGATCTCCTGCGCGAACCCGCGCGAGGTCGTCGCGTCGTCGATGACGAGGAGCTCCGTCCGCGCGATGTCGGCGAAGTCGACCCACGCGTCCACCCCGACCTGCGTCGTGAGGACGGTGTGGTGCGCCGCGCCGGCCATGAGCCACGCCTCGGCCGACGTCGCGAAGTCGGGCTCCGGCCTCCACACGGCACGCGCCACGGGCAGGTTCGGCAGGTCGGCGTCGGGCGGCACGACCTCGACCGCGTTCGCCGTGAGCCGGAAGCGGTCCCGCATGTCGGAGAGCGCGACGACGACGCCCGGGCCGGCGTCGGTGTCGAAGACCAGGCGGACCGGGTCCTCCTTGCCGCCGATGCCCAGCGGGTGGATCTCGAGCGACGGCTTCGACGTCGTGAGGGTCGGGCAGATCTCGAGCATGTGGGCGCCGAGGATCTTCTCGTCGCCCGGCACGAGGTCGTACGTGTAGTCCTCCATGAGCGACGCGCCGCCTGCGAGCCCGGCGCCCATGACCTTCGCCGCGCGCACGAGGATCGCGGTCTTCCAGTCGCCCTCGGCGCCGAAGCCGTAGCCCTGCGCCATGAGCCGCTGGACCGCGAGGCCCGGGAGCTGGCGCAACCCGCCGAGGTCCTCGAACGTCGTGGTGAAGGCCGTCGCCCCGATCTCGCCCAGCAGGGCGAGGAGCGCGAGCTCCTGCCTGGCCCCGTACCGCAGCGAGTCGTGGCGCTCACCCCCGCGACGCAGCTCCGCGGCGACGTCGTAGGTGTCCTCGTACTCCGCGACCAGCGTGTCGACGGCGGCGTCCGTGACCTCGTCGACCGCGGCGACCAGGTCGTTGACGCCCCACGTGTTCACCGAGACGCCGAACCGCAGCTCGGCCTCGGTCTTGTCGCCCTCGGTGACGGCGACGTTGCGCATGTTGTCGCCGAAGCGCGCGAGCCGCAGCTCTCGCGTCGCGGCCCACGCGGCGGCGGCGCGCACCCACGTGCCGACCTTCGCCTGCACGGCCGGGTTGGAGACGTGGCCGACGACCGTCTTGCGCGCCACGCCCAGGCGGGACTGGATGTAGCCGAACTCCCGGTCGCCGTGGGCGGCCTGGTTGAGGTTCATGAAGTCCATGTCGATCGTGGACCAGGGCAGCTCGACGTTCGCCTGCGTGTGCAGGTGCAGCAGCGGGGTGCGCAGCGCGTCGAGGCCGACGATCCACATCTTCGCGGGCGAGAACGTGTGCATCCACGCGATGACGCCGACGCACGCGGGGTCGGCGTTCGCCTCGAGCGCCATGCGGTGGATGGCCTCGCGGTCCTTGAGGACCGGCTTCCACACGACCCGCACGGGCACGGCGTCGGCAGCCTCGAGCTCCCGGGCGATCGCCTGGGACTGCTCGGCGACCTGCCGCAGGGTCTCCTCGCCGTACAGGTCCTGGCTCCCGGTGAGGAACCAGACCTCGCGGTCGGCGTAGGGCTTGGTCATCGCTTCTCCTCGGTGGTGGGCGTCAGCGCCCGTAGACGTTCTGGTAGCGGTCGTAGAGGCGGTCGACGTCGGCCTGCGCGATGGGCAGGGGCTCGCCCAGCTGGCGCGAGACGTGCACTGTCCGCGCGACCTCCTCGCACATCACCGCGGCCTTGACGGCCGCCTTCGCGTCGCGGCCGATGGTGAAGGGGCCGTGGTTGCGCATGAGCACCGCCGGGCTGCGGCTCTCGCGCAGCGTCTCGACGATGCCGCGACCGATCGAGTCGTCCCCGATGAGCGCGAACGGGCCGACGGGGATGTCCCCGCCGAACTCGTCGGCCATCATCGTGAGCACGCAGGGCACGGGCTCGCCGCGCGCCGCCCAGGCGGTCGCGTAGGTCGAGTGCGTGTGCACGACGCCGCCCACCTCGGGCATGTGCCGGTACACGTAGGCGTGCGCCGCGGTGTCCGACGACGGCGAGCGATCGCCGTCGACGAGCTCGCCGTCCAGGTCGCACACCACCATGGCCTCGGCGCTCAGCTGGTCGTAGGTCACGCCGCTCGGCTTGATGACGAGGAGGTCGTCCTCGCCCGGGCCGGTGGAGGGGTCGACGACGACGCGCTGGGACACGTTCCCCGCGGTCCAGACCACGAGCTCCCAGCGCGGCAGCTCCGCGTGCAGCGCCGCCACCACCTCGCGGGTGCGCTGGACCGCCTCGCGGACCGTGCCGGGGTACGCGTCCAGGGTGCGCGCCGTCATGTGCTGTCTCCTGCCTCGTCGATGTCCTGCTCGAAAACGGTCACCCCGGCTGCGGGGCGCCGCTCAGCCCGCGTGACCGAGCGCCTCGGTCGCGGCCCGCTCGATCGCGAGGCCCTCGACGTAGCGCTCGAGGAAGGCGGTGAAGCCCTCGACGTCCGCGGGGTCCGGCTCTGCGACGTCGACGGTGGCGTCCGCGAAGACGTGGGTGTCGAGGTACTCGCCGAGGTCCTGGTCGGCCGCCCGGAGGTAGCCGGCGAGCACAGCCATGCCCCACGGCCCGCCCTCGCTCGCCGTGCGCGCGACCGCCACGGGGGCTCCCACGGCCGCCGCGAGCAGGCGCTGCGCGACCCCGGCCGTGCGGAACATGCCGCCGTGCGCGAAGAGCGTGTCGATCTCGACGCCCTCGCCGGCGAGCACGCGCATGCCGAGGCTCAGCGTGGCGAAGGCACCGTAGACCTGGGTCCGCACGACGTTCGCGAGCGTGAGCCTGCTGCCCGGCGTCCGGACGATGAGCGGCCGACCCTCCGCCATGCCCGTGATCGGCTCGCCGGAGAGGTAGTTGTAGGCGAGCAGGCCGCCGCCGTCGGCGTCGCCGTGGAGCGACTCGCCCAGGAGGGCGGAGAACACGGCGTCGGGCTCCGCCGGGTGGCCCAGCACGGCCGCGAACCGGCCGAACACCTCGGCCCAGGCCCCGAGCTCGCTCGCGCCGTTGTTGCAGTGGACCATCGCGACGAGGTCGCCCGCGGGCGTCGTGACGACGTCGAGCTCGTGGTGCACCCGCTCGAGCGGCTTCTCGAGCACGACCATGGCGAAGATGCTCGTGCCGACGCTCACGTTGCCGGTGCGCCGTGCCACCGCGTTCGTGGCGACCATGCCGGTCCCCGCATCGCCCTCGGGCGGGCAGAGCGGCACGCCGGCGCGCAGCGTGCCGGTCGGGTCGAGCAGTGCCGCACCCTCCTCGGTGAGGCTTCCCGCCTCCTGCCCTGCCACGAGCACCTCGGGCAGCAGCGGCTCCAGACGCAGCCCGGGACGGCGTGCGCCGACGAGCTCGTCGAACCGCGCCAGCATGTCGGCGTCGTAGCGCCGCGTCGCCGGGTCGATCGGGAACATGCCCGACGCGTCGCCGACCCCGAGCACCGTGCGACCCGTGAGGCGCCAGTGGACGTAGCCGGCCAGCGTCGTGAGGTGGGCGATGCGCGGCACGTGCGGCTCGTCGTCGAGGATCGCCTGGTAGAGGTGCGCGACGGACCACCGCAGCGGGATGTTGTACCCGAGGACCTCGGTCAGCTCGGTCGCGGCACGCTCGGTCGTGGTGTTGCGCCACGTGCGGAAGGGCACGAGCAGCTCGCCGTCGGCGTCGAACGCGAGGTAGCCGTGCATCATCGCGGAGACGCCCAGGGCGCCGACCGTGCTGGGGCGCACGCCGTGGCGTCGCTCGGCGTCGTCGCGGAGCGCCGCGACGCATCCCTGGAGGCCGGACCAGACGTCGTCGAGCGCGTACGTCCACATCCGGTCGACGAACTGGTTCTCCCAGTCGTGGCTGCCCGTCGCCAGGACCTCGCCGTCGGGACCGACGAGGCAGGCCTTGATGCGCGTCGACCCGAGCTCGATGCCCAGGGAGGTCAGGCCGTCGGCGATCGCGGCCCTGCCGTCACGCTCGGGCTGGGGCTCGGGCGTCATCCGATCATCTCCTCGTCGCGCCGCAGCGGTGGGGTCGAGGCCGTCGTCCCGGCGTCCTCCGCCGGTCTCCTCGTGTGCGACGGCATCGATGTTAGCGTTCACATGACCTCTGTCAAGAATGGTGCGGCTCACCCGCGCGGGGCGCCGCTGCTGGCACGGACGACGAGTCGCGGGGGGATGAGCTCGGGCGCCTGGTCGTCCCCCGCGAGCGCCGTGAGCAGCAGCTCGAGGCACCGCCGGCCGAGTGCGCCGAACTCCTGGCGCACCGTGGTCAGGGGCGGGTAGAAGTGCGCCGAGCCGTCCACGTCGTCGAAGCCGACCACCGAGACGTCCCCGGGGACGGAGACGCCGGTCTCCGCGAACGCCCGCAGCAGGCCGAGCGCGAGCTGGTCGTTGGCGGCGAAGACCGCGGTGGGCACGCCGGCCCGGACGAGGTCGCGGCCCACGCCGTACCCGCGGCCGGCGCTCCAGTCGCCGTGGATCGGCTCGCCGGGCTCGATGCCCGCCGCGACGAGCTCGTCCCGCCAGCCCCGGATGCGCGCACGCGCGTCGAGCCAGTCCTCCGGCCCGGCGAGGTGCACGACGTCGCGGTGGCCGAGGTCGAGCAGGTGCCGCGTCGCGAGACGGGCGCCCGCGTACTGGTCGACCGCGACCGAGTGCAGCCGCCCGCCCGGCAGGTCCTTGGGCCCGACCATGACTACGGGGACGGGTGCGTCGAACGCCCGCACGGCCTCGATAGCCTCGTCGTGGGCGGCGATGACCACGACGCCCTCGACCCCCTGCGCCATGAAGTGCTCGAGCACCTGGCGCATGCCCTCGGCCTCCCACCGGGCGACGGTCGCGACGCTGACGTAGAGGCCCGCGTCCCGGGCGGCGCCCTCCACCGCGATGAGGGTGCTCGTCGGCCCGAACAGCGCCGATCCCGAGGCGACGACGCCGATGGTGTCCGTCCGGCGGGTCACGAGCGCGCGTGCGGCGGTGTTGCGGCGGTAGCCCAGCTCGGCGATGGCGTCGAGCACGCGCTGCCGCGTCTCGGGCCGCACGCTCGGGTGCCCGTTGAGCACGCGGGAGACCGTCTGGTGCGACACCCCCGCGACCGCGGCGACGTCGCTCATGGCCGGTGGCCGGGGCAGGCTCACCCGAGCTCCTGCGCGAGCGCGCGGGACCGGTCGTGCGCCGCCTGGGCCGCGGCCAGCACGCCCGCCCGGACGCCGTGCGCGTCGAGCTCGCGCAGGCCCGCGACCGTCGTGCCGCCCGGGGAGGACACGCGCTCGCGGAGCACGACGGGGTGCTCGCCCGTCTCGGCGAGCAGGGTCGCCGACCCGCGGAAGGTCGCGACGGCGAGCTCGAGCGACTGGGCGCGCGTGAGGCCGAGGAGCACGCCGGCCTCCGCGAGCGCGTCGACGAGGTAGAACACGTAGGCGGGACCACTGCCCGAGATCGCGGTCACCGCGTCCAGGAGGCGCTCGGGCACGCGGAGCACGAGGCCCGTCGCCGCGAGGAGGCGCTCCGTGCGAGCCAGGTGCTCGTCGGTCGCCGTCGCCCCCGCGCTGATCGCGCTCGCGCCCTGGCCCACGGTCGCCGGTGTGTTCGGCATGACGCGGACGACCGGTGTGCCCGCGGGCAGGCGCGACTCGTAGAAGGACAGCGGCAGCCCCGCGGCGACGCTCATGACCAGCGTGCCCTCGCGGAGCCGCGGCGCGATCTCCTCGAGGACCCCGGCGACGTCGACCGGCTTGACCGCGACGACGACGGTGTCCGCGCGGCTCGCGACCTTGCCCGCCGAGTCGGCGGCACGGACGCCGTAGCGCTCGGAGAGCTCCGTCGCGCGGGCGGCATAGCGCTCGCTCACGGACACGTCGTCGACGTCGACGCCCGCACGCAGGACGGCGCCCACGATCGCCTCGCCCATGACGCCGCCGCCCAGGACGGCGACCCGCCCCAGCGTGTCCTCGGACATGGTGTCTCCTCGCTACCGGGCCGGGTGGTGGTCAGGCCGTCGCCGCGCGTTCAGAGCGGGAAGGCGGTGAACAGGTCGAGCAGCTCCTCCGTGGGCCCGTCGAGCTGGAGCACGGCGGTGCCGTTCCACCAGGTCAGCGTCCCGGTGCCGTCGGTCCGCGGGACGAGCGTGTACCGCCCGGTCTCCGTGCCGTCGACCGTCGTCACGGGGCCCTCGGTCGTGTCCGTGGACGCGGCGTCGCCCTCGGCCTCCTCGGCGCCGTCGCCCGCGTCGGAGCCGCCCGCCGCGGCCACCGCCGCCGTCTGCTCCTGCACCATCGCGGTGTACCGGGCGGAGGCCTCCTCGGGCGTCTCCCACTGCCCCGCGAGGAGCGTCACCGACGTCGCGCCGTCCGTGTACACGTGGCGGTAGCCCTCGAGCGCACCCGCGGAGAGCAGGGGCAGGTGCTCGCCGGCCTCGCTCAGCGCGTGCGCGAGGACGGTCGCGGGCAGCGCGGCCGCGAACGCCGTGCCGCCCTCGTGCGCGATCGGCTCGACCGTCGGCGTGGGCACGGGGAGCGTCACGACGTCGGCCTCCGGAACGGTCTGGTTGCCGCCCCGGTCACCCAGCAGGAGCACGCCCGCGACCACGCCGCCGACGACGAGCACAGCCGCGCCGATGAGGACCCACAGCGGGGGACGCCTCTGCGCCGCGGGGGGCTCATCCGGGGTCCGGGCACCCGTGCCGCCCGAGCCCTCGTGCGGCGCGCGGCCCGTCTGGGACCGCTCGCTCGTGGACCCGGTCCCGATCCCGGGACGGCCCGCCGCCTGGGAGCCGGGCGCCCCGGCGGGGTCACCCGTGACGGGACCGAACGGCCAGTCCTGCCGTCCGCCGCCCGCGCCGCCGCGAGGGCCGTCTGCACTGCTCGTCATCGCCACTCCCTGCCGGTCCTGTGCCCGGCCAGCCTAGGGCCCTCAGGGCGTGCGCCGGCGCAGCGTCGTGGCGCCGACGAGCAGCGCGCCGACGATGAACGCGACGACGACGACCAGCGCGCCGCGGACCTCCGCGAGGCCCCCGCCGGCCGCGAGCTCCTGCAGCGCCTCGAGGCCGTACGTGAGCGGCATCGCTCGGGAGACCGCCTCGAGGACCGCCGGCATCTCGTCCCGGGGGAGGAACAGACCTGCCGTGACGAGCTGCGGGAAGATGATCACCGGCATGAGCTGGACCGCCTGGAACTCCGTGCGCGCGACAGCCGACGCGGCCAGCCCGAGGGCGGTCCCCAGCACCGCGTCGAGCACGGCGACGAGCACGACGACCCAGAGCACGCCCGCGACGTCCATGCCGCACACCCACACCGCGAACGCGGTGAGCACGAGCGCCTGCAGCACGGCCATGAGCCCGAAGGCGAGCGCGTAGCCGACGACGACGTCGCCCTTGCCGACGGGTGTCGTCATGAGTCGCTCGAGCGTGCCGGACTGGCGCTCGCGCAGCGTCGCCACGCTCGTGACGAGGAACATCACGACGAGCGGGAAGAGCCCGAGGAGGAGGGGCCCGACGCTGTCGAGCACCGGCGTGCCCTCGAACATCCACGCCACGAGCCCGAGGACCACGCAGGGCAGGGCGACGAGCAGGGCGATCGTGCGGTGGTCGTGACGCAGCTGCCGTAGGACCCGGGCCGCGGTCGCGAGCGTCAGGCGTGCGCTCATCGGGACCCCTCCCCATGGGCCGCCGCGTGCCGGCCCGCCGGCGCCTGGACCAGGTGCGCCGCGGGGGCGGCGCCGTCCTCGACGAGGTGGAGGAACGCCGCCTCCACGTCGGCAGCGCCCGTCGACGCCAGCAGGTCGGGCAGCGTCGAGTCGGCGAGCACGCGACCGTCGCGCAGCAGCACGAGCCGGTCGCACCGCTGGGCCTCGTCCATCACGTGGCTCGAGATCAGCAGCGAGGTCCCGTCGGCACTCAGGCGGTGGAAGAGCTGCCACAGGTCGCGCCGGAGGACAGGGTCGAGGCCGACCGTCGGCTCGTCGAGCACGAGGAGCTCCGGCCGTGCGAGGAGCGCGACGCCGAGGGACACGCGGGACCGCTCGCCCCCGGACAGCGCTCCGACCCGCCGACCGGCCATGCGGCCGAGGTCCACCTCGCCGAGCACGCGGGCCACGTCCGCGCGGCCCGCGCCTAGCACGGTCGCGAAGTAGCGGAGGTTCTCGGCCACCGTGAGGTCGGCGTAGACGCTCGGGGCCTGGCTCACGTACCCGACCCGGCGGCGGAGATCCCGGTGGCCGGCGGGCAGCCCGAGCACCTCGACCTCGCCCCCCGCGGTCTCCTGCACGCCGACGACCGCTCGCATGAGCGTCGTCTTGCCGCTCCCGCTCGGGCCGAGGAGCCCGACGACCTGACCGGCCGGCACCGCCAGGTGCAGACCGCCGAGCACCTCGGTGCCGCCCCGGACCACCCGGAGCCCGGCGACCCGGACCGCCGCCGGCGCGTTATTCCTCATGTGAGGAATACTGCTCCTCGCCCTGGCGCCGCGCAAGGGTGCGGCCCGGTCGACCTCCGGTCGAGGTGCCCGGTCGAGGTGCGCGTCTGGTGCCGACGCGAACAGCCAGGGACCGGTCAGGCGCCCGGCAGCTCGCCCGTGAGGTAGCGCTGCAGCGTCGGGCCGACGAGGGCCACGAGCTCTTCCCGCGGCGCGGACGCGACCGGTTCGAGCTCGAGGACGTACCGGGTGACGAGCACGCCGACCAGGTGCGAGGCGACCAGCCCGACGCGCAGGTCGGCGTCGGGCGCGGGCAGCGCTGCACGCACCCGCCCGAAGACCTCGCTCGCCAGGAAGTCCCGGACGAGGTGGTCCTGACCGCTCGCGGTCGCCGCGATCACCATGCGGAACCGCTCACGGCCCCCCGGGGCGTCCCACGTGCCGACCACGACGTCGAGCAGACGCGCGCCGAGGCCGTCGAGGCCGTCCGCGACGAGCGTCGCGACCACGCCGGCCGGGTCGATCTCCCGTCGCGCGAGGGCCATCGCGAAGAGCTCCGGCTTGCCGCCGCCGAAGTAGTAGCGGACGAGGCCGGGGTCCACGTGGGCCCGGCGCGCGACACCGCGCACGCTCGTCCCGCCGTACCCGCGCTCGGCGAACTCGGCCCGCGCAGCCGCCAGGATGTCCTCGACCGCGCTCCCGTCGGCCCGACGGCCCCGCGGCCGGGTGCCGTCCTGCCGCCGTCCGCCAGCAGCGCTCGGCTCGCTCATGGACGCACCCTAGTGACGCCGTCGGCGTCCGGCAGTCGTGTCGGTCAGGGTCGTGTCGGAGGGTCCGGCTACCGTCGCGCCATGCCATCGCCCAGCGCCTCGACGCGCTCCCCCGGCCGGTCAGCACGCAGCCAGCGGCCGGGCTGGACGTGCCTGGAGTGCGGCTGGACGGCGGCCAAGTGGGCGGGCCGCTGCGGCGAGTGCCAGGCCTGGGGGACGGTCGTCGAGGACGCCGCGTCGAGCGCGGGGCCGCGCACCGTCGCCACGACGTCGCGCACGCCCGCGCGGCCCATCTCCGAGATCGACGTCGAGACGGCGCGGGCCCGCCCCACGGGGGTCGACGAGCTCGACCGGGTGCTCGGCGGCGGCCTCGTCCCGGGTGCGGTCGTGCTCCTCGCGGGCGAGCCGGGCGTGGGCAAGTCGACCCTGCTGCTGGACGTCGCCGCGCGCCTGGCCCGGTCTCCCGGGCAGCGCGTGCTCTACGTCACGGGCGAGGAGTCGGCGGGTCAGGTGCGGCTGCGCGCCGAGCGCATCGGCGCGCTCGCGCCGGGCCTCCTGCTCGCGGCCGAGACGGACCTCGGCGCGGTCCTCGGGCACATCGAGGCCACGTCGCCGACCATGCTCGTCGTCGACTCCGTGCAGACCATCGCGTCCGCGCAGGTCGACGGCGCACCGGGCGGCGTCGGCCAGGTCCGCGAGGTCGCGGCGGCGCTCATCGCCGCCGCCAAGGAGCGGGACCTGCCCGCGGTCCTCGTGGGGCACGTGACGAAGGACGGCAGCGTCGCGGGCCCGCGGACGCTCGAGCACCTCGTCGACGTGGTGTGCCAGTTCGAGGGGGACCGGCACTCGCGCCTGCGGCTCGTGCGGGCGACCAAGAACCGGTACGGGCCCACGGACGAGGTGGGCTGCTTCGACCTCACGGAGGCGGGGATCGTCGGGCTCGCGGACCCGTCGGGCCTGTTCCTGTCGCACACGCTGCACCACGTGCCGGGCACGTGCGTGACCGTCACGCTCGAGGGCCGACGACCGCTCGCGACGGAGCTGCAGGCGCTCGTGGTGCCCTCGCTGCTGAGCAACCCGCGGCGCACCACGAGCGGGGTCGACGGCAGCAGGCTCGCGATGATCCTCGCCGTGCTGCAGCGCCGGGGCGGGGTGCCGCTCGCGGACAAGGACGTGTACGTCTCGACGATCGGCGGCGCCCGCGTCGTCGAGCCGGCGGCGGACCTCGCCGTCGCGCTCGCCACGGCGAGCGGCATGGAGAACGTCCCGCTCGTCGAGGGCCTGGTCGCGCTCGGCGAGGTCGGGCTCGCCGGCGAGATCCGGCCCGTCGTCGGGCTCACGCAGCGACTCGCGGAGGCACGCCGGCTCGGCTTCACGCGCGCGCTCGTCCCGGCCGGCGGGGTGGAGCGGGGGCAGGCGCCCGAGGGTCTCGAGCTCCTCGAGGCGGCGGACCTCGGCCGCGCGCTCATGCTCGCGCGCGACGACCGGAGAGGGCCGACGTCGCCCCAGGTCACGTAGGATTCGCCCGTGGTCAACACCGAGCGCTCCGCCGAGGACCTGCTGCGCTCCACCCTCGCCGCGGTCGCACCCGGGACCGAGCTCCGCGACGGGCTCGAGCGCATCCTCCGCGGCCGCACGGGGGCGCTCATCGTGCTCGGCCACGACAGGGTCGTGGAGTCCATGTGCTCGGGCGGCTTCGCGCTCGACGTCGACTTCTCCGCCACGCGGCTGCGTGAGCTCGCGAAGATGGACGGTGCGGTGGTGGTCAACGCCGACGCCACCAAGATCCTCAGGGCCGCGGTGCAGCTCCTCCCGGACCCGACCATCGAGACCACCGAGTCCGGCACGCGGCACCGCACCGCCGAGCGCGTCGCCAAGCAGTCGGGCTTCCCCGTGGTGTCGGTGAGCCAGTCCATGCGCATCATCGCGCTCTACGTGGGTGGCAGCCGGTACGTGCTCGAGGGCTCCGACGTCATCCAGTCGCGCGCGAACCAGGCGCTCGCGACCCTCGAGCGCTACAAGTCACGCCTGGACGAGGTGAGCGGCACTCTGTCCGCGCTCGAGATCGAGGACCTCGTCACCGTCCGCGACGTCGCCGCCGTGGTGCAGCGCCTCGAGATGGTCCGGCGCATCTCGGAGGAGATCGCGGGCTACGTGGTGGAGCTCGGCACCGACGGTCGGCTCATGGCCCTGCAGCTCGACGAGCTCGTCGGCGGCATCGGCTCCGACCGCCAGCTCGTCATCCGGGACTACGTCGAGGCGGGCCGCGCTGGCCGCACGCTCGCCGAGGTGCAGGCGGCGCTCGCCGGGCTCGACGCCAACGAGCTGCTGGACCTCACGCACATCTCCCGCATCCTCGGCCTCACCGGCGTCGAGGACTCGCTCGACGGCGCGGTCGGCCCTCGCGGCTACCGCCTGCTCTCCAAGGTCCCCCGGCTCCCCGGGACGATCGTCGACCGGCTCGTCGGCCACTTCGGCGGGCTGCAGAAGCTTCTCGCGGCGGGGATCGACGAGCTCATGGCGGTCGACGGCGTCGGCGAGCAGCGCGCCCGGGCGGTCCGCGAGGGTCTCTCCCGGCTCGCCGAGTCGAGCATCCTCGAGCGCTACGTCTGACGCAGAGGGGCGTCCTGACGTGTCGAGCACCTCGCGCGGGATGACGCGCGTCGACGACCCGTCGGCTCCCATGGCGTGGTCGGCGCACCTGCCGATCAGCGGCGCCTCGACGGGCTTCGACCCCGGGGGCTGGCCGACGTCGACGTGGGTGCTTCACGCCATGTACGAGCACGCCGACCTGATGGCGCCCACGACTCACGACGACCTTCACCGGGCGCGGCTCGCTACGGGGGACGCCACACCGCAGCTAGTCGGCGAGGTCGACCTCGACGCACTCACGGAGGTGTCCGGCATCCCGCTCGGTGTCGTAGGGCGGCCCGGCGAGGAGTGGACGAGAGTGACGTGGGCGGAGTACCTGGGGCGACTCCCCGACCGTGACCTGCGCCGGGACGCCCCGCCGAGCTTCCGGTGGTTCCCCGCCGGGAACTGGCCGGCCGCCGTCGCGCCGCCGCCCGAGGGGTCGCTCGACGACCTGAGCCTCGAGGCGCTCCTCGCCGTGCTGGCGTCCCGATCGCCGCAGGGCGAGGACACACCGTGCTTCGCGTTCTACGCGTCCCTGCCCGCCGGAGACTTCGACAGCGTCCATCTGTGGACCGGCCCGCTCGGGTCCGTCCGCGACCTTCTCGAGGAGCACGGCGGCGCGTACGGCTACTCGCCGACCAATCTCTGGCCTGCGGACCGGGCCTGGTTCGTGTCGACGGACTACGACCTGCAGGCCACCAAGGTGAGCGGCGACCACGCCCTCGTGGCGGCCCTCCGCGCGGAGCCGCGCCTCGAGTGTCTCGAGTGGAGCGGACCCGCCGAGAGTTGAGCACCCTCGAGCGCTACGTCCGACGACGGTTCTCTGGTTGCCGCACGAGCGGCGGGGCACGACCGGAGGGGCGCCACCGGCCGGGGCACGACCGGAGGGGCACGTCGGTCATCGTGATTCCCTGGGCTGCCGCCACGTGGTCGGTCTACCGTGCGAGGCATGGGATCGATCATCAGCCAGCTCGTCGTGGACAGCGCCGACCCGGAGCGGCTCGGCCGGTGGTGGGCGGAGGTGCTCGGGTGGGAGCTGACGCTCGACGACGAGGACGAGGTGTGGGTCGCGCCGCACGCTGACGACCTCACGGGCGGCCTCCTGTTCATCACCGTGCCCGACGCCAAGACGGTCAAGAACCGTCTCCACCTGGACCTGCGTCCCCCGGACGGGTCGAGCCAGGAGGAGGAGCTGGAGCGCCTGCTGCGCCTCGGGGCGACGACGGTCGACGTCGGGCAGCGCGACGCGACGTGGCACGTGCTCGCCGACCCCGAGGGCAACGAGTTCTGCCTGCTGCGCAACAGCCCGGCTCAGCTGGCGGCCGTCGTCGCGGCAGAACGCGCCGAGGCAGAGCGCGCTGAGGCGGAGCGCACGGAGGCACCGAGTACCGCGGTGCGCGGGTCCGCGGAGGTCTGACGGGCGCCTCCGCGTGGGTCAGCCGAGCTCGAAGACCACCGGCGCGCTCGTCGCACCGAGCATCGTCACGACGGCGCTGTACGTGCCGGGGCGCGGCTCCGGCAGGCCGCCCGTGCAGCCCACCGCCGAGCGGGTCCGGTCCCAGACCACGGGAGCGTCCGTCCTCGCCCCCGGCTCGAGCAGCAGGAGGTTCGGGGCCGCCGTCGGCGGGCAGTCGAGCGAGGACCAGATCCGGTCGCTGCCGGAGGTGATGAGGATCTCGCGCTGGGCGGCGTCGGCGTCGACCGTGCAGGCGGCGCCGCCGGCGTTCGTCAGGGCCACGGTGAAGGTCGGCTGCACACCTGCCGCGTACGCACGCGCGTCGGTCGTGAGCGCGAGCGTGAGGTCTGCGGGCGCGCACACGACCGGCCCCTGGTCGGCCGCCTGCTCCTGCGGCGCGTCGACCGCAGCGTCGGTGGCATCGGCGGCGTCGTCGGACGCGCCGGTCGTCGCCTCGTCACCGTCACCTGCGCCGGCGTCCTGCGAGGCGTCCGCGTCCGTGTCGGCGCCGGACGCGCCGTCGGCCGGGGCCGCGCCGCGGCCGAGCACCGCCCACAGCACCGCGACCACACCGACCAGCACAGCGAGGACCACCAGCCGCCGGACCCAGTACACCTGCGGCGGCCGTGGGCCGACGGGGTGCAGCATCGTGCTCATCCGCTCGTCGCCTCCTCATCAGGGCCTACGCGGTCACGGTACGACCGGCGCGTCCCGTGGCCCGGTCGGCGCGCCGGGACACGTCTCCTCGTCGCAGACAGTCAGGCATGATGCGTCGATGCACGCCCTCGTCGAACCCGTCGTCACCTGGTTCGGCGAGCACGCGCGCGACCTCCCGTGGCGCGCCCCCGACCGCACCCCGTGGGGCGTGCTCGTCAGCGAGGTCATGCTCCAGCAGACGCCGGTCGTGCGCGTGGAGCCGGTGTGGCGCGAGTGGATGACGCGCTGGCCGACGGCGGCCGACCTCGCCGCGGCCCGCCCGGACGACGTCCTGTGCGCCTGGGGCCGGCTGGGGTACCCGCGGCGCGCGCTCCGGCTCCAGGCCTGTGCCCGGACCGTCGTCGAGCGGCACGGCGGCGAGCTGCCCGCGGACGAGGCGGAGCTCCTCGCCCTGCCCGGCATCGGCACCTACACCGCGGCGGCGGTCACGGCCTTCGCCCGCGGCCGACGCAGCGTCGTCGTGGACACCAACGTGCGGCGCGTGCTCGCGCGCACGCTCGAGGGCCGCGCCCTGCCCGCCCCGCACCTCTCGATCGCCGAGCTGCGTCGCGCGGGCGCCGTCGTGCCCGACGACGACGCGACGTCGGCGCGCTGGAACGCCGCGGTCATGGAGCTCGGCGCGCTCGTCTGCACCGCGCGGTCGCCGCGCTGCACCGCGTGCCCGGTCGCGGACCTGTGCCGCTGGCGCCTGGCCGGCATGCCGCCCGAC
>NZ_JACVQL010000080.1 GCF_019733465.1 Actinotalea ferrariae | reverse complement strand
GCGGCGGGCCGGCCCGCGCCGCGCGTGGCCTACGTCATGACCGACGGCGGCGCCCTCCCCGCCTGGTTCTCGCGCACCGTCGCCGGCCTGCGGGACGCGGGCTGGCTGTCCGCGTGCGTCACGGTCGGGCAGGCCTTCGGCGGTGACCTCGAGGCCGTCACGGTGCACACGGGCCTGCTCGCGGCGCGGCACGTGCTCGACGCCGACCTCGTGGTCGTCGCACAGGGGCCGGGGAACCTCGGGACCGGCACGCGGTGGGGCTTCTCGGGCGTCGCTGCGGGCGAGGCGCTCAACGCGGTCGGCGCGCTGCACGGCAGCCCCGTGGCGTCGCTGCGGGTCTCCGGGGCCGACCCGCGCGAGCGGCACCGCGGCGTCTCGCACCACTCGCTCACCGCCTACGGACGCGTCGCGCTCGCGCCCGCCGACGTCGTCGTGCCCGTGGCGGAGGGACCGGCCGACGACGAGCGCCAGGCGCTGCTCGCGACCGTGCACCGTCAGGCGCAGTCGCTGTGCGCGCCGCTCGGTCGGCACCGGCTCGTCGAGGTGCCGACGGGGCCGGTGCTGCTCGACGCGCTCGCGGCCGCGCCCGTCCGGCTGTCGACGATGGGCCGGGGTCTCGACGCCGACCCCGAGTCGTTCCTCGCGGCCGCGGCCGCGGGCGTCCACGCCGCGGGGCTGGTCCGAGGCTGACCGAGGCGGGCGCCGGACGCCGGACGTCACGGGGCCGCCGGCTGTCGCGGGGTCAGCCCGGCGAGCGTCAGTCGTCGCGGGGCGTGGCGGTGTGGAGCGCCACGAGCGTCGCCATCCGGCGGGCCTCGGCCTCGGCACGCGCCCCGTCGGCACGCTGGATCCCCATGACCGCGAGCGTGTCGCCGTCGGCCAGGTCGAGCTGCACCCACGGGCGGCCCTGCCCGAACCGGACGGAGACGACCTCGGCCCACTCGATGCGGCGCGTGATCATCAGGTTGCGCACGGTGACGCCTGCCTCGTCCGGGACCGCGCGCACGCTCGCCTGACGCCAGAGGAACCACGCGACGAGGGCGCCGAACGCCACGATGCCGACCAGGTCGAACGGCGACTGACGGTCGGGCGCCGCGCGGGGCAGCAGCACGGCGATCCCGATCATCATCGCGAGCACGAGCACCGCGAGCACGAGCGAGACCACCCGGGCGGCGCGCGGGCGGAACGGGCGGTGGAGCTCCGCGCGACCGCGATCGGGACCCGGGGTCGTCATGGTCAGAGCCGGCAGGCGTGGATCGAGGTCACGAGGATCGCGCGGGCGCCGACGTCGTAGAGCGCGTCCATGACGCGGTTGGTCTCGTCGCGCCGGACCATCGCGCGCACCGCGGCCCACTCCCGGTTGTGCAGCGGCGCGACCGTCGGCGACTCGAGGCCCGGCGTGATCGCGACGGCGCGCTCGACCAGGTCGAGGGGCACGTCGTAGTCCATGAGGACGTACTGCCGCGCGGTCAGGACGCCCTGAAGGCGCCGCGTGAGGACGTCCAGGCCGGCGGGCTCGTCGACGTCGCTGCGCCGCACGAGGACCGCCTCCGAGCGCAGGATCGGGTCCCCGAACACCTCGAGCCCGGCGGCGCGGAGCGTGGTGCCGGTCTCCACGACGTCGGCGATCACGTCCGCGACCCCGAGCTGGATCGCGGTCTCGACCGCGCCGTCGAGCCGCACGATCTCGCGGGCGGCGATGCCGTGCGCGCGCAGGTGGGCGGCCACGAGCACCGGGTACGACGACGCGACCCGCCGACCGGCGACGTCGCGGACGCCGCCGAGCGCGTCGGCCGCGGGCGCCGCGAAGCGGAACGTCGACCGCGCGAACCCGAGCGGCAGGTGCTCGGTGGCCGACGAGGCGGAGTCGAGCAGCAGGTCGCGGCCGGTGATGCCGACGTCGACCGTGCCGGCCCCGACGTACACGGCGATGTCGCGCGGCCGGAGGAAGAAGAACTCGACCCCGTTCTCGGGGTCGGGCAGGACGAGCTCGCGCGAGTCGCGACGCTGGCGGTAGCCCGCCTCGCGCAGCATCTCGGCGGCCGGCTCGGAGAGTGAGCCCTTGTTCGGGACGGCGATGCGGAGCACGGGGTCCTCTGCGGTTCGGGTGCGGCTGCGGTTCGGGTGCGGCTGTGGTTCGGGGTGTGCGTCGCCCGGGGCGACCGGACGGGCAGGGCGACGCGCGGGGACGCCCGCGGGTCAGAGGTGCGCGTAGACGTCCTCGAGCGTCAGCCCGCGCGCGAGCATCAGGACCTGCAGGTGGTAGAGCAGCTGGGAGATCTCCTCGGCCGTCCGCTCGGCGCCCTCGTGCTCGGCGGCCATCCAGACCTCGGCGGCCTCCTCGACGACCTTCTTGCCGATGGCGTGGACCCCGGCGTCGAGCTCGGCGACGGTCCCGGAGCCGGCCGGGCGGGTGCTGGCCTTCTCGGCGAGCTCGGAGAACAGCGAGTCGAACGTCTTCACGTCGGTAGAGCCTAGACGCCCTCGCGGTCCCCGGCCGGGCCGTCCACCGCGAGGGTCCCGGCACCGCCCGCCGCGGTCACGGCCTCGGCCTCCCCCGCGCGCTGCGCGCGCAGCCACACCGTGAAGCCGTAGAGCACGACGCCGCCGTAGACCGCGTAGAGCACGGCCGACGGGTAGTACCCCGCCTGGAGCAGCAGCGGGACCCCCACGACGTCGACCGCGATCCAGATGAGCCAGAACTCGGTCCAGCCGCGGGCCATGCCGTACGTCGCTAGCAGGCTGCCCGTGAAGATCCACGCGTCCGCCCACGGACCCCACGAGCCGAGCGCCTGGAACACGAGGGCCGAGACGACCGTCCCGACGACGGCGGCGACGACCAGCTGCACCCGGCCCCGCGTTCCCGCCCAGGTGGGCACGATCGCCGGGCCGTCACCCGAGCCCTGCGTCGCCTGGCGCCAGCGCACCCAGCCGTACACCGCCACGGCGATGAAGAACACCTGCCGGCCCGCCTGCCCGTAGAGGTCCTTCGCCTGCGGCGTGTCGAACACCCCGCCGAGGAAGACCGTGAAGAGCAGGACGTTGCCGACGATGCCCACGGGCCACGCCCACACCCGACGGCGCATGCCGCCCACGGCCGAGGCGAGGCCGAACAGGTTGCCCACGACCTCGCGCCAGAGGATCGGGTGGCCCGCGATGGTCAGCTGCGCGTCGAACAACCAGTCGATCATCAGATCCCCCGCAGGGCGAGCACCGTGGCGACGGCCGCCTCGGCCGCCTCGGCGCCCTTGTCCTCGGTCGAGCCGGGCAGGCCCGCGCGGTCGAGCGCCTGCTGCTCGTCGTCGCAGGTCAGCAGGCCGAAGCCCACCGGCACCCCGGTGCGCACGGCGACGTCGGTCAGGCCCTGCGTCGCGGCCGCGCACACGTACTCGAAGTGCGGCGTGCCGCCGCGGATGACGACGCCGAGCGCGACGACGGCGTCGACCCCGGTCCGGGCGAGGCGGCCGGCGGCGACGGGGAGCTCGAAGGAGCCCGGCACGCGCAGCAGGCTCACGTCCGTGACGTGCGCCGCCGCGAGGGCGCGGTGCGCTCCCGCGACCAGCCCGTCCATGACCTGCGTGTGCCAGCTCGCGGCGACCACGCTCACCCTGAGCCCCGACCCGTCGAGGGTCAGGCGTGGCGCTCCGGCTCCGCTCATCGTTCGTCCTCCTGGGGTGCGGCCGGGACGGTCGCCCCGGCGTGGGTGAGCAGGTGGCCCATGGCCACCGCCTTGGTGCGCAGGTAGGCGGCGTTCTCGACGGTCCGGCCGACCTCGAGCGGGACGACCTCCTCGACGACGACGCCGTGCGCCGCGAGCCCGGTGACCTTCGCCGGGTTGTTGGTGAGCAGGCGGATCGACGTCAGCCCGAGGTCCGCGAGGACGGCCGCCGCGGCGCCGTACTCCCGGCGGTCGGCCGGCAGCCCGAGCTCGAGGTTGGCCTCGACCGTGTCGCGGCCGTCGTCCTGCAGCGCGTAGGCGTCGATCTTGGACAGCAGCCCGATCCCACGCCCCTCGTGCCCGCGGAGGTAGACGACGGCCCCGCCCTCGGCCGTCGCGCGCTCGAGCGCGGCGTCCAGCTGCGGCCCGCAGTCGCAGCGCAGGGAGCCGAAGGCGTCGCCCGTGAGGCACTCGGAGTGCACCCGCACCACCGGCACGGCGGCGGGGGTCTCGACGTCCTCCGGCACGAGGGCCACGTGGTCTGCGCCCGTGCGCAGGTCGCGGTAGCCGTGCACGCGGAAGGAGCCGTGCCGCGTGGGCAGCCGGGCGACGCCCGTGGGGTGCACGCGGGCGCGCGGCGGCTCCGGGCCGTCGGGCACGGGGTCGTCGTGCTCACGGCGCCAGGCGACGAGGTCCTGGATCGTCAGGAGCACGAGGCCGTCGGCGGCCGCGAGCCGGGCGGCGTCGTCGAGCCGCATCATCGTGCCGTCGTCGTGCACGAGCTCGGCGATGCCCGCGACCGGCTCGAGCCCGGCGAGCCGGCACAGGTCCACGGCCGCCTCGGTGTGGCCGCCGCGGTGCAGCACGCCGCCGGGGACCGCGCGCAGCGGGAGGACGTGACCCGGCCGGATGACGCTCTGCGGGCCGGCGGCGGGGTCGGCGAGGACGCGCAGCGTCGTCGCGCGGTCGGCCGCGGAGATCCCCGTGGTGACGCCGTCGGCGGCGTCGACCGTGACCGTGTACGCCGTGCGCCGCGGGTCCTGGCTGTGGGGCACCATGAGCGGCAGCTCGAGCGCGTCGGCCCGGGCCGCGGGCATCGGGGCGCACAGGTAGCCCGACGAGTGCCGGATGGTCCAGGCGACCCACTCGGCGGTCGCCGAACCCGCGGCGAGCACGACGTCGGCCTCGTTCTCGCGGTCGGGCGAGTCCGCGACGAGCACCGGACGCCCGCGGCGCAGCTCCTCGAGCGCCTCCTCGACCGTGCCGAGCCGGATCACGACCGCTCCCCCGGTGCACCCTGGCCGCCGACCGCGCCGCCGGCGAGGAGCCGCTCCACGTACTTCGCGATCACGTCGACCTCGAGGTTGACCGGGTCGCCCGGCGCGAGGGTGCCGAGCGTCGTGGCCTCGAGGGTCGTGGGGATCAGCGAGACGCCGAAGCTCGCGTCGTCGACGCCGGTCACCGTGAGCGACACGCCGCTGACGGCGATCGAGCCCTTCTCGGCGACGTACCGGGCGAGCGACGGCGGCAGCGCGAGGCGCAGGTCGTCCCACCGCGCGCCCGGGGTCCTCGACAGGAGCGTGCCCGTCCCGTCGACGTGGCCCTGCACGAGGTGGCCGTCGAGCCGGCCGTCGGCCCGGACGGCGCGCTCGAGGTTGACCGCCGAGCCCGGTGCGAGGGCGCCCAGGGTGCTGCGCGCGAGCGTCTCCGGCATGACGTCGACGCCGAAGCGGTCACCGTCGAGGTCGGTGACCGTGAGGCACACGCCGTCGACGGCGATCGAGTCCCCGAGCCGCGTGCCCTGCGTCACGACCGCGCCGCGCAGCGTGAGCCGCGCGTCCCCCGTGCCGCGCTCGACGGCGACGACGGTGCCGATCTCCTCGACGATGCCGGTGAACATCTAGCTCTCCCCTGCTGGTGCGGCTGGCTGGGCGCCGGACGGCTGCGCGTCGGGCGGCTGCGACGCGGAGGCCCGCGCTGGGACCGGCGGCCGGGACGTGCCGGGCCCGGCCCGGCCGTCGACGTCGGCGACCAGGAGGACGTCGGGTCCGAGCACACGCAGCAGACGCGGACGCAGGCGCATCGCGCCGTCGATCGACGCGATGCCGAGGTCGCCCGTCGCCGCGGGCCCGGCGCCGAGGAGCACGGGCGCGAGGTAGGCGTGGACCTCGTCGACCAGCCCCGCGCGCAGGAAGGCGGCGGCGAGCGTGGGACCGCCCTCGACGAGCAGGTGACGTACCTCGCGGCGCGCGAGGCGGTCGAGCACGGCGGGCAGGTCCCGCGTCCGCTCGTGGACGAGCTCGCCGCCGGGACCGCGCAGTCGCGCCGTGTCCGGGAGACCCGCCGAGCCGACGACGACGCGCAGCGGCTGGTGCGCCGCGAGCGTCCCGTCCGCGTCCCGGGCGGTCAGGGACGGGTCGTCCGCGGCGGCCGTCCCGCCGCCGACGGCGATCGCGTCGACCTCGGTGCGCACGGTGTGCGCGTGCGCGCGCGCCTCGGACGACGTGATCCAGCGGCTCGAGCCGTCGGCCGCGGCGACCCTGCCGTCGAGCGTTGTCGCGAGCTTGAGCGTGACGAACGGGCGCCCGGTGCGGACGGCGTGCAGCCACACGCGCAGCAGGCCCTCGCCCTCGGAACGGCGGACGCCGCCGACGACGTCGACGCCCGCGGCACGCAGCAGCGCGGCGCCCCCGGCGGCGGCGGGGTTCGGGTCGTCGACCGCGTGCAGCACGCGCGTGACCCCGGCCTCGAGCAGCAGCTGCGCGCATGGCCCGGTGCGCCCGGTGTGGGCGCAGGGCTCGAGCGTGACGACGGCGGTCGCGCCGCGGAGGTCCCGACCGTCGGTGCGCGCAGCCGTGACGGCGGCCGCCTCGGCGTGGCGGGTGCCGGCGCCGTCGTGCCGGCCCTCGGCGAGCACACGCCCGTCCGCCGCGAGGAGGACGCAGCCGACCCGGGGGTTGGGGCCGTGCGCCGGCCCACCGGCCGCGAGCTCGAGCGCGCGGTCCATCGCGGCGAGCTCGACCGGGCTCACCCCGGCGGGGATGCCGTCGACGACCTCGCCTCGGGGCGCTGCGGGGACGCCCCCGCGTGCGACCGCTGCAGCCATGGCACCTCCCTCGAGCGCTCAGCTCCGGGGGTGCGCGACAGGTCGCGTCGACGTCGCCTCGGCGCACGACTGTGCCGACGCGGACGCCACGTGCTTCCTCCCATCCGGACTTTCACCGTCGGTCCTGGAGTTCCACCAGGTCAACCGCCCGGACCGGACCGACGTCGGGCGAGCCTGACGCTGGTCACGGTCGTGGGCGGGTCGCGGACTGTCACCGCCGGCTCGGACTTTCACCGACCCCGGAGCACGTACGTGTTCGGCGGTCAGTGTGCCACAGCGCCGCGGACCGGGAGCGGCCGGTCCGGCGCCGCCCGTGACGCTCAGCGCGAACGGTGCGCGTGCGCCCCGGCCGCGAGGCACCTCAGCTCGCCGATCGCACCCGCGGCGTCGTCCGCGCCGTAGACGGCCGAGCCCGCGACGAAGACGTTCGCGCCCGCGTCGGCGGCCCTCTCGACCGTCTCGGCCGAGACGCCGCCGTCGACCTGGACCCAGACGTCGAGCCCCGCCTCCTCGACGGCGCGCCGCGCGCGGCGGATCTTGGGCAGCGTGACGTCGAGGAACGCCTGCCCGCCGAACCCGGGCTCGACCGTCATGACGAGGAGCATGTCGATCTCGGGCAGGAGGTCGACGAACGGCTCGACCGGCGTCGCCGGCCGCAGCGCGAGCCCCGCACGTGCCCCGAGACGGCGGAGCTCGCGCGCGAGACGCACGGGCGCGCGCGCGGCCTCGGCGTGGAACGTCACGGACGCCGCGCCCGCCTCGGCGAAGCCCGGCGCCCAGCGGTCCGGGTCCTCGATCATGAGGTGCGTGTCGACGGGCACGGGCGCGACCCTGACGATCTTCTCGACGACGGGCAGCCCGAGGGTGAGGTTGGGCACGAAGTGGTTGTCCATGACGTCGACGTGCACCATGTCGGCCGCCGCGATCCGCGCGAGCTCGCGCTCGAGGTTCATGAAGTCGGCGGACAGGATGCTGGGCGAGATCACGACGTCCATGGCGACAGTCTGGCGCAGGCCCGACGCACGGGCGTCCCGGCACGACGGCCGCGGGCGCGCCGGTCCGCCGCGCGCGGCACGCCGCACCGCCCCGTCAGCGCCGCCGCAGCAGCGCGAGGTGCATCGCGTCGGTGCCGTGGACGTGCGGCCACAGCTGGACCCACGGGCCGGGACCGAGCTCGATGTCGTCGCCCGAGACCGCCCGGACCGCGTCGCGCGCGTCGAGCTGCTCGACGTCGTCGCGCCGGCGCAGCACGTCCTTGACCACGAGCTGCGTCTCCGCGACGTGCGGCGAGCACGTCACGTAGGCGACCACGCCGCCGGGACGGACGGCGTCGAGCGCCGAGGCGAGCAGGCCGCGCTGCAGCTCGGTGAGCGGCCCGACGTCGGCCGGCGTGCGCCGCCACCGCGCCTCGGGGCGTCGCCGCAGGGCGCCGAGCCCGGTGCAGGGTGCGTCGACGAGCACCCGGTCGTACGCGCCGGGCTCCTCGTCGCCGACGGTGCGGCCGTCCGCGGTGCGCACCTCGACCACACCCTCGCGGACCGCCGCGACGGCCGAGCGCACGAGCCGCGCG
>NZ_JACVQL010000008.1 GCF_019733465.1 Actinotalea ferrariae | reverse complement strand
GGGGAGCTGGGCGGGCGGGGAGCTGGGCGGGCCGGGACCTGGGCGGGCGGGGAGCTGGGCGGGCCGGGACCTGGGCGGGCGGGGAGCTGGGCGGGCCGGGACCTGGGCAGGCTGGGACCTGGGGCAGGCCGGGGACCGTACAGGTCGGGAACGAGGGAAGATCGGGCCGCCGCGGCACGTGCGGTTGCCGCGCACGAGGCAGGCGTTCACAAGGGGAGCGGCGCGTCGGCAGGGCCCTTCCGGCGCCCTCCGTCGTCGCGCATGTGGCGCCAGATCGGGTCGACGCCCAGTCGTCGGCCAGCCCCGATCGCGCACGGGGTTCCACGTGGAACATCGGGCCATCCGTGGTCGAGTCCTGACGCCGGCGTGGCGGTCCATGGGGAGCGTGTTGTCCCGCTGAGGATCTCGACGGGCCGCGCCGTGGTGCCGAGGGACCGACGGAGCCGGTCGTGCCCCCAAGGATCCGACAGGCCGTGTTGTGCCGCCGCGCGACTTGGGGCCACCGACAGCACGACGGCATGTCTTCAGTGGAGCCCGCCTGTTTCACGTGGAACAGCGCCGAGCCGGGTGTGGATCTGGCTCGTCGTCCCTGCTGCGGGTGGCAGGATGGGCGCACACGACAGGACGGGAGATCGGGTGGACCAGCAGGACGCGTCGAGCGCGCCGGGCGACGGTGCGGCCGCCGACGAGGCTCGCCGGGCAGCCCTCATCGACTCGATCCCGAGCGTGGACGAGTCGACGCCGCTCGCCGCGCAGCTCGCTGCCGACGCACGCCGGCGGATCGACCTCAGCGGCCGGCGGTTCGAGCGGCCGGCGACGACCCGGATCCTCACGGTCGCGAACCAGAAGGGCGGCGTCGGCAAGACGACGACGACCGTGAACCTGGCAGCCGCGCTGGCCCAGGCGGGCGCGACCGTGCTCGTCATCGACAACGACCCCCAGGGCAACGCGTCGACGGCTCTCGGCATCGACCACCGCGCGGGCACGCCGTCCACGTACGAGGTCCTCGTCGAGGACGAGGAGCTCGCCGCGGTCGTGCAGCAGTCGTCGCGGATCCCCCGCCTCTGGGGTGCCCCGGCCACGATCGACCTCTCGGGCGCCGAGATCGAGCTCGTCTCGCTCGTCGCACGCGAGAACCGGCTCCGCAACGCCATCGACGCCTACCTCCGCCACCGCGAGGACCAGGGGTTGGACCGGCTGGACTACGTGTTCATCGACTGTCCGCCGAGCCTCGGTCTGCTGACCGTCAACGCGTTCGTGGCCGCACGCGAGGTGCTGATCCCCATCCAGTGCGAGTACTACGCGCTCGAGGGGCTGAGCCAGCTCCTCAAGAACGTGCAGCTCATCAAGAACCACCTCAACCCGGCGCTCCACGTCTCGACGATCCTCCTGACGATGTACGACGCCCGCACCAACCTGGCGCAGCAGGTCGCCGCCGAGGTGCGGGAGCACTTCCCGGCGCAGACGCTGCGCACCACCGTCCCGCGCTCGGTCCGCATCTCCGAGGCGCCGAGCCACGGCCAGACCGTCATGACGTACGACCCGGGATCCACCGGCGCCCTGTCCTACCTCGCCGCGGCTCGGGAGCTCGCCGAGCGCGGTGCCCCCGCCACGAGCGACCCCGGCGCGCGTGCGCCCCAGCCCGTCACGAAGGAGAACTGATGGCCGAGAAGCGTCGTGGCCTGGGCAGGGGACTCGGTGCCCTGATCCCAAGCGGATCGAGCGGCGACTCGCGACCGGTGGACGTGTTCTTCCCGGGGGCCCCGGCCGCCGTCGTGGCGGACGACGCCCCGGCGCAGGCCGACGCGCCCGATGTTGCTGCCACCACGGGCGCCGCCGAGGCGAGCACCGGTCGGGCCGAGTCCACGCCGTCGCCGTCGTCGCTGGCCCCGGCCCCGCACGGCGACGTCCTCGACGCGGCCGCGCCCTCCGCGGAGCCCACGGTCGACCGGCCGGACGACGCGCGCACCGCCGACGAGCGCGCAGGGGGTGAGCTCACCTCCGAGGTGCCGTCACCGCACGGCGACCCCCGCAGCGAGGACGTCCCGGGCGACATCGCCTCGTCCACGGTGGACGCGCCGACGACGGCGGGCGACGCGGCTCAGGCAACGCCCGCAGGGCAGCCGTCGGACGACGCGACGGACGGACTCCTGCCCGTGCCCGGCGCCAGGTTCGCCGAGCTGCCCGTCACGTCGATCACCGCCAACCCGCGCCAGCCGCGCACGGTCTTCGACGAGGAGGCTCTCGCGGAGCTCGTCGGCTCGATCCGCGAGATCGGCGTGCTGCAGCCCGTCGTCGTGCGACCCGTGGCGGACGAGGACGGCGCGCAGCGCTACGAGCTCATCATGGGCGAGCGCCGGTGGCGCGCCACCCAGGCGGCAGGGCTCGACCGGATCCCGGCGATCGTCCGCGAGACCGACGACACCGACCTGCTCCGCGACGCGCTCCTGGAGAACCTGCACCGCAGCCAGCTCAACGCGCTCGAGGAGGCGGCCGCCTACCAGCAGCTGCTCGACGACTTCGGCTGCACCCACGAGGAGCTCGCGCAGCGCATCCACCGCTCGCGGCCCCAGATCTCCAACACCCTGCGCCTCCTGCGCCTGCCCCCGCTCGTCCAGCGGCGGGTCGCGGCCGGCGTCCTGTCGGCGGGGCACGCGCGTGCGCTCCTCGGGCTCGCCGACGCCGCCGCGATGGAGCGACTCGCCCAGCGCATCGTCGCCGAGGGGCTGTCCGTGCGCGCGACCGAGGAGATCGTCGCGCTCGGCGGCGACCCCGAGAAGCCGGCTCCCGTCCGTCGGCCGCGGGCGGGTGACCGCAACGCAGCGCTCGACGACCTCGCGTCGCGGCTCTCCGACCGGTTCGAGACGCGCGTGAAGGTCCAGCTGGGCCGGAGCAAGGGCAGGCTCACGGTCGAGTTCGCGTCCGTGCAGGACCTCAACCGGATCCTCGCGACCCTGTCCCCGGACGACCCCGGCCTGCTCCGCTGACCCGGGCGGACCCGCCCGGGGGACCAGCGCACGAGCGTCAGCGGATCTCGGGCCCCGCGCCGGTCACCGTGTCGTCCTCGCGGTGGCCGCCCGTGCCGAAGATCTGCACCAGCTCCGTCTCGGCGGCGACCACACCGGCGAGCCGGCGCACGCCCTCGCGGATCCGCTCGGGCGTCGGGTAGCAGAACGACAGGCGCATGTGGTCGGCGCCCTGCCCGTCGGCGTAGAACGCCGTGCCCGAGACGTACGCGACGAGCGCCGTGATGGCACGCGGCAGCATGGCCTGGGCGTCGAGGCCGTCCGGCAGCTTGACCCAGGTGTAGAAGCCGCCCTCGGGGACGGTCCACGTGGCCTCGGGGATGTGCTCCTCGAGCGCCCCGATCATGGCGTCGCGGCGCGTCCGGTACATCTCCCGGTAGAGCTTGATCTGGTGCCGCCAGTCGTGGTGCGCCAGGTAGGTGGAGATCGCGAGCTGCGACGCGTTCGAGGGGCACAGGATCGAGGACTCGCTCGCGAGCACGAGCTTCTCGCGGATGTAGTGCGGCGCGACGGCCCAGCCCACCCGGTAGCCCGGGGCGAACGTCTTCGAGAAGGACCCGAGGTACACGACGCCGACGTCGTCCATCGAGCGCATGGCCGGCAGTGGCTCGCCGTCGAACCCGAGCAGGCCGTACGGGTCGTCCTCGAGCACGAGCACGCCGTACCGCCGCGCGATCTCGAGCACGCGCGGGCGGCGCTCCTGGCTGAGCGTCACGCCGGCCGGGTTGTGGAAGTTGGGCACGGTGTACAGCAGCTTGACCGCGCGCCCCTCGGCGGCCAGCCGGCCGAGCGTCTCCTCGAGCGCCTCGGGGATGAGGCCGTGCTCGTCGAGCGGCACGTGAACGACGTCGGCCTGGTAGGCGCGGAAGACCCCGAGGGCACCGACGTAGCTGGGCGCCTCGGCGACGATGACGTCGCCCGGGTCGATGAACAGGCGAACCACAAGGTCTAGCGCTTGTTGTGAGCCGGTGGTGACCACGACGTCGTCCGGGTGGGCCTGGATGCCCTGCAGCCGCATGACCTCGACGATCTGCTCACGCAGCGTCTCGTCGCCCTGCCCGGAGCCGTACTGGAGCGCCGTCGTCCCGCGCTTGAGCAGCAGCTCGTACGTCGTCTCGGCGATGTCCTCCATGGGGAGGCCGTCGAGGTTCGGCATGCCGCCGGCGAGCGAGACGACCTCCGGCCGGTTCGCCACGGCGAACAGGGCGCGGATCTCCGAGGCGCGCATGCCGTGCGTGCGCTCGGCGTAGGCCCCGATCCAGGGATCGAGCCGGTTCCCGGTGGCGGGCTGGGACAGGTGGGCGGCCCTGCCGGGGGCAGGAGTCACCCGCCCCGTCGGCTCGCCGTTCTCGGGAGTCATGGCCCTGAGTCTGCCACGCGCGCACGGGCACGATCGCGGCCTGACCAGCGGGTGGAGCGACGGTCGCCGGGGCCACGGACGTCGAGGAGCGAGCACGACGAAGGCCCCGCGATCGCTCACGGGGCCTTCGTCGACGGTGCGGGCAGAGCCCGCGAGCCTCAGGAGAGGACGTCCTCGATCTCCGTCACGAGCGCCGGCTTCGGGCGCGCGCCGACGATCTGCTTGACCAGTTCGCCGCTCTTGTAGATGTTGAGCGTCGGGATCGACGTGATGCCGTACGCCGCGGTCACCTGCGGGTTCTCGTCCGAGTTGATCTTCGCGATCCGCACGCGGCCGGCGTAGACCTCCGAGAGCTCCTCGAGGATCGGCGCCACCTGGCGGCACGGGCCGCACCAGGGCGCCCAGAAGTCCAGCACCACGGGGATGTCGGACTCCAGGACCTCGGTCTTGAAGGTGGCGTCGGTGACGGGGACGGTGCTCACAGGGTCTCCTCGATCTTCTCGGGCAGGGTGGCGGGGGCAGGCGGCTCGGCGGCGTGCACGAGGTCCGCGAGGTAGTGCTGGGCGTCGAGTGCGGCGGCGCAGCCGCTGCCGGCGGCCGTGATCGCCTGCCGGTAGACGTGGTCGACGAGGTCGCCCGACGCGAAGACGCCCTCGAGGTTCGTGCCGGTGCCGCGCTGCGCGCCGACCTCGTCGCCGACGAGCACGTAGCCCTCGTCGTCCAGGTCGACCTGCCCGATGAGCAGCTCGTTGCGCGGGATGTGCCCGATCGCGACGAACAGGCCCGTCGCGGCGAGGTCGCGCTCGGCGCCGGTCACGGTGTCGCGCAGCGTCACGCCGGTCAGCTTCTCCTGGCCGTGGATCGCGACGACCTCGCTGTTCCAGGCGAACTCGATCTTCGGGTCGGCCATCGCGCGGTCTGCCATGATCTTGGAGGCGCGCAGCTCGTCGCGGCGGTGGACCATCGTCACCTTGCTCGCGAAGCGCGTGAGGAACGTCGCCTCCTCGACCGCGGAGTCACCGCCGCCGACGACGACGACCTCCTGGTTGCGGAAGAAGAACCCGTCGCACGTCGCGCACCACGAGACGCCGTGGCCCGAGAGCCGCTTCTCGTCCGGGAGACCGAGCTCGCGGTACGCCGAACCCGTCGCGAGGATCACCGCACGAGCGTGCAGCGTCTCGCCGTTGCCCGTCTCGACCGTCTTCACCGGACCGACCAGCTCGGCGCGCACGACGTCGTCGTACCGGATGTCGGCACCGAAGCGCTCCGCCTGCTTGCGCATGTTCTCCATGAGGTCGGGCCCCATGACGCCGTCGACGAAGCCCGGGAAGTTCTCGACCTCGGTCGTGTTCATGAGCGCACCACCGGCCGTGACCGAGCCGGCGACGACCACGGGCGCGAGCCCGGCACGTGCGGCGTAGACGGCCGCCGTGTACCCGGCGGGTCCTGAGCCGATGATCACGAGGTCGTGGATGGTGTCCGTCACTACGGGGTCCTTCGTCCGGAGGGGGCCGTGCGGCGTGCCGGCCGACGTCGTCAACCGATCCTAGGGCGCGGTTGTTCCGCGCCGTGACGGCACGAGGGCCGTCAGGACAGGCGGACCTCGGTCAGCTCGACGCGGTTCCCGCCGTCGGCGGCCTGGGGCAGCTCGGTGAACCAGAGCACGATGTGCTGCGCCTCGGTCGGCGTGCTCAGGGTTAGGACCGTCTCGGCGGAGAGCGGTCCCGACGCGAGGACCTCACCCTCCGTGGGCGTCGACGGGTCGGTCGCCCGGACCTCGACGTTCCCGCCCGTGCCGTTGACGTTGAGCACGACCGTCGTGACCGTCGCCGGCTCCGTGAGGGTGACCGCGTAGCCGACGCCCGGCTTCATGCCGTACGTCGGGGAGCGGTACGTGCGCGTGAACCAGTACGTCGCGGGGTCGCCGTCGATCGCGCGGTCCACGGCCTCGGGGTGCTCGTTGTTGTCGCCGCCCGGCGGCGGGTCGATCATCTGCGCCGACGCGATGGTCGGCACGACGGTCGCGGGGTCCGCGGCCCCCTCACCCTCGTCGGCAGGGGCCTCGCCACCGTCCTCGCCGGCTGCGGGGTCCTCCGGCGCGGCGGGGTCCTCGGGCGCGGCCGAGTCGACGATGTCGCCCATGCCGTCCTCGCCGCCGATCGGCGGGGCGGGTGCCGTCAGCGCGTTCCACGCCCAGAACATGCCGACGACGACGGCGATGCCCAGCAGCAGCAGGACGAAGGGCGTGGGGTCGAACTTCTTCCGCGTCAGGACGTCGACGGGTGAGCCGATGAGCGTGTCGAAGTCCTCGTGCTCGCCGGGCGGCACCACGGGCGGTCGTCCGCCCGCGCCAGGACGCGCGGAGGCAGCCGGGCGCCCGCCCGACGGCGTCGCGGTGCGGTCCGGTGGCACGACGGCGGTCGCGGAGGTGCGGGGGCCGGACGC
>NZ_JACVQL010000079.1 GCF_019733465.1 Actinotalea ferrariae | reverse complement strand
GGCCCGACGGCACGGGCGGCGCAGCGGACGCGGGTGGCGCAGCGGGCGCGGGTGGCGGGCGGGGCGCGGGCGGCGCACCCGGCCCGGCGGGCGACGTGGACCCGGCGCCGTACCTCGTGCAGCTCGCCGGCCCGTCCGGCCAGGTCAGCGTCGTGGCGCCGCCCGGCCGCACCGCCGACGTGGAGCCGCACTGGACGTCGACCACGGACCTGGGCGCCGACCCGCCGTCGTTCGCGACCCTCGCCTGACCGCCCGGCCAACCACATGCGACTGCGGTTCTGGAACCGATCCGGCGGTCGGGGCGCCGGATCGGTTCCGAAACCGGGCCGGGCCGGTGGGGGCCCGCGGGTGCGCGGGCGGCGTCGTCGGCGGGCGGCACGTACCGTGGTCCGGTGCCTCACCGCGTCGACTTCCACCCGGCGACGCCGGTCCCCGCGCCCGCGGGTGACGTCGACCAGGTCGTCGCCCTGCTGCGCGGGCACCGGATCGCCGCGCTGACCGGCGCCGGCATCTCGACCGACTCCGGCATCCCCGACTACCGCGGCCCCGACTCGCCGCCGCGACGGCCGATGACCTACCAGCAGTTCGTCTCGGACCCCGCGTTCCGCCGCACGTACTGGGCCCGGAACCACGTGGGCTGGCGACACGTGCACCGCACGACGCCGAACGCCGGGCACCGCGCGCTCGCCGCGCTGGAGGAACGCGGCGTCGTCGTCGGCGTCATCACGCAGAACGTCGACCGCCTGCACCAGGAGGCCGGCAGCCGGCGCGTCATCGACCTGCACGGCACGTACGCGGAGGTGCTCTGCCTGCGGTGCGGTGCGCGGTACACGCGGGACCACGTCGCGCGGCAGCTCGAGGCGCTCAACCCCGGTTTCGCCGACGTCGTCGGAGCGGTCGCGGACGTCGAGATCGCGCCCGACGCCGACGCGGTCATCGAGTCCACCGAGGGCTTCGTCGTCGCCGACTGCGAGCGCTGCGGCGGGATGCTGAAGCCGGACATCGTCTACTTCGGCGAGAACGTGCCGAAGGAGCGCGTCGCGCGGGCGTTCGCGCTGGTCGACGACGCCGACGCGCTGCTGGTCGCGGGCTCGTCGCTGACCGTCATGTCGGGGCTCCGCTTCGTGCGGCACGCGGCGCGAGTCCGCGGCATGCCCGTGGTGATCGTCAACCGCGGCGTCACGCGCGGCGACGACCTCGCGAACCTGCGCGTCGACGCGGGCACGTCCGAGACCCTCACCGCCCTGGCGGACCGCCTCCCGGACGTCTGCTCGGTCTAGGTGGCCGCATGCCGCTCCGGCGGCCGCTCAGCCGGAGACGAGGCGGACGAACCAGGGCCAGTCGGCGAGGATTCCGACGAACCAGTGCACGATCGTGAAGGCCCCCACCCCGAGGCACACGAGGACGAGCACAACCAGGGCGAGCATCGCAGCGTTGCCGGCGGCCTCGCGTGCACGCGTCCCGCGGGACCGGGCCGTCGGCCGCTCCCAGGTCAGGCGCCGACGAGCGGCAGCCTCGGCGTCCCGCCGGACCGCTGACAGGCGCTCACGTGCGACCTCGGTCGGGGCGTTCGCCTCCGAACCGGTCCACGCCAGAGCGGCCATCATCTGCACCGGGTCATCCCCGAAGGCGCGGCGGAAGGCCGCGAGCTCCGCCGGGTCGACGGTCTCGCTGAGGTATGCCCAGCGGCCCGCCTGCTCGGGGTGGCCCTCGCGCCGGTACACGTCGGCGAGGTGCTCCCGGACGTCGAGCCGGTGCGGCACCGACCGGACGAGGTCACGCAGGCGGCGTCGCGCCTCACGCAGCTCGCCGGACTCCACGAGCCGGTCGGCCGCCGCGAGCGTCTCCTCCACAGGCACGGGCGCGACGGTAGCGGTCGGATGCCTCTCGCCTCGAGGGAGCCCCGGGTGAACTCGGCCTGCGTCAGCGGTGGTCGGCGAAGAACGCTCGGAGGAGGGTGGCGCACTCCTCCTCGAGGACGCCGCCGACGACCTCGACGCGGTGGTTGAGCCTGCGGTCGCGGACGAGGTCGTGCACCGAGCCGGTGGCACCCGCCTTCGGGTCCCACGCGCCGAGGACGAGGCGGGGGATGCGCGCCAGCACGATCGCGCCGGCGCACATCGCGCACGGCTCGAGGGTCACGACGAGGGTGCAGTCGTCGAGCCGCCACCGGCCCAGCGTCGCGGCGGCCTGGCGCAGCGCGATGACCTCCGCGTGGGCGGTGGGGTCGCCGGTCGCCTCGCGCGCGTTGTGACCGCGGCCCGTCACGGCGCCGTCCGGCCCGACGACGACCGCACCCACGGGCACGTCACCGGTGGCCAGGGCGAGGCGCGCCTCCTCGAGGGCCACCTCCATGCGCATCGCGTCGCTCGTCCGCACGCCCCGGACGCTAGCCCACCGGCACGACCGGCTCCCGTCCGTGCGGCCGATGTGACGCGTGGGGCCCATGAGACCGGTGCGACGTCCCTCCTTCACCAGGAGTCACACGCGTCACATCGCCCGCACCGACGCCGCGGCGGAGGCGCCGATCGGGGCACCTACCAGCCGGTACGGTGCATCCATGCGCCTGCACGTCGCCGACCACCCGCTCGTCTCGCACAAGCTGACCGTCCTGCGGGACCAGCGGACGGCGTCGCCGACGTTCCGCCTCCTCGTGGACGAGCTCGTGACGCTGCTCGCGTACGAGGCCACGCGCGACGTGCGGACCGAGCAGGTCGAGATCACGACGCCGGTCGCCACGACCACGGGCACGCACCTCGCCGAGCCGCGCCCGCTCGTCGTGCCGATCCTGCGCGCCGGGCTCGGGATGCTCGACGGCATGACCCGCCTGCTGCCGACCGCGGAGGTCGGGTTCCTCGGGCTCCAGCGCGACGAGGAGACGCTCCAGGCGATCACCTACGCGAACCGGCTGCCGGACGACCTGTCCGGTCGGCAGTGCTTCGTGCTCGACCCCATGCTGGCCACGGGCGGCACGCTCGTCGCGAGCATCGACTACCTCTTCGAGCGCGGCGCGCGCGACGTCACGTGCATCTGCCTCCTCGCCGCGCCGGAGGGCCTCAAGCTCGTCGAGGAGCACGTGGGCGACCGCGCGGACGTGACGATCGTCGTCGCGGCGGTCGACGAGCGCCTGGACGAGCGCGCCTACATCGTCCCCGGCCTCGGCGACGCAGGCGACCGTCTCTACGGCCTCGTCTGACCCAGCGGCGCGCACGCGCACCCCGGCCGCGGGCGACCGCATCTACGGCCTGATGTGGCCCAGCGGCACACCCGCGCACCCTTGCCGGCGACACGTCTGTCACAGCCGTGCTGGCCGAGTCACAGGCGTGTTCACGGTCACACGAACCCTCCACCCGGCGCAGCGTCGCCCGAGCGGGTGAGAAGTGTCCAGGATCCGAGATAGCCGGGCTGTGGGGCTTGGTGGTCTGGACGTTCGCAGTCACACTCTCCCTATGACTGCTGTTGCGCTTCCTGTGACTGGAGGGCTCGCCGCTGCGGACCACCCGGTCCGGAGCGCGACGCCCGAGCGTCACGAGCCCGCCTTCGCGCTCTACGTCGACGTCCCGGACACCGGGGTCGCCGGCCGCGCGCTCATGGCCGACATCGCCGAGGCCGTCACCGAGCTCGTCGCCCGCCTGGCCCCCGAGGCGACCGTGCACACCGCTCTCGACCTGGGCGGCCGCGGCCGGCGCGACGTCGTCGCCCGACTGCGCGAGTCCGTCGCGGACCCGTACGCCGCGCCGCCGTCGGCGAGCGAGCGGGCCCTCGCCGCCTGGCGCCTCCCGACACCGACCGCCGAGCGCATCGTGCTCGACTCGGACGCGCGGGAGCTCACGGTGGGTGGCCGCCCGGTGCCGCTCACCTTCACCGAGTTCGCGTTGCTGGAGTACCTGCTCCGGTCACCGCACCGCGCCGTGCCGCGCGGGGAGCTGCTCGCCACGGTGTGGCGCGGCGGCCCCGGGGTCGGCACGCGCACCATCGACGTCCATGTGCGACGACTGCGGGAAAAGCTGGGGGGCTGCCTGCAGATCGTCACCGTCCGGGGTGTCGGGTATCGCTGTGATCCCGCACCCGAGATCGTCCTCGTCGGCTCGGGGGATGCTGGCTGAGGACCCGCGCTGCCGGGTCGTGTGATCAGGGGGCTCGTCCACGACCCGGCAGCGCATCTCACTCGCGAACGCCGTCGGCCACCCGGCCGGCGGCGTTCGTCGTACCCGGGACAGGTCGAGCCACGCTCCGTCGGGCCGCGCTCTGCCAGACCGCTCCGCCGGGCCGCGCTCGGTCAGACCGTCGCCCGGCCGGACGCCGCGTCGGACGCGGGCTCTGCGGTCCACAGCCCGAAGGACACGCCCGTGGGGTCGACGACGGTCGCGAACCAGCGGTCGTCCCCGCCGAGCTCCGTGCGCCCCCGCTCGACCCGGCCCCCTCGCCGCCGGACCTCGACGAGGGCGGCCTCGAGGTCCGTCACCTCGACGTAGAGCCGCGCACCCACCTGCGGCGGCGGCGCACCGGCCGCTGCGCGCTGCAGCCCGCCGACGCCGCGGCCGTCGTCCTGGATGATCCAGTAGTCGGCCCCGAGCTCGGTGCCGACGAACGCCGGCACGAACGTCCAGCCCCACAGCGCCGCGTGGAACTGCTGGAACGCCTCCGGGTCGGGGCTCTCGATCTCCCACCACACGATGGCCATGGGACCACCCTGCCGCACGCACGCCGACGTCACCACGTAGCCGCCCCGGCCCCACATCTCGTATCCCATCCGACATGCGGTACTACATCTTGTGTTGCGCCCCCTCCTTCGCGCTAAACTCGGCACGCCGACGGTTCACCCGGGTCGCCCCGGGTGAGGCAAGAGGGAACCCGGTGCAAGTCCGGGACTGCCCAGCAGCGGTAAGTGGGAACGACCGCCGTCATGAAGCACTGGATCCGTGAGGGCCTGGGAAGCGATGGCTGTTAGGCACGTGCACGACGCCCACGAGTCCGAAGACCTGCCGCCGGTGCGCGCACCGCCGGTGCGCGCAGGTTCGGAGCCTCTCGGGAGGGCTCGGCCGACGCCTGCCCGCGTACAGGGCGGCGTCGTCGTCCCAGGGCGCCGGACCACAGGGCACCACTGGGAGAGCACGATGACCCTCACCGACCTCGCGTCACCGCACGCCTCGCCGCACGAGCCGCCCGCACGCACGGGCATCCACGTCACCAAGCGCGACGGCAGCCGCGAGCCGTACGACGCGAACATGATCAACCGGGCGATCGAGCGCGCCGCCGTCGGCCTGCCGGACCAGATCTCGAAGGTCACGCAGGTCGCGAGCGAGCTCGCCATCACGCTGTTCGACGGCATCACGACCGAGCAGCTCGACGAGGCCGCCATCTCGGCCGCCGTCCAGAACGTCAAGGACGACCCGGACTTCGACGTCATCGCGGCGCGCCTGCTGCGCAAGGTGCTCTACAAGCGCGTGCTCGGGACGTACGAGTCCGACCTCGAGCTCGCGCTGCTGCACCAGGCGCGCTTTCCCGGCTACGTCCGCGACGCCGTCGAGCGCGGGCTCCTCGACGCGCGCCTCGTCACGCACTTCGACCTCGACGCGATCGCCGCGGCGCTGGACCACCACCACGACGAGCTGCTGCGCTACACGGGCACCGTCACCATGCGGAACCGCTACATGATCACCGACCGCCACGGCCGGCCGCTCGAGGTGCCGCAGTACTTCTGGATGCGCGTGTCCATGGGCCTGAGCCTCAACGAGGCGGACCCGACGGCGGCCGCGATCGGCTTCTACGACCGCATCGCGCGCCTGCACTACCTGCCCGCCGGGTCGACGCTCGTCAACGCGGGCACGTCCTACCCGCAGCTCTCCAACTGCTTCGTCATGCAGATGGACGACGACATCGAGCACATCGCGACGTCGGTGCGGAACGTCATGTGGCTCACCAAGGGCACGGGCGGCATCGGCCTGTCCGTCTCGAAGCTGCGGTCCGAGGGTTCGCCCATCAGGTCGAACAACACGACGTCGACCGGTCCGATCCCCTTCATGCACACGATCGACTCCACGCTGCGTGCCGTGTCCCGCGGCGGCAAGAAGTTCGGCGCCCTGTGCTTCTACATGGAGAACTGGCACCTCGACTTCGCGCAGTTCCTCGACCTGCGGCAGAACTCGGGCGACCCGTACCGGCGCACGCGCACGGCCAACACGGCCGTGTGGATCTCCGACGAGTTCATGAAGCGCGTCGCGGCCGACGACGACTGGTACCTCTTCGACCCGGCGGACGCCCCGGACCTCGTCGAGCTCGTGGGTCGCGAGTTCTCCGAGCGGTACGCCCACTACGTCGCCGAGGCGCGCGCGGGCCGCCTGCCGCGGTTCCGGCGGATGCGGGCGCGCGAGCAGTGGACCGCGATGCTCATCAGCCTCCAGGGCACGTCCCACCCGTGGCTCACCTGGAAGGACACCATCAACTCCCGGGCGCTCAACGACAACACCGGGACCATCCACCTGTCGAACCTGTGCACCGAGATCACGCTGCCGCAGGACCGGGACACGATCGCCGTCTGCAACCTCGCGTCGATCAACCTCTCGACGCACCTGGTCGACGGCGAGATCGACTGGGACCGGCTGCGCGAGTCCACGCGCCTCGCGGTGCGCCAGCTCGACAACCTCGTCGACATCACGCTCTCGTCGGTCGGCGAGTCCGAGAAGGCCAACCGCGAGAACCGCGCCGTCGGGCTAGGCATCATGGGGTTCACCGACGTCACCGAGAGGCTGGGCTACGCGTACGAGTCCGAGGAGTCGTACGAGCTCGTCGACCGCGTCACCGAGTTCATCAGCTTCCACGCCATCGACGCGAGCGCCGACCTGGCGCGCGAGCGCGGCTCCTACCCGAACTTCGCCGGCTCGGGCTGGTCGCAGGGCCTCGTCCCGATCGACACGATCGCGCGGCTCGAGGCGGACCGCGGCGTGCCGGTCGTCGTCGACCGCACCGTGCGCCTCGACTGGGACGCGCTGCGCACCAAGGTCGCGGGCGGCATGCGCAACGCGACGCTCATGGCGATCGCGCCGACGGCGTCGATCGGGCTCGTCGCGGGCACGACGCCGGGCCTCGACCCGCAGTTCTCGCAGATCTTCAGCCGCGCGACGTCGTCGGGCAAGTTCCTCGAGGTCAACCGCAACCTCGTGCGCGACCTGCAGGCGCTCGGGCTGTGGGAGCAGGTGCGTGACGACCTGCTCGCGGCGCAGGGCGACCTGTCCCAGGTGCCGGGCGTGCCCGAGCACCTCGTCGAGGTCTACCGCACGTCCTTCCAGCTGTCGCCGTACGCGTTCGTCGAGGTCGCGGCGCGCGCGCAGAAGTGGGTGGACCAGGCGATCAGCCGGAACATCTACCTCGCGTCGCGCGACGTCGGCGAGATGGCGGCGCTCTACCAGGCGGCGTGGGAGCGCGGGGTCAAGACGACGTACTACCTGCACATGAAGCCGCGGCACACGGCCGAGCAGTCGACGGTCCGCGTCAACAAGGCCGAGGCACGCCCGACGACGACGCCCGCGCCGACCGGGACGACGTCGCCCGCGCCGCGCCGCGGCTTCGGCTTCGGCAAGGCGGCAGCCGCGCCGCCGTCGTCACCGGCACCTGCCCTCGCTGGCCTGGCACCGGCGCCGGCGCCGGCACCCGCAGCGGGAGCGGCACCGGCCTCCACGGCACCGGCCGGACGCTCGGATGCGAGCACGCGTACAGCCGGCGACGTACTGGACGCCTCCACCAGCACGGAGGCACGCGTTCGAGCATCTGGACCCGGGTTGGCGGCGGCGGTGGGTTCAGCGACGGCGGCGGTGCCTGCGGCGGCACTGCCTGCGGCGGCGAGCCTCATCGCGCTCGAGGACACGAGCGACGTCGTCGGCGGCGTGGCCTGCCCCGTCGACCCGATGGAGCGGCTGCAGTGCGAGTCCTGCCAGTGACGCGCTGACGTTCGGGAAGGTCCACGTCGCCCGGCGACGCGGACCTTCCCCGGGACGCCACCACCCGGGCCGATCGCCCGCGACCCCGCGCCGCCACCCGCGCACACCCACGACCTCAGCGAGGAGCACCACCATGACCACGACCACCGACCCCGCCACCACGAGCATCCTCGGCACCGGGATCTCCGAGGGCCTGCTGCTCAAGCCCGTCCGGTACCAGTGGGCGATGGACCTGTACGACCAGGCCGTCGCGAACACCTGGTTCCCCAACGAGATCCAGCTCGGCGAGGACCTGGCCGACTTCGCGCGCATGACGGACGAGGAGAAGCACGCCGTCACGTTCCTCATGTCGTACTTCAACCCCAACGAGCTCCTGGTCAACAAGGCGCTCGCGTTCGGCGTCTACCCGTACATCAACGCGCCCGAGGCGCACCTGTACCTCGCCAAGCAGATGTGGGAGGAGGCCAACCACTGCATGTCGTTCGAGTACGTGCTCGAGACGTTCCCGATCGACCGCGCGCAGGCCTACGACTCGCACGTCAGCGTGCCGTCGATGGCCGCCAAGGAGGAGTTCGAGGTCCACTACATCCGGCGGATGACGGAGCAGACGCTCGACATCACGACCACCGAAGGGAAGCGCGACTTCGTCCGGAACCTCGTCGCCTACAACATCATCCTCGAGGGCATCTGGTTCTACTCGGGCTTCATGGTCGCGCTGAGCTTCCGGCAGCGGAACCTGCTGCGGAATTTCGGCAGCCTCATCGACTGGATCGTGCGCGACGAGTCGCTGCACCTGAAGTTCGGGATCAACCTCATCCTCACCGTGCTCGAGGAGAACGAGGACCTGCAGACGCCGGAGTTCGCGGACGAGATCCGCCAGATGGTGATCGACGCCGTCGCGATGGAGGAGCAGTACAACCGCGACCTGCTGCCCAACGGCATCCTCGGCCTCAACGCCGACTACGTGAACCAGTACGTGCAGTACCTCGCGGACCGGCGGCTCGAGGAGCTGGGCTTCGAGCCGCACTACCGGGTGAGCAACCCGGCCAAGTGGATGGCCACGGCCAACGACACGCTCCAGCTGGTCAACTTCTTCGAGGCGACCAACACGAGCTACGAGGTCAACGCGAGCGCCTCGACCGCCCGCTGAGCGTGCTCCCCCGGCGGCGGCGCGGCACGACGTCGTGCCGCCGCCGGGTACCGTGCTCCCGGAACCAGGGGGCCACATGACACGTCTCGCACGCCTCGCCGCGGCCGTCGCCGCCGGCGCACTGCTCGTCGCCTGCTCGCCGTCGGCGCCGGAGGAGGAGCCGACCCCCAGCGTTGCGGCCGAGACCCCGTCGGCCACGCCGACGCCGTCGCCGACGACGGAGGCCGACCTGCCCCACCCGCCCGTGCCGGACGAGAACGGCTCGATGCCGAGCACCGAGGGCGGGCTCGTCTCGTTCCCGAGCCAGCAGGAGCTCGAGATCGGCGACACGGCCGTGGCGTTCTACGTCGGCACCGCCGAGGGGATCGAGAAGCCGGTCGCGTACCTGACCCTCACCGGCGTCACGGCCCGCGGGGGCCTCGAACCGCGGCTGGACGGGTTGCCCGTCCACGCGCTGACGTTCACGCTCACCGTCGAGGCGCTCGAGGACTACCCGCTCTACCGGTCGGACCACGTCGTCGACCTGCCCGACGGGAACAGCGGCAGCGGCTTCTTCGACCCTCAGCAGCCGGCGCCCGACGAGATGCCGAGGTCGCTGGACCTCACCGCAGGCGAGACGGCGACCGTGACCATCACGATCGACGCGCCGGGGACCGAGGGCGTCTTCCGGCACCGCGAGCCGAACGGCCTGCCCATCGCGTCCTGGTCCTTCGCCGCCGCCCCCTGACGGACGCAGACTGGAGCGTGTCGGTGGGACACGCCCGCGTGTCACCACGCGAACGCTCCAGTCTGCGGGGGTCGGGGGGGTTGGGTTGGGGGTGGGGTGGTCAGAAGGCGGGGAGGACCTCGCCGGCCGGCCAGCGCTCCTCGATGAACGCGCGGACCTCGTCCGAGTGGAGGAGCTCGTCGAGCGTGGCGATCGCCTCGTTGCCCTCGTCCTCCGTGCGGAACGCGAGGAAGTTCGCGTACGGGTTCTCGTCGCCCGACTCCAGGAAGATCGAGTCCTCGGCCGGGTTGAGGTCGGCCTCGAGCGCGTAGTTGCCGTTGATGATCGCGGCGTCGACGTCCTGCAGCGCACGGGGCAGCTGCTCGGGCGCCGTCTCGACGAGCTCGAGCTCCTTGGGGTTCTCCGCGATGTCGAAGAGCGTCGGGTCGCCGTCGGTCTCGGCGAGCGTGATGACGCCCGACGCCTCGAGCAGCTCGAGCGCGCGCGCCTGGTTGCCGGGGTCGTTGGTGATGCCGACGACGCCGCCCTGGGGCAGGTCCTCGACCGACTCGACCGTGTCCGAGTAGATCCCGTAGGGCTCGATGTGCACGCCCTCGAAGTGGTCGAACTCGAAGCCCTGGTCGGCGACCTGCGACTCGAAGTACGGCAGGTGCTGGAAGTAGTTGGCGTCGAGGTCGCCCTCGGCGAGCGCGGTGTTCGGCAGCACGTAGTCGTCGAACGTGACGATGTCGAGCTCGAGCCCGGCGTCCGCGGCGAGCTCGTCGGCCACGAACTGCAGGATCTCGCCGTGCGGCACGGGGCTCGCGCCGACGCGCAGCGTGGTGACGCCGTTCTCGTCGGCGACCGGGGCCTCGCCACCGTCCCCTCCTGTCGAGCAGCCCGTCATCACCAGGGCCGTGGCGGACAGGACGGCGCCGGCGCGCAGGGTGCGGAGGGTGCGGTTCATGGTGTTCCTCTCGTGGTGGAGCAGTCGGACAGCAAAAGGTGCAGCGGTCGTGCGGTGGGACGGCAGGTGGTGCGGACGGGCACGGCGATCGGGCGCCTCAGCGGTGGTCGAGCCGGCGGGCGACGGCGTCGCCGACGACCTGGAAGGCCTGCACGACGACCACGATCACGACGACGCACACGACCATCACGGTGGTGTCGAAGCGCTGGTACCCGTAGCTGATCGCGAGGAAGCCGAGCCCGCCGCCGCCGATCGCCCCCGCCATGGCGGAGTACGCGACCAGCGCGATCACGGTCGCCGTGAAGCCCGCGACGATGCTCGGCAGGGCCTCGCGCACGAGGACCTGCAGCAGCACGCGGGCGCGGCTCGAGCCCATGACCTGTGCCGCCTCGACCTTGCCGGGGTCGACCTCGCGCACCGCGGTCTCGACGAGCCGCGCGAAGAACGGGATCGCGCCGATGCTCAGGGGTACGACGGCGGCCTGCCAGCCGAGGCTCGTCCCCACGACGGCGCGTGTGAACGGCAGCAGCGCGATCGCGAGGATGATGAACGGCAGCGACCGGCCGAGGTTGACGACGAGCCCGACCGGCCCGCGGACGGCCCGCAGCGGCCGCAGCCCGTTGGGCGCGACGGCGTGCAGGAGCAGGCCGAGCGGCAGGCCGACGACGGCGGTGATGAGCGCCGAGAGGCCCACCATCTGCAGCGTCTCGAGCGTCGCCTCGGGGACGGCCTGGGTCAGCACGGGGTTGTCGAGGAGCCCGTCGAGCATCACGCCACCTCCCGGGCGTCGAGGCCGGCGTCCCGCAGGGCGGCGAGCGCCGGCGCGACGCGCCGGTGCGGCAGGTCGAGCTGGAGCCGGCCCAGGCGCAGGCCGGCGAGCGTCTCGATCGTCCCGGCGACGACGTCGACCTCCTCGCCCAGCGCCGCGACGGCCGCGAGCGCGCGATGGGTCGGGACGGTGCGGGTCGCGTAGGTGACCTCGACGAGCCGCCTGGCCTCGTCCTGCGGCACGTCGGGCACCGGGATCAGCGCGTTCGAGAGCGGCGAGCCGGCCTGCGTCACGACGTCGTCGAGCCGTCCGCTCTGCACGACGCGTCCGTGCTCGAGCAGCGTGACGCTGTCGCACACCTCGCGGACCACGCCCATCTCGTGCGTGATGATCACGACGGTGATGCCCAGCCGGTCCCGCAGGTCCCGCACGAGGCCGAGGATCTGCCGCGTCGTCGCGCTGTCCAGGGCCGACGTCGGCTCGTCGCACAGCAGGACGGCCGGCTCGGTCGCGAGGGCGCGGGCGATGCCGACGCGCTGCCGCTGACCGCCCGAGAGCTGGGCCGGGTACGCCGTCCCGCGGTCCCCCAGGCCGACGAGCTCGAGGAGCTCGGCGACGCGCTCGGCGCGGCGGCGACGCGGCACGCCCGCGACCTCGAGCGGGAAGGCGACGTTCGCCGCGACCGACCGCGAGTCGAGGAGGTTGACGTGCTGGAACACCATGCCCATCGCGCGTCGGGCCTCGCGCAGCCGCGCCTCGGGCAGCGCGGAGATCACGCGGCCGTCGACCGTCACGGAGCCCGACGTCGGCCGCTCGAGGCCGGTCAGGCAGCGCACGAGGGTCGACTTGCCGGCGCCCGAGCGGCCGACGATGCCGTGCACGGCCCCCCGCTCGACGACGAGGTCGATGCCGTCGAGCGCGACGACGTCACCGGCGGCGGCGGGGTACACCTTGCGCAGGCCGGACAGCTCGATCACGGGGTCCTCCGGGGGCACGCCGCACCCGCTCACCGGCGCGGCGTGGCGGGCGGCGAGAGGTACGGCAGGGGGTGGCGGTGGGGGCGCGGCAGCGCGCAGGGGCTGACGTCGTGGACGTCAGGGACGGGCCGTGCGGGGGTCGCTCAGCGACAGCGCAGGGCCCGACGGCACATTCGCACCGCGGGCAGCGCCGCGCTGGTGCAGAGGGTGCCGTGGGCAGTCATGGGACGATTAGACCACGCGTGCGCGCGTGGTCGCGCACCGGGGCGCGTCCGGTCTCAGCATGGGGACGATCACGAGCGGCCGGGACGCGCGCCCGGTCCGCGGGGGGATCAGCCGCCGGGGGCCGGTTGCAGCGGGTCGTGGCCGATCGTCATGAGGCGGTGCCGCCAGGCGTCGTCGCCCGCGGTCGGCTCGAGCGCCCCGTCACCACGCTCGGCCCGCACCTCGTCCACGACCTCGCGCATCACGCGCGCGTCGTCGTCGGTCACGTCGGTCTTCCGCTTGCCGAGGATCTCCAGCACGTGGCGACCCGTCGGCGTCCCTGCCTGGTCCGGGAGCGCCTCCGTCTCCTCACCCGCGTCACGCGTCGCGAGCCAGTCCCGCAGCTGCCGCGACGTCATGTTCACGACCGCGTGGAACTCGTCCCACAGCTCGTCGTCGACCATGGCCACCTCCGTCGTCCGCCGTCCCCCCGACGCTACGACGGCCCCGCGCGTCCGGCAGCCCGAACGGCGCTCAGATGCGGGCCGCCCAGATGAGCAGCATCGTCACGAGGAACCCGACGGCGTAGTTGACGCCGAGGAACTGCCGCCAGCCGCGGTTGGCGACCTCGGCGTCCGCGTCGGGCACCGACCGGTACGGCCACACGACGACGACGTACGGCAGCACGAGGACCGCCGCGAGCGGCCCGGGCCACGGGGTCGCGAGCACGAGCGCGCCGCCGGCGAGGTACAGCGCGATCGCGAGGCGGACCGTCGTGCGCGCGCCGAGCACGGTCGCGACCGAGCCGATCCCCGCCGCGCGGTCCGGCGGGATGTCCTGGACCGCGCCGAACGCCTGGCTGGCGGCGCCCCACAGGAAGAACGCGCCGAGCACGAGCCACGCGCCGCGACCGATCGGCTCGCCGGCGAGGACGAGCCCGTACAGCGCGGGCGACACGAAGTGGGTGCTCGACGTCAACGAGTCGAGCACGGGCCGTTCCTTGAACCGCAGGCCGGGCACCGAGTACGCGAGCACCGCGAACAGCGAGACGGCCAGCACGGCCCAGGACGCGGGCGAGCCGACGGCGACGAGGTAGGCCACGAACGGCACGGGCAGCAGGCAGGCCGCGAGCAGCGTCGTGCGGTGCACGCGCCGGTCCAGGAGCGCGCCCTCGACGCCGCCCTTGCGCGGGTTCGCGAGGTCCGACTCGTAGTCGAAGACGTCGTTCACGCCGTACATCAGCAGGTTGTACGGGACGAGGAAGAAGATCGTGCCGACGACCCAGCGGACGTCCACCTCACGCGTCGCCATGACGTAGGCGGCGGCGAACGGGTAGGCGGTGTTGACCCAGCTCAGGGGCCGGGACGCGAGGAGGAGCTGACGCAGCACGCCGCCGCGGGCGCGGGTCGGGACCGCGGTCACGGTGCGTCCACGGCGCGTGACGACGCGGTGCCCGACGTGGTGCCCGACGACGTGGTGCCCGACGACGTCGTGCCGGACGACGGCGAGCGGTCGCGGCGCCGGCCGAGCCAGTGCCACAGCGCGGGCAGCAGCAGCGCGACGGCGAGCGGGTAGCCCAGGTCCTCGACCGGCGCCCGTCCGAACATCAGGCCCACGAGCTGGTCGTCGTCGAACTCGAACAGGCCGGCGGCGATCATGAGGTTGTCGAACACGATCGTCATGACGACGAGCACCGCGAACGTCCAGGCGATCGCCCGGACGGACGGGCGCGCTCCCGCGAGGCGCGCGAGGAGGAGACCCGCGGCGGCGACGCCGACGAAGACCAGGTCGAGCACCAGGTAGGTCATCCGCGCGCCTCCCTGCGGCCGAGCCACCGCGAGAACGCCGCGTAGAGGTTCATCGTGAGGTAGCACAGCAGCGTGAGGAACCCGATCTCCTCGATCGGCAGCTCCGGCGCGAGCAGGATGCCGGTCATGTACGGCGTCTGCCCGCGGAAGAAGATCCCGAGCGCGACGCCGACCAGGTCCCAGACGACGAGGAACGCGACGCCGGCGACGAGCACGACGGCGGCCCGGCGCGCGTCGGCGAAGAAGAAGAGCCGGTGCCGGTGGTCGAGCACGGCCATGCCGCCGATCGAGACCAGCAGCGCCGCGGCGTACGCGAGGCTCATGACCCGACCGTACCCAGCGGCTCGGGGAGCGGACCGGTCGACGTGTCGCCGCGCAGCCGCTTGACCACGAGCTCGGCGCTGATGAGGCACATGGGGAGCCCGATGCCGGGAACCACGGAGCCGCCCGCGTGGAGCAGCCCGTCGACGCGCCGCGACGCGTTCCCGGCCCGGAACATCGCGCTCTGCGCGAGCGTGTGGGCCGGCCCGAGCGCCGTCCCGCGCCAGGTGCCCAGGTCCTCGGCGAAGTCCGCGGGCCCCACCGTGCGGCGGACGACGACGCGGTCGGCCAGGTCCGGCACGCCGGTCCAGCGCGCGACCTGCGCGATCGCCGCGTCCGCGACCGCCTCGACCCACGGGCTCCCCGTCCCGCCGACGCCGCCGCGCCCGAGCGCCGGGTCCGGCGGCACGGGGACGAGCACGAAGAGGTTCTCGGACCCGGCGGGCGCGACGTCCGGGTCGGTCGCGCTCGGCCGGCACACGTACAGCGACACCGGGTCCGGGACGGCGTGCGCCGCCTCGGTGCCCGAGCGGTTGCGCCGACCCGCACCGCCCGTCAGCCCCCGCAGCCCGCGGAGCCCGCGCGCGGGGAAGATCCGGTCGAAGCCCTCCTGCCAGTCCTCGGTGAACAGCAGCGTGTGGTGCTCGAGCTGCGGCAGCGCACCCCGCACGCCGAGGTAGACGAGCACGGCGCTCGGACCGGGCACGCGCCGGTCCCACCAGCGCAGCGAGCGGTCGCGCAGGTGCGGCGGCAGCAGCGCGGTCTCGGTGTGGTGCAGGTCCGCGGTCGAGACGACGACGTCGGCCGGGAGCCACTGCTCGCCGTCGGGCCCCGCGAGGCGCGCGCCCGTGACGCGCGCGCGTCCCCGCACGCCCGCGGCC
>NZ_JACVQL010000078.1 GCF_019733465.1 Actinotalea ferrariae | reverse complement strand
CCTCCGGCATGCCGCCGCGGAACCGGCCCTCGGGCGCCTGCGCGAGCGCGGCGCCGAGGTCCTGCCCGGCGACGTCGAGGTCGGTCGTCGGCACGCCGCCGTGGCGGCGGGCGAGGCGCGCGGCGTGCTCGACCGTGGCCGCCGAGAGCTCGGCGGTCGCCTGGGCCGTCACGCGGTCGACCAGCTCGTGCGCCTCGTCGACGACGAGCACGTCGTGCTCAGGCAGGACACCCGGCGAGCCGCCCGCGGCGATGCCGAGCATCGCGTGGTTCGTCACGACGACATCGGCGTCGCGCGAGCGGCCGCGCGCCTTCTCCGGGAAGCAGTCCTCGACCAGCGGGCACTTCGAGCCCAGGCACTCCATCGCCGTGACCGACACCTGTCGCCACGCCCGGTCGGGCACCCCCGGCACGAGGTCGTCCCGGTCCCCGGTGTCGGTCTCGGCCGCCCACTCCCGCAGGCGCACGACGTGCCGCCCGAGCTCACCCGCCGCCGACCGTGCTCCTGCGTTCCCGGCCTCGCCCGGCGACGGGTGGTCCGCAGCGCCGGGTCCTTCGCCGAGCGCGTCGAACAGCGTCCCGGGCTCGTCCTGCGGGTAGCCGCCCGCCACCTTCTGCAGGCAGACGTAGTTGTGCCAGCCCTTGAGGAGCGCGATCTGCGGCGCGCGCGGCAGGTGCGGGGCGACGGCGTCGGCCACGAGCGGGAGGTCGCGCGTCATCACCTGGCGCTGCAGCGCGAGCGTCGCGGTCGAGACCACCACGCGCTCGTCGGCGAGCACGGCGTGCCGCACGGCGGGGACGAGGTAGCCGAGGGACTTGCCCGTCCCCGTGCCGGCCTGCACGAGCAGGTGCTCACCGGTCTCGAGCGACCGCGCGACCGCGCGCGCCATCTCGTGCTGCCCGTCCCGGCGGCGCCCGCCGAGCACCGCGACCGCCCCGTCGAGCAGGCGCTCGACGTCGTCGGCCATCGCCTCGCTCCGGGCCGAGGGAGACGTCGTGCCAGGGCTCACCGCGGCAGCCTAGACGCCGCTGACGCCGCCGGGGCGCTCGTCCGCAGGGACGCCGCGCCGGACGACCCGTCGTCGTCCGGCGGCGCGTGCGCTCAGCCCACCGCGACGGCGCGGAGCTCGGCCGCGAGGTCGCTCGCGACCCGGCCGCGCAGGAGCGTGCCCGCCTCGGTGTGCTCCTCGGACTCGACCTCCCCCTCCGAGTGCGCCCGGCTCACGAGGTCCCCGCGCTGGTACGGCACGACGACCTCGACCGCCTCCTGCGGACGCGGCAGCTCGGCCGCGATCATCTCGAGCAGCTGGTCGACGCCGGCACCCGTGTGCGCCGAGACCACGATCGAGCGGGGCTCGCGGCGGCGCATGCGCACCACGACGTCCGGGTCCGCGACGTCCGCCTTGTTGAGCACCACGATCTCGGGGATCGCGTCGGCGCCCTCGATGTCCGCCAGGACGGCGCGCACCGCGGCGACCTGTCCCTCCGGGTCGGGGTGGGAGACGTCGACCACGTGGAGCAGGAGGTCCGCGTCGCCGACCTCCTCGAGCGTCGACCGGAACGCCTCGACGAGCTGCGTCGGCAGGGACCGGACGAAGCCGACGGTGTCCGTCAGCGTGTAGGCCCGGCCGTCCGGCGTCTGCGCCCGGCGCACCGTCGGGTCGAGCGTCGCGAACAGCGCGTTCTCCACGAGCACGCCCGCGCCCGTGAGGCGGTTGAGCAGGCTCGACTTGCCCGCGTTCGTGTAGCCGGCGATGGCCACCGACGGGACGTGGTGGCGCTTGCGCGCCGAGCGCTGCGTCGCACGCGACGGCGCCATCGCGGCGATCTCGCGCCGGAGCTTGGCCATCCGGGTGCGGATGCGTCGGCGGTCGAGCTCGATCTTCGTCTCACCGGGGCCGCGGGAGCCGATCCCGGCACCGCCCGCCACCCGGCCACCGGCCTGGCGGGACATCGACTCGCCCCAGCCGCGCAGGCGTGGCAGCAGGTACTCGAGCTGCGCGAGCTCGACCTGCGCCTTGCCCTCACGCGACTTGGCGTGCTGGGCGAAGATGTCGAGGATCAGCGCGGTCCGGTCGATCACCTTGACCCGCACGATGTCCTCGAGCCCGCGGCGCTGGGACGGTGCGAGGTCGGCGTCGACGATCACGGTGTCGGCACCGACCGCCTGCACCACCTCGGCCAGCTCGGCGGCCTTGCCGGAGCCCAGGTAGGTCGAGGGGTCCGGGTGGGAGCGCCGCTGCAGCACGCCGTCGAGCACCTCGGAGCCGGCCGTCTCGGCGAGCGCGGCGAGCTCCCGCAGCGACAGCTCGGCGTCCTCGCCGGAGCCGGACGTCCAGATGCCGGCGAGCACGACGCGCTCGAGGCGCAGCTGCCGGTACTCGACCTCGGTGACGTCGTGCAGCTCGGTGGACAGCCCGGAGACGCGACGCAACGCGGCGCGCTCCTGGCGGTCGAGCTGCTCCCCGTCGGCGTCGCTGCTGCGGGTCTCGCCCTCGTCGAGCGCGGTGCCGGCCCGGGCGAGCACGCGGGCGACGACGGCCTCGGCGAGCTCGCGGTCGTCGCGAGGGGTGGTTTCGTGCTGGGTCATCAGTGCCTTTCCGTTCGACGTCCCAGCGTGTCACGCGCACCTCGGGCCCGCGAAGCGAATACGCCCAGAGCGCACGAGGGCCGGCGGCTAGAGTGCCGCGCGTGCCCAGCCCGACGCCGCCCACCTCGCCCGGCGAGGACCCGGGCGACCACTACTTCACCGCCGCCCCGGCATCGTCCGCCGAGCTGCGCCGGCTCGACGTGCGGCTCGCGGGACGCGACATGTCGGTGTGGACGGCGGGCGGCATCTTCTCCCCCGGCCGCCTCGACCTCGGCACGCAGGTCCTCCTCCGCACCGTCCCGGGACCGCCCTCCTCGGGCCACCTGCTCGACCTCGGGTGCGGCTGGGGGCCGGTCGCGCTGACGATGGCCCTCGGCTCGCCCGGCGCCACGGTGTGGGCGGTCGACGTCAACGAGCGCGCGCTCGACCTCGTGCGCCGCAACGCCGCGGAGCTCGGGCTGACGAACGTCGTCGCCGCGCGGCCGGACGACGTCCCGGATGACGTCCGGCTCGCGGCGCTGTGGTCGAACCCGCCGATCCGCGTCGGCAAGGAGGCACTGCACACGATGCTCCGACGGTGGCTCTCGCGCCTCGCGCCGGACGCCGCCGCGCACCTCGTCGTGCAGCGGAACCTCGGCGCGGACTCGCTCCAGCGGTGGCTCGAGGAGGCCGGCGCGGCGACGACCCGGGTCGCGAGCGCCAAGGGGTTCCGGGTGCTGCGGATCGACGGCCCGGGGACGCTCGCCGCGCGCTGACGAGGCTCAGCCCGCGGTCAGCGCCGTGAGGTCGACGTCGGCCTCGGCGACGAGCACCGCGGGGCCCGCGAGCTCGACGCGGTCCCCCGTCACGCGGACCCGCACGGTCCCGCCCGGCACGTGCACCGACCACACGTCGGGTGCTCCGGCCCCGGCCCAGGCGCGCACCGCGAGCGCCGCGGCGCACGCGCCCGTGCCGCACGACCGGGTCTCCCCGACGCCGCGCTCGTGCACGCGCATGCGGACCTCACCGACGACGCCGTCGCCCTCGGCGCGCTCGCCGAGCGGCACGACGAGCTCGACGTTAGTGCCCTGCGGCGGTACGGGCGTCACGTCCGGGACGCGCGTCAGGTCGGCCGCCGCCAGCTCGTCGACGTCGGCGAGCGCGAGGACCGTGTGCGGGTTGCCGAGGTCGACGCTCAGGGCGGGGCGGCTGACCGGCAGGCCGGCCACCGCGACCTCCGCGTCCTGCCCGGCCGCGACGGCCTCCGCGCCGCCCGGCAGGCGCCACTCGCCCATGTCCACGGCGTACCAGGCGGCCGCACCCCCGGGGTCGGCCACCCGGGTCACGCGGCGGGCGCCCGCCCGCGTGCCGACGACGAGCTCGCCGTGGCCGTCCCACAGGCCGCGGTGCTCGGCGAACCGGGCGAGCACCCGCACGCCGTTGCCGCACATCTCGGCGACCGACCCGTCGGCGTTGCGGTAGTCCATGAACCACCGCGCCCCGGGCTCCCCGACCAGGAGCGCGGCGCCCTCGGGCACGTGCTCGCTCGCGACCAGGCGGATGACGCCGTCGCCGCCGACGCCGGCACGCCGGTCCGCGAGGGCGCGCACGAGCCCGGCGTCGAGCGTCAGGAGGCCGTCGCGGTCGTCGAGCAGGACGAAGTCGTTCTGGGTCCCGTGCCCCTTCCACACGTGCAGCACGGGCGGCGCGGGGTGCGGCGTGGGGTGGCGCGTGGGCGCCGACGCGGTGGCCGGTGCGACGGACGAGCTCATGACCCGAGCGTACGGCGGCGCGTGCCCGGGTCGACCAGGCGTCCGTCGTCGGCGGCCGCCACCAGCTCGAGCGCGCGGTCGACGAGCCGGGGGTCCTGCGCGTCGAGCCAGTGCACGCGCGGGTCGCGCCCGAACCAGCCCATCTGCTTGCGCGCGAGGCGGCGTGTGCCCGCCACGACGCCGTCGTACGCGTCCTCGAGCGTGCGCTCGCCGCGCAGCGCCGCGAGGACCTCGGCGTACCCGACCGCCCGGCCGGCGGTCCGGCCCATGCGGGGGGCGAGGCCGGCGACCTCCTCGACGAGCCCCCGGCGCCACATCCGCTCGACGCGGTGCGCGACGTGCTCGTCGAGCACGCCCCGGTCGCAGTCGAGCCCGATCTGCACCGCGGGCCGGACGTACTCCTGCTCGGGCAGCGACGCGGTCCACGGGCGGCCGGTGAGGGTGATGACCTCGAGCGCGCGCACGACCCGCCGGGTGTTCTGCCGGCCGATCGCCTGCGCCGCGGCCGGGTCCAGCGCGGCGAGCTCGTCGTGCAGGACGCCCGTGCCCTCCGTCGCGGCGCGCTCCTCGAGCCGCGCGCGGACCGCGAGGTCGACCGGCGCGAGCTCCATCCGGTCCAGCAGCGCGCGGACGTACAGCCCGGACCCACCGACGACGACGGCCCGCGCACCGCGGCCGGTCACCGCGGCGACGTCGGCGCGGGCGGCCCGCTGGTAGGCGGCCACCGACGCGTCCTCGCCGACGTCGAGCACGTCGAGCTGGTGGTGCGGGACGCCGCGGCGCTCCTCGTCCGTGACCTTGGCGGTGCCGATGTCCATGCCGCGGTAGAGCTGCATGGCGTCGGCGTTGACGACCTCGCCGCCCAGGGCGACGGCGAGCGCGACCCCCAGGTCGGACTTGCCCGTCGCGGTCGGGCCGACGACGGCCACGACCAGCGGGGCGCCGCTCACGGGGTGCCGCCGACGGTGCTGGCTGCCTCGACCGCGCCGGCGGTGCCCCCCGTGCCGTCCGTGCCCCCCATGCCCTCCGTGCCGCCCGGCCACGCGAGCACCACGTACGTCGCGCCGAACGGCGCAGAGCGGTGGAGGAGACGTCCCGGCGCGCGGCCCGGTCGTCCGGCACCGACGAGCACCTGCCACGGGCCCCAGGCGCTCACCGCCAGCTCGGCCGCGAGACCGGCCGGCACGGCTGCGAGGCGGCCCGTCGCCTCGGGTCCGAGGTCCAGCAGGTCCGCGAGGACTGCGTCCTCGAAGGCCGGGGCACGGTCGTCGGTCGGGAGCGGCCCGTCCGGACCGCGGCGCGCGCTGAGCGACCCGACGAGCACGAGGGCCGTCCGTCCGGGCGCGGCGACCAGCGCGGCCCCGGACGCGGCCGGTGCGCCCGCGTCCGCACCCGCCGCGGTGAGCACCCGGACCCGACCGGTCCACCCGGCCGCACCGAGCGCGTGCAGGCCGACCGACGTGGCGAGGCCCGCACGGGGGCGCGGCTCGGTGCCGACCGCGGCCCCGGCCCGGAGGAGGTCGTCGGGCAGTCCTGCCCCGCCGAGGGTCGGCGGAGGCGCGTCCGCGACGTCGGGGGCGCCACCGGCGGGTCCGGGGACGACGAGGACGACGTCGTCGGGCGCGACGGCGAGCAGCGCGCGCAGGGCCGAGGCGGCCACGGCGCGCTCCTCATCGAGCACCGCCGCGCGCCCGGACGCACCCGGCACCAGCAGCGCGGTGTCGGGGATCAGCACGGCACCGGCGAGCACGACGGCGACGCTACCGTCCCGTGCCGCGGTGTGCGGCGACGTGCCGCTGCCGGGACCTCGACGGCGCACCGGTACCCTGTGCCGATGGGGTTCTTCTCCTGGGTCCGTCGCGTGGTCGAGCCGGGCCCGCAGACGGGTGAGGCCGCCCAGGGGCGTCCGCTCGCAGGCCTGCTCGGGGATCCCGAGCGCCGCGCCCCCGCGCAGCACCCCGAGGTCGCCGCGGACGTGCCCACGCCCCTCACCTCCGAGCGGCTGCGCTCGTGGTTCACGCGGCACGGCTACACCTACTTCGTCGACGACGAGGGCGACGTCGGCGGGCTGTGGCGGGGGCGCCTGTTCTACTTCTTCCTCTTCGGCGAGCGGCACGAGATCCTCCAGGTCCGCGGGCAGTGGAACCGGGAGTTCGCGATCGAGCGGCTCACCGAGGTGCTCGAGATCTGCAACGAATGGAACGCGGACAAGATCTGGCCCAAGGCCTACGTGCGCGTGCGGGACGACGGCATGGTCCACCTCACGTGCGAGGTCGCGACCGACCTCGAGCACGGGGTGAGCGACGCGCAGCTCGGCCAGCTGCTGCACTGCGCGCTGAGCGCCTCGTCCATGCTCTTCGACACGGTGGACGAGCTCTACCCCGACCCCGCGGCCGGTGCGCCGTGAGGGCGCGGCGCGCCGAGGAGCCGGGCGACGTGACGGGCCCCGGCGTCGCGCGGCTCGTCCAGCGCCCGCGGCCGGTCGACAGCGCGCGGATCGAGGCGTACCTCGTCGGCCAGGGCTACCACGTGCAGCGGGACGAGGACGACGACCTCACGGGCACCTGGGACGGGGACCGCTTCTGGTTCCTGCTGCTGGGCGAGGCGCAGGAGGTCCTGCAGGTGCGCGGCCGGTGGCACCGGACGCTGCCCGAGGAGCGCCGCGCCGCCGCGCTCCTCGCCGTGAACGACTGGAACCGCGAGCGCATCTGGCCCAAGGCGTACGTGCGCTCCGAGGAGGGCGAGCTCGCGCTCTACGGCGAGGTCTCGGTGGACCTCGAGCACGGCGTGACCGACCAGCAGCTCGCCCAGCTCCTGGCGTGCGGGCTCGGCACCGGGGTGCAGCTCTTCGCGGCCCTCGACGAGCTCGTGCCCGGCCTCTGACCCGTCCGCCGACCGGCCGATCCGAGCTCGACCCAGTCCGAACCGGGTCCGAACCGGGTGGCGCCCCTCAGGGACGACGCAGCGACGGCATCGGCAGGACGACTGGCCCGCCGGCAGCGGCTGCGCCCCCGCCGTGACCGTGCCCGTGGCCGTCCTCCTCGAGGCCGGCGCGCGCACGCTCGCGGGCCGCCCACGCGTCCCCCGAGCGGGTCCGACGCACCGCGTAGGGGCCGCCCGCGAGGGACGAGTCGGCGACGAGGTGGTGCGGCGCGGCGTGCGTGACCCGGACGGTGACGAGGTCGCCGGGCCGCGGGAGGTCGTCGTGGACGTCGGGGCGCGCACGAGGGTCGAGGCCCGTCGAGTCGTCGCCGGCGAGGCCAGCCTGCACCGCGAGGGGCGTGGCCAGGTGGACGAGGCGGTTGTCCGCCGCACGTCCGGTGACCCGGTGCGTCGCGCCGTCCTTGCGACCCGAGCCCTCGGCGACGAGGACCTCGACGACCCGGCCGACCTGGCGCTCGTTCTCGCGCGTCGAGACCGCCTCCTGGAGCGCGACGAGGCGCTCGTAGCGCTCCTGGACGACCGCCTTGGGGAGCTGGTCGGGGAGGTCCGCCGCGGCCGTACCGGGGCGGGGCGAGTACTGGAACGTGAACGCGGACGTGAACCGCGACGCCTCGACCACGCGCAGCGTCTCGGCGAAGTCCTCCTCCGTCTCGCCCGGGAAGCCGACGATGACGTCCGTCGTGATCGCGGCGTCCGGCATGGCGGCGCGCACGCGGTCGAGGATCCCGAGGAACTTCTCCGACCGGTACGAGCGACGCATCGCGCGCAGCACGCGGTCGGAGCCGGACTGGAGCGGCATGTGCAGCTGCGGCATGACGGTCGGCGTCTCCGCCATCGCGGCGATGACGTCGTCGGTGAACGCGGCGGGGTGCGGCGACGTGAACCGGACGCGCTCGAGGCCCGGCACGGCGCCGACCGCGCGCAGCAGCTTGGCGAACGCACCGCGGTCGCCGAACTCGACGCCGTAGCTGTTGACGTTCTGGCCGAGCAGCGTGACCTCGATCGCGCCGCCGGCGACGAGCGCCTCGACCTCGGCGAGGATCTCCCCCGGCCGACGGTCGCGCTCCTTGCCGCGCAGGTGCGGCACGATGCAGAAGGTGCACGTGTTGTTGCAGCCGACGCTGATCGAGACCCAGCCGGCGTAGACGGACTCGCGCCGCGTCGGCAGCGTCGAGGGGAAGACCTGCAGCGACTCCGCGATCTCGACCTGCGCCTCGGCGTTGTGCCGCGAGCGCTCGAGCAGCACCGGCAGCGCGTCGAGGTTGTGCGTGCCGAAGACGACGTCGACCCACGGCGCGCGCTCGACGATGCCCGCGCGGTCCTTCTGCGCGAGGCAGCCGCCGACGGCGATCTGCATTCCGGGCCGCGCGGCCTTCACCGAGGCCAGGTGCCCCAGGTTCCCGTAGAGCCGGCTCGCCGCGTTCTCGCGGACGGCGCACGTGTTGATGACGACGACGTCGGCGCGCGAGGCAGCGGCGTCGTCGGCGGTGGCCGGCGCGTAGCCCGCCGCCTCGAGCATCCCGGCCATGTGCTCGGAGTCGTGGACGTTCATCTGGCAGCCCAGGGTCCGCACGACGTACGTCGGGCGCGCGCCCTGGGTCGCGTCGGCGCCGAGGGAGGCGGCGCCGAGGGAGGCCGGGAGCCCCGTCGTCCGCGGGGCGGCCGTGGGCACGGAGGTCGGCGGCGGGGATGTCGTCGTCATGGCCCTACCAGGGTACGGCGGCCTGCGCGCGTCCTCGGCCGCGTCTGCCCTGCGCCGGGGTGCGACGTCGTCCGACCGAGCGACGTGGACCTCGGTCGCGGGTCCGCCGAGACGCAGCCCAGACGATCCCTTGACCCGCCGTTGCCGATCTGTGACCCGAAACGCGAGCCGACGGCTGGCCCGGCGGCGTCCCGCCCCCCTAGGTTCAGCAGATGATGACTGCCTCCCCCGAGCCCGTGCTCGAGGACGGGCGCCCCTCCGTCGGAGAGCCGCTCGTCGTCCTCGAGCACGTGAACAAGCACTTCGGCGCGCTGCACGTGCTCCAGGACATCGACCTCACCGTGCACCGCGGCGAGGTCGTCGTCGTGATCGGGCCGTCCGGCTCGGGCAAGTCCACGCTGTGCCGGGCGATCAACCGGCTCGAGACGATCGACTCCGGGTCCATCACGATCGACGGCCAGCCCCTGCCGGCCGAGGGCAAGGCGCTCGCGCGCCTCCGCGCCGACGTCGGCATGGTGTTCCAGTCGTTCAACCTCTTCGCCCACAAGACCGTGCTCGAGAACGTCACGCTCGGGCCGATCAAGGCCAAGGGCGTCCGCAAGGCCGACGCCCGCACCCGCGCGATGGAGCTGCTCGAGCGCGTCGGGGTCGCGAACCAGGCGGAGAAGCTCCCCGCCCAGCTCTCCGGCGGGCAGCAGCAGCGCGTGGCCATCGCGCGAGCGCTCGCCATGAAGCCGAAGGTCATGCTGTTCGACGAGCCGACGTCGGCCCTCGACCCGGAGATGATCAACGAGGTCCTCGACGTCATGGTGTCGCTCGCGGCCGAGGGCATGACCATGATCGTGGTCACGCACGAGATGGGCTTCGCGCGGAAGGCCGCGCACCGCGTCGTGTTCATGGACGGCGGCCAGGTCGTCGAGGAGGCCGACCCCGAGACCTTCTTCACCGCGCCGCGCAGCGAGCGCGCCAAGGACTTCCTGTCCAAGATCCTGACCCACTGATCGACCACCGGCCGAGACGGCCGGCGAAGGCACGACCGACCAGCACGCTCACGCCCCACACCCCGGGGCACGACAGAAGGGACGACCCATGCGCTCGAGGAGAGGAACGGTCGCGGCGCTCGCCGCGATGACGCTCGCACTCACGGCCTGCGCCGGCAACGCGGAGGAGCCGGAGACCGAGGAGCCCGCAGCCGGCGAGGAGGAGCCCGCCGACGAGACGGCCGACTTCCCCGAGGGGTCCACCATGGCGGAGCTCGCCGAGGCGGGCTCGATCACCATCGGCACCAAGTTCGACCAGCCGCTGTTCGGGCTCGTCGGGCCGGACGGCGTGCCGCAGGGCTTCGACGTCGAGATCGCGAAGATCATCGCCGCCGAGCTGGGGATCGAGGAGGACGGCATCGAGTGGGTCGAGACCATCTCGGCCAACCGCGAGTCGTTCATCGAGACCGGCCAGGTGGACGTCGTCGTCGCCACGTACACGATCAACGACGACCGCAAGGAGCGCATCTCCTTCGCGGGCCCGTACTACGAGGCGGGCCAGTCGATCCTCACGCTCACCGAGAACGAGGACATCGAGGGTCCCGACGACCTGGCCGGCAAGAAGGTCTGCACGGTCTCGGGCTCGACCCCGGAGAAGAACCTCCTCGAGAACTACCCCGAGGCCGAGGTCGTGCCGTTCGGCACCTACGCCGAGTGCATCGACCCGCTGCGCAACGGTCAGGTCGACGCGGTGAGCACGGACAACGTGATCCTCGCCGGCTTCGCCGCCGACAATGACGACCTCGAGGTGCGCGGCGAGCCGTTCACCCAGGAGCCGTACGGCATCGGCCTCGCGAAGGACGACACCGACTTCCGCATGTGGATCAACGACGTCCTCGAGGCGGCCTACGAGGACGGTCGCTGGACAGACGCGTGGGAGGCCACCGCGGGCTCCGTGCTCCCGACGCCCGAGCCGCCGGCCGTCGACCGCTACTGATCGCTGACGCCAGGCACTGAAGGACCGGCCGACCCCCCGGCCGGCTGACCGCCTGCGGACGCGCCGCCCGCCGCACCCTGCGCACCAGCGCGAGGTGCGGCGGGCGCCGTTCCGCGAACCGACCCCCGAGGAGCCGTCCCCGTGGACGTGATCGTCGACAACCTGCCGACGTACCTGCAGGGCTTCGCCTCGACGCTGCGGCTGACGCTCTACTCCGGTGCGCTCGCGCTCGCCGCCGGGCTGCTGCTCGCCGCCCTGCGCGTGTCCCCCCTGCGACCGCTGCGCGCCTTCTCGGCCGTGTACGTCGAGGTGCTGCGGAACACCCCGCTCACGCTCGTCTTCTTCGGGCTCGTGTTCGTGGCGCCGCGCTTCGGCCTCATCACACCCCTGGGCTTCTGGACCGCGGTGATCTGCCTCGCCGCGTACACCTCGGCGTTCGTCGCCGAGGCCGTCCGGTCCGGGATCAACAGCGTGGGCATCGGGCAGGCCGAGGCGGCCCGCGCGATCGGTCTGACGTTCGGTCAGACCCTCGGCGAGGTCGTGCTCCCCCAGGCCGTCCGCAGCGTGATCCCCCCGCTCATCAACGTCTTCATCGCGCTCGCCAAGAACACGTCCGTCGCGGCCGGGTTCGCGGTCGTCGAGCTCATGGCGACGGGCCGCCGTCTGGGCACCGCGAACGCGGCCGACGGCCTCTGGGTCCTCGCCGGCGTCGCGATCTTCTACCTGCTGATCACGATCCCGCTGGGCGTGATCGCCGGCACCGTCGAGCGGAAGGTGGCGTTCTCGCGATGAGTGCCGTCCTGTACGACTCCCCCGGACCCGTCGCGCGCCGACGCGAGCTGGTCGGCTCGGTGATCGGCGGCCTCGTGCTGCTGGCGCTGATCGGTCTCGGCGTCTGGTACGCCGCCGGCAAGGGCGTCTTCGGCGCCGACCGGTGGGACGTGCTCTACGACCCGCCCAAGGGCCAGACCGCGGCCGACGTGTGGACCTTCATGGTGGTCCAGGGGCTGGGAGCGACGCTGCGTGCGGCCGCCGTCGCGGCCCCGCTGGCTCTCGTGCTGGGCCTGCTGCTCGCCCTGCTGCGCACGGCTAGGCACGCCGCGCTCCGGGTGCCCGCGATCGTCGTGATCGAGCTCTTCCGGGGGCTCCCGGTGTTGCTCATGATGTTCTTCGGTTCCATCGGGTTCGGCTGGGACGCGTTCGGCGCCGTCGTGTTCGGGCTGACCGTCTACAACATGGCGATCATCGCGGAGATCCTGCGCGCGGGCCTCGCGGCCCTGCCCCGAGGACAGGCGGAGGCTGCCTACGCGGTGGGCCTGACGCGTCGCCAGACGCTCCTGACCGTGCTGCTCCCCCAGGCCGTCCGGACGATGCTGCCGAGCCTCATCGCGCAGCTCGTCGTGCTGCTCAAGGACTCCTCGCTCGGCTTCATCGTCGGCTACCCCGAGCTGCTCAAGTCGATCCAGAACAACGCCCAGTTCTTCGGCAACGACTACTACGTCGCGCTCTTCGTGGTGGGTGCCGGGATCTACCTGGTCGTGAACCTCTCGCTCTCGTGGCTGGCCCGCTGGATCCAGCGGCGCACCACGAAGACCGCCGCGTCGCCGAAGCAGGTCGACACGCTGACCACGCAGTCGATCGCGAGCCACGGCGCCGGCCACGCCGGCGGCATCTGAGCACCACGGGGCGCTGGAGCCGCCCCAGGGCCGGCTGCGCCCGCGCTCAGCCCGCGGTGGCGCTCGCGCGGAGCTCGCGGACCACGGTGACGGTGATCTCGCCGGGGTAGGTGAGGTCCTTCTCGATCTGCCGGGCGATGGCGGACGCGAGGCCGGGCAGCGCCCGGTCGTCGACCACCTCGGGCTCGACGACGACCCTCACCTCGCGCCCTGCGGCCATCGCGACGGCGCGACGCACTCCGTCGTGCGCGACGACGAGCCGCTCGAGGGTGTCCATCCGCTCGATGTACTGGTCGAGCTCCTCGCGGCGCGCGCCCGGGCGTGCGGCCGAGCAGGCGTCGGCGGCCTGGACGAGCACGGCCTCGACCGACTCCATCGGGACCTCGTCGTGATGCGCGGCGATGGCGTTGACCACGACCGGGGACTCGCCCAGCCGGCGCGCGAGGTCCGCGCCCACCAGCGCGTGCGTACCCCCGAGCTCGGCCGTCAGCGCCTTGCCGATGTCGTGGAGCAGGGCCGCCCGGCGCGCGACCTCCTGGTCCGCGCCGATCTCCGCCGCCATGAGCGCCGCGATCCCCGCGCTCTCGACCAGGTGCGCGAGCACGTTCTGCCCGTAGCTCGTGCGCAGCCGGAGGCGGCCCAGCGTCGCCACGAGCTCCGGGTGGAGCCCGCGCACGCCGGCCCGCTCCGCGGCGTCGTGCCCCGCGGCTGCGTGCCGCTCCGCCGCCCCCGCGAGCGCGTCGGCGTAGGCGATCTCGATGCGTTGCGGATGGATGCGGCCGTCGGCGAGGAGGGCCTCGAGGGTCACCGCGGCGACCTCGCGACGCTCGGCGTCGAAGCTCGACAGCGTCACGGAGTCGCTCGTGTCGTCGATGATGACGTTGACGCCGGTCAAGGCCTCGAAGGTGCGGATGTTGCGCCCCTCCTTGCCGATGATGCGGCCCTTCATCTCCTCGGCCGGCAGGGGCACGACGGTGACGACGCTCTGCGCGCTCGTGGGCCCGGCCAGCCGCTGCACCGCGGTCGCGACGACCCGGCGCGCGCGCTCCTCGGCGATCTTCTGGGCACGGGCCTCGATGCGCCGCACCGCCGCGGCCGCGTCGTGCGTCGCACGCTCGGTCGCGAGACGCACCTGCTCGGCACGGGCCTCCTCCGAGGACATTCCGCTCATCGCCTCGAGCGCCGCAGCGGCCTGCGCCTCGGCGTCGCGGAGGACCCGCGCCGCCTCGGCCCGGTCGGCGTCCGCCTCGGCCGCCCGCGCCCGGGACTGCTCGAGCGCGGCGCGAGCCTCACGACGCTCGGCGGTCACGTCCTTCTCGAGCTCGACGACGCGCTCCTCGCGGCGCTGCGCGTCCGCGAGCAGCGCGCGGGCCTCGGACCGGATGCTCGCGACGTCCTCGGTCGCCTTGTGGCGCACGACGTCGGCCTCACGGCGGGCCAGGAGCACGAGGACGAGAGCGACGAGGCACGCCAGGAGGAGGACGACGACGATCGCGGTCTCACCCATGCGTACCTCTTCCGTGCTCGGGCGCCCGGTACGGCTCGATGACCGCCTGCCGGACCGCTCAGTCCGCGTCCGCCCCGTGCTCGTCGAGGCCGCGATCAGTATGGTCCACCATCTCGCGGACCAGCCGGGACGACAGGCCGGACGAGTAGCCCTTGCGTCCCAGCATCGCCATCGCGCGCCGCGCCTGGACCTGCGGGTCGACGCCCGGGCCCGAGCGCCACCGACGGCGCAGCAGCTCGCGCGCCGCCGCCTCCTCCGACTCGTCGTCCACCTGGGCGAGGGCCTCCTCGGCGTGCTCGTCCGCGATGCCCTTGCGCCGCAGCTCCTGGACCAGGGCCCGCCGGGCCAGGCTTCGCGACGCGACCTGGGACCGCACGAGCATCTGCGCGTACTCGGCGTCGTCGATCAGGCCGACCTCGGTGAACCGGTCGAGCAGCCGCGCCCCGAGCGCCTCGTCGACGCCCTTGCGCGCGAGCGCGTCCTCGAGCTGTCGCCTGCTGCGCGGCGCGCCGGTCAGCTGGCGCAGGAGGATCGCGCGGGCGACCGACTCGGGATCGGGCTCGGGGTCCATCGCGGCGGCGCTGTCGTGCGGCAGCTCCTCCGGTTCCTGCGGCCCCCTACCTTTTGGCCGGCGGCGCGACGAGGAGGTCACGAGACGCTCCTCACCGCCCCGCCGCCACGCGCGGCGTGGACGGTGGGGACGGCACGGAGCCCTGTCTCGGAACGCACCTGTCTCAGAAGTCGACGCCGGCGGCCGGGTCGGCGGGCGCGTCGACGCGAGCCCCGATACCCAGCTTCTCCTTGATCTTCTTCTCGATCTCGTCCGCGAGATCGGGGTTGTCCCGCAGGAACCCGCGCGCGTTCTCTTTGCCCTGGCCGAGCTGGTCGCCCTCGTACGTGTACCAGGCGCCCGACTTGCGGATGAAGCCGTGCTCGACGCCGAGGTCGATCAGGCCGCCCTCACGCGAGATGCCCACGCCGTAGAGGATGTCGAACTCGGCCTGCTTGAAGGGCGGCGCCATCTTGTTCTTGACGACCTTGACGCGCGTCCGGTTGCCGACGGCGTCCGTGCCCTCCTTGAGGGTCTCGATGCGCCGGATGTCCATGCGGACGGATGCGTAGAACTTCAGCGCCTTGCCACCCGTCGTGGTCTCGGGCGAGCCGAAGAAGACGCCGATCTTCTCCCGGAGCTGGTTGATGAAGATCGCCGTCGTGCCCGACGCGCTGAGGGCGCCGGTGATCTTGCGCAGCGCCTGCGACATGAGCCGGGCCTGGAGGCCGACGTGGCTGTCGCCCATCTCGCCCTCGATCTCGGCCTTGGGCACGAGGGCGGCGACGGAGTCGATGACCACGACGTCGATGGCACCCGACCGGATCAGCATGTCCATGATCTCGAGCGCCTGCTCACCCGTGTCCGGCTGCGAGACCAGCAGCGCGTCGGTGTCGACGCCGAGCTTCTTGGCGTACTCCGGGTCCAGCGCGTGCTCGGCGTCGATGAAGGCGGCGATCCCGCCGGCCTTCTGGGCGTTGGCGACGGCGTGCAGCGCGACGGTCGTCTTGCCGGAGGACTCCGGGCCGTAGATCTCGACCACGCGGCCGCGGGGCAGGCCGCCGATGCCGAGCGCGATGTCGAGCGCGATCGACCCCGTCGGGATAACCTCGACGGGCGCGCGGCCGTCGTCGCCGAGGCGCATGATCGAGCCCTTGCCGAACTGGCGGTCGATCTGGCCGAGCGCGGCCTCCAGGGCCTTCGTGCGGTCTGCGGGAGCTGCCATCGTGTCACCTCGGGTTCTGGGCGGACGCCCTCTTCCGGGGCCCGCGTCTGGCTGTCTGCGTCGTGCTTGTGGCTTCGTCGGTGACGCTACGCCCCACCTCCGACACGACCGGCGCCGGACCTCCGGGCCTGGGGACGAGCGGGTGACCGCAGCACCTGTGGACGAGTCTAGCGAACAGGTGTTCGAGCCGTGCGCGACACGCCGTCGCCCGTCGCCGGCCGGTTCAGCGCAGCAGGAGGCTCGCGATCCGTCGCGACGTCCAGACGGTGCCGATCGCGCCCATCGCCGCGAGGTAGGCGACGTGGACGAGGATCCCCTGGTCCACGGTGCCGAGCATGAGGTCCCGCACCATCGCGACCCCGTGGTAGAGCGGGGTGGCCTGCACCACCCACTGGAGCGCGGGCGGGTAGGTGCTCAGCGGGTAGAACGTGGCCGAGAAGAGGAACATCGGGAGGATCGCGAGCTGCACGAAGTCGAAGTCGGCCCACGACCGCATGTACGTCGTCGTCGCCATGCCGATCGACGCGAAGGCCCAGCCGATCAGCGTGGCCGCGGGGACCGCGAGCAGCGCGGTCCACGTCGTGACCGCGCCGGCGAGCGCCGCCACGACGAGGAAGGCGCCCGAGTAGACGAGGCCGCGCAGCAGCGCCCAGGTGATCTCGCCGACGGCGACGTCGCGCGGGCCGAGCGGCGTCGCGAGGACCGAGTCGTACAGGCGCGCGTACTTCAGCTTGAAGAACACGTTGGTCGTCGAGTCGAAGACGGCGCCGTTCATCGCCGACGCCGCGAGGAGCGCCGGTGCGACGAAGACCGCGTAGGGCACCGTCCGTCCGACGCCCACCTCGACGTCGCCCACGAGCGCACCGATGCCCACGCCCATGGAGAACAGGAAGAACACGGGCTCGAAGAAGCCCGAGACGAGCACCGTCCACGTGCGGCGGAACGACCGGTAGTTGCGCTCCACGAGCATGCGCGCCATGCCGGCGCCGGCGGGCAGCGGCAGGGACCGCGCCACCGAGTGCGCCCAGCCGGTGGGACGCCGGTCGGTACCGGTCGCCGGTCCTGCTCCGAGCGTCACCTAGATCACCATCCTGCGCCGGAGCACGCGCTCGGACAGGAGCAGCCCGACGACGAGCCACACCCCGAGGTAGGCGAGGTGGCCGAGCAGCGGGCCGGGCGTGACCGTGCCCAGCACGAGGTCGCGGCACGCGTCGACGGCGTGCCACAGGGGCGTCACCCACGCGACCGGCTGCAGCCATCCCGGCAGCTGCTCGATCGGGAAGAACGTCCCCGCGAACAGCTGCATCGGCATGACCACGAAGCGGAAGAGCAGGGTCACGCCCTGGTCGTTGCTGAGGCCCGCGGAGTAGGCGTAGCAGCACGCGGCGAACGCCATGCCGCCGAGCACGGCGACCGGGAGCGCCAGGAGGCCCCACGGCGACCGGACGAGCCCGAGCAGCGCCGCCACGGCGAGGAAGATGCCGCACGCGACGACGAGCCGCACCAGGACGTACGCCATGTGGCCACGCACGACGTCACGCACGCCGAGCGGGGTCGCGAGCATGCCCTCGTAGAACCGCTGCCACTTGATCGCGCCGATCACGGAGAAGGTCGTCTCACCGGCGGCGACCTGCATCGCGGTCGCGGCCAGGACGCCGGGCGCGACGAACAGGACGTAGGGGACCCCGTCGATCCCCCCGGACGCGCCGTCGACGAGCGCCCCGAGCCCGTAGCCCATCCCGGCGAGGTAGAGCAGCGGCGTGAGGAAACTCGAGATCGCGGACCCGACCCAGACCCGGCGGTACTGCGTGAGCCAGTGCTCGGTGACCGAGCGCCACCCACCGCCGCGCGCGGGCGCGGCACGGGACGTCCCGGCGGTGCGCGTGCCGACGTCGGTGGCCATCAGTCCACCAGCGTCCGGCCCGTGAGGTGGAGGAACACGTCCTCGAGCGTCGAGCGGCGGACGAGCGACGAGAGCGGCTCGACGCCGCGACGGCCCAGCTCGGCCTGGGCGGACTCGCCGTCGGCGGTGTAGAGCAGCAGCCGATCCGGCAGCACCTCGACCCGGTCCGCGACGCCGTCGACGGCGGCGAGGTGCTCGCGGTGGTCGTCGCTGTCGAAGCGCAGCTCGAGCACCTCGCGCGTCGAGTGCTCCTCGATGAGGGACCGCGGCGAGCCCTCGGCGACGATCCGCCCGTGGTCCATCACCACGAGCCGGTCGCACAGCTGCTCCGCCTCGTCCATGTAGTGGGTGGTGAGGACCAGGGTCACGCCCTCGCGCTTGAGCCGGAACAGGCGGTCCCACAGCACGTGCCGGGCCTGGGGGTCGAGGCCGGTGGTCGGCTCGTCCAGCAGGAGGATGCGCGGCTGGTTGACGAGCGCACGCGCGATCGTCAGGCGGCGCTTCATGCCGCCCGAGAGCGGCTCGACGACCGAGCGCGACCGCTCGGCGAGCTGCGCGAACTCGAGCAGCTCCGCCGCACGACGGCGCACCTCGGAGCGCGAGAGTCCGAAGTACCGGCCGTAGACCCAGATGTTCTCCTCGACGGTCAGCTCCTCGTCGAGGGTGTCCCGCTGCGGCACCACGCCCAGCCGCGCGCGGATCGCCGGCCCGTGCGTCGCGGGGTCGAGACCCATGATCCGCAGCGAGCCCGCCGAGGGCGGTGACACGCAGCCGATCATCTTCATGGTCGACGACTTGCCCGCGCCGTTGGGGCCGAGGAAGCCGAAGGCCTCACCCGGCCGGACGTCGACGTCGATCGCGTCGACGGCCGTGAAGTCGCCGAACGTCTTGACGAGCCCGCGCGCGCTGATCAGCGGCTCGGCGGGGTCTCCGGCGGGCAGGGGTTCGGCGGCCACGGCGCGACGTTACCCCGCGCCACCGACACGGGGCGCGGGCTTTGCCGGCTCTCGCGGCGCAGGCCCTCGGAGCCCGTGGAGCGTGCTCGAGAGGGCCTCAGCGCGTCCGCGGTGCGCGCGTCAGGCTCCCCCAGCGCTCGGACTCGGGGACCGCCATGGCGTCGCAGAGCGCCCGCCACACCGTGCGGGGCTCCTCGCCGTCCGCGAGCGCCTGGACGCTCGTGCGGTCGTCGAGCCCGCCCAGCACCTGGTCCTGCGCGAGGGTGCGGCCCATGCGCGCGCCGAAGACGTCGTCGACCAGGTCCCAGAACTCGCTGTACCGCACGGCACCAGGGTGCCACGCACGGCCCGGGCACGCCGCACCGCCTCGCCCCCGCACATCCGCTGGCACCCGCGGGTGCCGGTGGGCCGACCGCCGCCGGGCCGGTGTCGGTGCCGCACGACACAATGTGCCGGTGAGTACGCAGGTGCGATCGGGCACGCGGTCCGGTCCGGCGACCGACGAGCCCGCGGCCGTCGACGTCCTGGCCCGGTTCTCCGAGCCGACGCGCGCCTGGTTCTCGGGCGCTTTCCACGCCCCGACCGCGGCGCAGGCGGGTGCCTGGGAGGCCATCGGCGGCGGCGACCACGCGCTGGTGGTGGCGCCGACCGGCTCCGGCAAGACGCTCGCGGCCTTCCTGTGGGCGCTGGACCGGCTCATGAGCGAACCGGTCCCGGCCGACCCCGCGCAGCGCTGCCGCGTGCTGTACGTGTCACCGCTCAAGGCGCTCGCGTCCGACGTCGAGCGCAACCTCCGCTCGCCGCTCGTCGGCATCCGGCAGGCGGCCACGCGCCTCGGGCTGGAGGTCCCGGAGGTGACGGTCGGGATCCGGACCGGGGACACCCCGCCGTCGGAGCGGCGCGCGTTCGCGACCCGCCCACCGGACGTCCTCATCACCACGCCCGAGTCGCTGTTCCTCATCCTCACGTCGGCCGCCCGCAGCGGGCTGGCGGGCGTGCGCACCGTGATCGTCGACGAGATCCACGCCGTCGCGGGCACCAAGCGCGGGGCACACCTCGCGGTGAGCCTCGAACGCCTCGACGCGCTGCTCGACGCGGCGCCCGGTGCGGAGGACGACGGTGCGGCGAGCGTCGGCGCGGGGCCACGCCCCGCGCAGCGGGTCGGCCTGTCCGCGACCGTGAGCCCCGTCTCGGCCGTCGCCGGGTTCCTCGGCGGTGCCCGGAGCACGGCCGACGGCGGCCGTCCCGTCGCCGTCGTGCAGCCGCCGTCGGCCAAGGTGGTCGACGTGCGGGTCGTCGTCCCCGTGCCCGACCTCACGCAGCTGGGCGCCCCCGGTGCCGCGCGCGACGACGGGCCTGACCTGTCGGGCAGCGCGGCCGGCGCCCCGCCTCGTCCGTCCATCTGGCCGCACGTCGAGGAGCGCGTGGTCGACCTCGTCGCGGAGCACCGCTCGACGCTCGTCTTCACGAACTCGCGCCGCGGTGCGGAGCGGCTGACGGCGCGCATGAACGAGGTCTGGGCGCAGCGGCAGGGCGGGGACCTCCCCGACCCGGGAACCCTCACGCCGTCCCAGGTGCAGGCGCAGTCGGGCGCGGCCGTCGGGGTGGACACGTCGGACGCGTCGACGATCCTCGCGCGCGCGCACCACGGCTCGATGAGCCGCGCGGAGCGCACCCGCACCGAGTCCGAGCTCAAGGAGGGCCGTCTGCCCGCCGTCGTCGCGACGTCGTCGCTCGAGCTCGGCATCGACATGGGCGCCGTCGACCTCGTGGTGCAGGTCGGCTCGCCCCCGTCGGTCGCCTCCGGGCTGCAGCGCGTCGGGCGCGCCGGCCACCAGGTCGGGGCGGTGTCACGCGGGATCGTCTTCCCGACGTACCGCGGTGACCTGGTGCCCGCCGCCGTCATCGCACAGCGCATGCGGGACGGGCGGATCGAGCGCCTCGACGTCCCCGCCAACCCGCTCGACGTGCTCGCCCAGCAGGTCGTCGCGATGCTCGCGGTCGACGACTGGACGGTGGACGACCTCGCGCGCGTGGTTCGGCGCGCCGCCTCGTTCAGCGAGCTCGGCGAGGCGAGCCTGCACGCGGTCCTCGACATGCTCGCGGGCCGCTACCCCAGCGAGGAGTTCGCCGAGCTGCGCCCGCGCATCGTGTGGGACCGGACCACGGGCGTCCTCAGCGGTCGCCCCGGAGCGTTGCGGCTCGCCGCGACGAGCGGCGGCACCATCCCCGACCGCGGGCTGTTCGGCGTGTTCCTCGCCGGGTCGGGCGGCGACGTCCCGGCCGACGACGCGTCCGGCGGTGCGCGGCTGCGCGGGGGCAAGCGCGTGGGCGAGCTCGACGAGGAGATGGTCTACGAGTCGCGCGTGGGCGACACGTTCACCCTCGGGTCGAGCACGTGGCGGATCGAGGAGATCACGCCCGACCGCGTGCTCGTCAGCCCCGCGCCCGGGCTCCCCGGGCGCCTGCCCTTCTGGAAGGGCGACTCCCCGGGCCGGCCCGCCGAGCTCGGGCAGGCGCTCGGCACGTGGGTCCGGGAGCTGGCCGCCCTCCCGCGCGAGGAGGCGACCGAGCGCGTGACCGCGGCGGGCCTCGACGCGTGGGCGGCCGACAACCTGCTCGGGTACCTCGACGAGCAGCGCGCCGCGGCGGGCGTGCTGCCCGACGACCGGACCGTGGTCGTCGAACGGTTCCGCGACGAGATCGGCGACTGGCGGATCGTCATCCACTCCCCCTACGGCGCGACCGTGCACGCGCCGTGGGCGCTCGTCGTGGGCGCCCGCCTGCGCGAGCGCTACGGGCTCGACGCCGCGGCCATGCACTCCGACGACGGGATCGTGCTGCGGCTGCCCGACATGGTCGCGGCGGGGACGGGGACGTGGGACGCGGCCGAGGCGCGCTGGACCGAGCCCGACGGGCCCGGCATCGACCTGACGGACCTCCTGATCGAGCCGGACGAGGTGCCCGAGGCCGTCCGCGGCGAGCTGGGCGGTTCCGCCCTGTTCGGTGCGCGGTTCCGGGAGGCCGCCGCGCGGGCGCTCCTGCTCCCCCGCCGCCGGCCCGACAAGCGCCAGCCGCTCTGGCAGCAGCGCCAGCGCTCGGCGCAGCTGCTGTCCGTCGCGGCGCGCTACCCCGACTTCCCGATCCTGCTCGAGGCGGCGCGCGAGTGCCTGCAGGACGACTTCGACGTCGCGGCGCTCACCGACCTCATGCAGGCGATCGCGAGCCGCCGGGTGCGCGTCGTCGAGGTCACGACGCCGACGCCGTCGCCCTTCGCGCAGTCCCTCCTCTTCGGCTACACGGCGCAGTTCCTGTACGACGGTGACGCCCCGCTCGCCGAGCGGCGCGCGGCGGCCCTCACCCTGGACCCGACGCTGCTCGCCGAGCTCCTGGGGCAGGGCGGGGCGTCCCAGCTCGCGGACCTGCTCGACCCGGACGCCGTGCTCACGACCGAGGCGGAGCTCATGGGCACCGCGCCGGAGCGACGCGCTCGCCACCTCGAGGACGTCGCCGACGTCGTCCGGCGGCACGGCCCGCTGACGCTGGCCGGCGTGGTCGCGCGCACCCGCGACGAGCTCGCCGACGAGGTGCCCGCGTGGCTCGCCGAGCTGGTCTCGCGCCGACGCGTCATCGCCGTCCGGCTCGGCGGCGAGGGAGCCGAGCACTGGGCCGCGGTCGAGGACGCCGGACGCCTGCGCGACGCCCTGGGGGTCGCGCTCCCCGTCGGGATCCCCGAGGCGTTCACCGAGATCGTGCCCGACCCCCTCGGCGACCTCGTGCGGCGGTACGCCCGGACGCACGGCCCGTTCACCGCGACCCAGGTCGCCGACCGGCTCGGGCTCGGCACCGCCGTCGTCGGCGACGTGCTGCGCCGGCTCGAGGCGCAGGGCGCGCTCGTCTGCGGGCGGCTGCGACCCGACGTGCTCGGCGGCACCGGTGAGGACTACTGCGACACCGAGGTGCTCCGCACGCTGCGCCGGCGGTCGCTCGCGGCGCTGCGCGCCGAGGTCGAGCCCGTGCCGCAGCAGGCGCTCGGGGTGTTCCTCCCGCGCTGGCAGGGCGTCCTGGACCGGCCCGGCGCGGTCCGGCTGCGCGGGGTCGACGGCGTCGCACGCGTCGTCGAGCAGCTCGCCGGCGTCGCGCTCCCGGCGTCGGCGTGGGAGACGCTCGTGCTCCCCGCCCGCGTGCCGGGCTACCAGCCGGCCATGCTCGACGAGCTCACCGCCGCGGGCGAGGTCGTGTGGGCCGGGCACGCCTCGCTCGCCGCCCGCGACGGGCTCGTCAGCCTGCACCCGGCCGCGACGGCGGACCTCACCCTCGCTGCCGCGCTGCCGCGCGAGGGCGCGCTCGCCGCACCGCTGCACGACGCCGTGCTCGAGGCCCTCGGCGGCGGCGGCGCGTACTTCCTCGACGCGCTCGCGACCCGGGTCGCCGCCCTCGTGGAGGGCGACGCCGACGCGCCCGCGCCCGGCCCGACCCAGGTGGCCGACGCCCTGTGGGACCTGGTCTGGGCGGGCTGGGTCACGAACGACGGTCTCGGGCCCCTGCGGGCCCGCCTCGGCGGCGGCGCCCGGGGCGCTCGCGGCACCGCCCACACGGCCCGGCGC
>NZ_JACVQL010000077.1 GCF_019733465.1 Actinotalea ferrariae | reverse complement strand
CGGCGCACAGCGGCCTCGGCATGGCGCGGCGCGTCCTGGTCGGGCGGCCCGCGTGGCTGCGCGAGCACGGCGTCGACACGTCGGCGCTCGACGAGCGCTTCGCCGCGGCGGAGACCGGCGGGGCGACCGCGGTCATGGCGGCGTGGAACGGCGGCGCGCGGGGTGTGCTCGTGCTGCGCGACCCGGTGAAGCCGACGTCGGCCGAGGCGATCCGCGAGCTTCGCGCGCTCGGCCTGCGGCCCGTGCTGCTCACGGGTGACAACGCGGGCGCGGCGCGCACGGTCGCCGCCGAGGTGGGGATCGACGACGTCGTCGCCGAGGTCCTGCCCGCGGACAAGGTCGCCGTCGTGCAGCGCCTGCAGGGCGAGGGCCGCGTGGTCGCGATGGTCGGGGACGGCGTGAACGACGCCGCCGCGCTCGCGCAGGCGGACCTCGGGCTCGCGATGGGCACGGGGACCGACGTCGCGATGCAGGCGGCGGACATCACGCTCGTGCGCGGCGACCTGCGGTCGGCCGGGCAGGCGGTGCGGCTCTCGCGGCGCACGCTGCGCGTGATCAAGCAGAACCTGTTCTGGGCCTTCGCCTACAACGTCGCGGCGATCCCGCTCGCGGCGCTGGGGTTCCTCAACCCGATGATCGCCGGCGCCGCGATGGCGTTCAGCTCGGTGCTCGTCGTGGCGAACTCGCTCCGCCTGCGCCGCGCGGGCTGAACCTGACGGGCGCGACGCACCGAGGCCGGGTGGTGGGGACGCACCCCACCACCCGGCCTCCGTCGTGCGCGGATCGTCCGGCACCCTCAGCGGAAGCGGCGGCCCTCGTCGCGGCGGTACGCCCACAGCGCGAACGCCGTGAAGAGGACGCCCCAGCCGAGCAGCACGGGCAGGGCCGCGGCGTACGCCTCGACGCCCGTGAGGGTCTCGACGAGCAGGTCGCGACCGGCGCGGCTGGGCAGCACCTGCGAGATCGAGTCGAGCCAGTCCGGGAAGATCTGCGGCGGCATGAAGAGCCCGCCCGCGAACGCGATGGGGAACAGGATCACCTGGACCACCGCGATCGCGGCCTTGGCGCTCGTCGAGTAGCCGATGCCCAGCCCGAGCCCGAGGAACGGCAGCGCGACGCCCACGACGACGAGCAGGGCGAGGCCGAACCGGCCCGGCGTGACGGTCGCCTCGGTGAACAGCCACCCGATGAGCACGAGGGGCACGAGCCCGAGGAACGCGAAGAACCCGCCCGTGAGCATCCGGCCGATCATGCGGGGCGCCGGCCCGGCCGGCAGGGTGCGGACGTACGGGTCGAACGGCAGGGCCCGGTCCTCGGCAGCGCCGACCCCGAACGTGAACATGCACGTGGACATGACCGCGAACATCGCGAGCTGCCCGACGGCGGCCGTGGCCGCGATTGGATTGCCCGCGACGCTCTGCTGCGGCACGACGAAGAAGAACATCGCGAGCGCGGGGAACATGAGGTTGCCGATGACGGCGACCGGGACGCGCAGGGTCTCGAGGACCTGGTACTTCGTGTGCAGCGCGGCGAGCTGGAGCGTGCTCATGCCGACACCTCCTGGGTGGTCGGGCTGGTCGGGGTGGTCGCGCCCGCGGCGGACGGGCCCGCGGTGAGCGCGAGGAACGCCTCCTCGAGCGAGGCGCCGCGCACCTCGATGCCCTGGAACGGCAGCGTGGCGACGGACCGCACGAGCGCGTCCGCGTCGGACGCGAGGATCTCGAACCGGTCGCCGTCGCGGGTGAGGTCGCTCACGCCGGGCAGCGCCCGCACCGCGGCCTCGTCGGCACCCGGGAGCGTCACGGTGACGCGGCGCAGGGACACCCGGTCGATCACGGCGGAGAGGGTGTCGTCGACGAGCACGCGGCCGCCGCCGATGACGACGACGCGCCGCGCGAGGGCCTCGATCTCCTCGAGGTAGTGGCTCGTCACCACGACCGCGGCGCCGTCGGCGTGGTAGTCGCGCAGCGCCTGCCACAGCGAGTGGCGCGCCTCGACGTCGAGGCCCGTCGTCGGCTCGTCGAGCACCACGAGCCGCGGCCGGCCGACGAGCGCGAGCGCGACCGCGAGCCGGCGCTTCTGCCCGCCCGAGAGCCCGCCGGTCTGGCGCCGGACGAGGTCGGTGAGCCCGAACCGCTCGAGCACCTCCCCCCGCGTCATCGGGTCGGGGTAGTGGCCCGCGACGAAGTCCGTCACCTCGCCCACGGTGAGCGTGGCCGGGAGCCCGGTCTCCTGGGGCGTGGTGCCGAGCGACGTGCGGTTCGCCGGGTCGCGCGGGTCGCCGCCGAAGAGCCGGACGACGCCGGAGTCCGGCCGGCGCAGCCCGGTGACGAGGCTCAGCAGCGTCGTCTTGCCCGCGCCGTTGGGTCCGAGCAGGCCCACGAGCTCACCGGGGTGGACGGCGAGCGAGACGTCGTCGAGCGCCACGGTCGGGCCGAAGCGCCGGGTCACGCCGACGGCCTCGAGCACGGGCGCGTCGGACGCCGTCGACCCGGCGGGCCCGGGGACGGGCGGTACCTGGGGTGCACGGCGCGCCGGCTGTGCCGGCGGTACGGCTGGGGTGGAGATCATCGGTCCTCCGTGGTGGATGTGCCGCCGGTGGGCGGTGTGAGCAGCTCGGTGAGCCGGCCGACGTAGTCCTCGAAGGCACGCCGGCCGGCACGGGTCGCCTCGACGTGCGTCGAGGGCACGCGACCCTGGTGGCCCTTGGTGACCGTCACGTAGCCGGCCTCCTCGAGCCTGCGCAGGTGGGTCGAGAGGTTGCCTGCCGTCGTGTCGAGCAGGCTCTGCAGGCGCGGGAACGTCAGCCGGTCGCCGACGGGCAGCGCGGTCAGGGTGGTCATGATCCGCAGCCGCGCCTGGCTGTGGATGACGGGGTCGAGCTCGGCCTTCACGCCCGCCCGCCGCCCCGGCGCCGACGCACCGCGTCGACGCCCGCCGTGAGGAGCATGCCGCCGCCGCCCGCCACGGCCATGACGCCGAGCATGTGCGGCAGGCCGACGAGCGCGGCGACGGCCGTGACGACGCCGATGCCGGCGCCGAGCGTGAACTGGGTGCGGTCGCCCCACATCGCGCCGCCCGCCATGTAGAGGGCGCCGACGACGAGCGCCGGCACGACGGTCATGACGGTCGTCTGCACGTCGCCGCTCGCGCCCGCGCGCTCCAGCGCCTGCGGGAGGGCGAAGACGCCGAGGAACGTGACGAACCACGTCCAGCCGTACATCGCGCCCTGCACCGCCGACGTGCCGTGCACGCCGCGGGTGCGGACCGTCAGGTGCCAGGCCGTGACGCCGCCCGCCGCGAGGAGGAGCGCCCCGAACACCGCGAGCGCGACCCCCTCGCCGAAGGGCGCCGCCTCCTGGCTCTCGGCGACCCACAGGGCGCCGAAGCCGAGCAGCCACGCGACGCCCCAGGCGCCGAACAGGACGCGCGCCTCGACGTCGATCGCCGAGCGCACGCGCGCGCGCTGGTCGGCGACGATCTGCGCGACGAGCTCCGGGTCGAGCGGCGCGTCGTCGTCCGGCCCGTCGTCGTGGGGCGAGCGGTCGTGCGCCGGCCCTGCGCCGTGCTCGGTCATGGTCGCCTCCGTCGGGGTGGTGGTCACCGTGCCGGCTCCTCACCAACTAGTTTGCGTTGCAAAGTGCTTTGCGAGCATGACGCACCCGGGCGCCGGCGTCAAGGGTCCGCGGGTACGTTGTGGCGGTGCCCGCCCGCCACCCCGCCGGACCCGACGACGCCTCGGCCGCGGCGGCGCACGACGACCGGGACGCATCGCCGAGCGACGCAGCACCGGTCGGCGCCGCCGAGCGCCTCGCCCGACGGCGCCTCGGCGCCGAGGTGTGGATCGTGCTCGGGCTCTCGCTCGGCCAGTCGGGCGTGTACGCGCTGCTGCGCCTGTGGGACCGCCTCACGCGCGACGTGCCGCTCGCGCAGCAGTCCACGACGCTCAACCCCCAGCAGTCGGCCCGCCCCTACCTCGACCTGACCTACCAGCTCGTGGGCATCGGCTTCGCGCTCGTGCCCGTGGCGCTCGCGCTCTACCTCCTCTCGGCCCACGGCCGCAGCGCCGTCCGGACCATCGGGCTCGACGGCGCGCGCCCCGGCCGTGACCTCGCCGCGGGGCTCGGCCTGGCGGCCGTGATCGGCATCCCGGGCCTCGGCCTCTACCTCGCCACCCGCGCGCTCGGGCTCACGGTCGACATCAACCCGTCCGGGCTGGCCCCCTACTGGTGGGCCGTGCCGGTGCTGCTGCTCTCCGCGCTCCAGAACGCGCTGCTCGAGGAGGTCGTCGCCGTCGGCTACCTGCTCGAGCGGCTCCGGGCCCTGCGCTGGGGCGTGCCCGCGATGATCGTCGCGAGCTCGCTCCTGCGCGGCTCCTACCACCTGTACCAGGGCCCCGGGATGGCGGCGGGCAACGTGGTCATGGGCGTGCTCTTCGCGCTCTACTACGTGCGCACCCGGCGCGTCATGCCGCTCGTCGTCGCGCACACGGTGCTCGACGTCGTCTCGTTCGTCGGCTTCGCGGTGCTGCCCGACGCCTGGCTGGAGTGGCTCGGCGTGGACTGACCGGGTGACACGCTGGCCCGCACGCGCTCGCACCCGGACCGCCGCCGCCCCGTTCGGTCGCCCGGCCCGCCACCCGGGGCCACACTGGGCGCACCACCCCGGCGGCGTGCAGCGCCAGCGCCGACCGGGCGATCCGATCGGGGAGACATGGAGCCGGGCCGGCACCGCGCGCGCTCGCGCGACGCTGCAGCGCGCGCACCGGACGCCGGCGTCCCGGCCCCCGTGGGCGTCCCGTCCGACGCACCCCTGACCGGCGTCGGAGCGCGCCGCGCCCTCGCCGCCGTCGGCGCCGTCGTCTGGATGCTCGTGGCGACCCCCGGCATCGCGGCGCTGCAGGCCGAGGACCTCGTGCACGGCGTCCCGTGGGTCCTGGCCCTGCTCTGCGTCGTGGCCGTGCTGGTCGCGACGCTGCCCGTGCAGCTGCGCCTCGGCTCCGGCCGGCTGGACAACCGGCCGCTCCTCCGGCTCGTCATCGCCTTCGGGATCTTCGCGGCCGGGACGTGGACGTCGGGCTGGAGCATGCTGCTGCCGGGCGCCGCGGTGCTCGCGACCGTCGTCATCCTGCAGCGCTCGGGCAGCCGCACGTGGCCCCTCGCCGCCCTCGTCACGGTCGTGTTCACGACCGTCGGCCAGCTCGGCGTCCACGCCGGCCTCGTGCCGACCGTGGTGGAGGAGGACCGCAGCCACCTGGGCGCCGGATGGCTGTTCGCGGTCGCGATGCTGAGCATCTGGAACGTCGCCACGTCGATCGCGGAGCGCGAGCGGTCCCAGGCGGCGCTCGCGCGCGCCGACGCGCGGCTCCAGGCGCTCATGGACTCCTCGACGGACGTGCTGTCCGTGAGCGACGCCGCCGGCCGGCTGACCTACGTGAGCCCGGCGGTCCAGCGCGCGCTCGGATACACGCCCGACGCCCTGCTGGGACGCCCGCTCGTCGACCTCGTGGACGTCGAGCACCGCGCGGCGGTGACCGAGCGGCTTGACGACGTGCTCGCCCGCGGACCCGGGACGCGCGCCGGCTTCGACGTGCTCGTGGTGCTCGCGAGCGGTGAGCGGCGCTGGTTCGAGTGGACCCTGCACCTGCTCGACGACCCCCTCGTCGACGGGCTCGTGGTCGAGCAGCGGGACGTGACGGACCGGCTGCTGGCCTCCGACGCGCTCGCGCACGCCGCAGCGCACGACGACCTGACCCGGCTGCCCAACCGCGGCGAGCTCATGCGCCGCCTGGAAGCGCTCCTGGCCCAGGCGACCCCGGGCGCGGGCATCGCGGTGCTGTTCATCGACCTCGACCGGTTCAAGGCCGTCAACGACACCTACGGCCACGCGATGGGCGACCGGCTCCTCGTCGTGGTCTCCCAGCGCCTCGCCGCGGGGCTGCGCTCGCACGACCACCTCGCCCGCCTCGGCGGGGACGAGTTCTGCGCCGTGCTCACCGAGGTCACCGGCCCCGACCAGGTCGCGGTCGTCACGGAGCGGCTCGCGACCGCCGTCGGCCAGCCCGTGCACCTCGACCGGACGCTCGTCGACGTCGAGGCGAGCATCGGCGCAGCCCTCGCGTTCGACCCCGGCGTCCACCCGGCGGCGCTCTTCGCCGCCGCGGACGCGGCGATGTACCGGGTCAAGAACGCGCGGCGCGACGGCGACCTGCGACCCCCCGCGCCGGCGACGCTCGTGCCCGCCGGCGGGCCGGTCAGCGCACCGGGGCCGGGAGGCGGTGCACCGGGAACCGGGGCAGCGACGCGGACGCCGCCGTCACCGCCTCCAGGTGACGGTCCAGGACGATCTGCACGACGCGGCGATGAGCGCCCAGCGGGTCCGTGACGGCGTCGGCGCCCGCCTCGGCGAGGCGGTCGTGGAAGTACCCCGGCGCGAGCAGGTAGGAGGCGACCACGACCCGACCGCCCGAGCCCGCGCGCTCGAGGCGCTCGCGCGCGGCCGCGACGGCGGCCGGGACCCTCGGGTCGCACCCCGAGCCGTAGCCCACACTCACGTCGCCGCCCCGGCGCTCGGCCAGCGCCGCGACCACGCGTCCGACG
>NZ_JACVQL010000076.1 GCF_019733465.1 Actinotalea ferrariae | reverse complement strand
GGCCGAGCTGCCCGTCCGGCCCGACGCCGCCGTCGTCGCCGGGTGGTGGCGCGCCCGCTACCGCGCGGTCGCGACCGAGAGCCTCGCGCGCGTCGCGCAGGACGGCGGGGCCGCCGCCCTCCACCCCTTCACCGCGCCCACGTTCCTCGCCGCGCTCGCGACCGAGCAGCGCGAGCACCTGCCCCGCTCGCGGGCCGAGGCGCTGCGCGGCCTCGTGGGCGACCTCGTGCCCGACGTCGTCGTGACGCGGCGCTCCAAGGCCGAGTTCGGCGGGGCGTTCTGGGGTCCGGGGGCGCGTGCGGCGGCGGCCGCGTGGGACGGCGGCGGCGTCGACCCGGCGCTCGTGGACCCGGACGCGCTGGCCGCGGCCTGGCGCTCGGAGCGGCCGGACGGGCGGACGTTCACCCTGCTCCAGCACGTGTGGGCGGTGTCGGGCGACCGCCGTGTGAGCCCACCGCGCTGAGGAGCGCGTCCAGGCCCCGGTCCGCCTCGGCCCAGTCCCGCGGGCGCACCCAGCGCAGGACCGGGACGCTCGCCAGGTCCATGACCCGCTCGGGGCGCCGCGGCACGCGGCTCAGCGCGAGGTTCGCCATGAGCAGCCCGAGCCGCTCCGCGGGCCGGACCACCTCGACGCGGTGCGCGTCCCCCCACTCGGGCAGCACCCAGCCCGCGAGCGGTGCGGGTGTGGCGTCGGCCGGCAGCCGGACGCGCCAGCGCTCCCGCGCGCCCACCACGCCGATGCTCGTGCCGAGGCCGAGGCGCTCCGCGGCCGGCCGGCGCAGGTCGAGGCACGCCGGCCCGGGCATGACCTCGCCCGCGTCCACGACGACGACGTCGTCGGCCAGCACCGGCAGCCCGCGCGCGTGGAGCGCGGCGAGGGCCGTGCTCTTGCCGGCCTCCCGCGCGCCGAGCACGCCCCACGCACCGTCTGCCGCGACGAACGCCCCGGCGTGCAGGGCGTCCCGGTCGAGCCAGCGGCTCACGACGGCGGTCGCGAGGCTCAGGAAGGGGTGGAGGAAGGCCTCGGCCGGATGGGTCGCGGTCATGACGAACGTCGCGGTGAGCGTCGCGCGGTCGAGGTGCACGTCGCCGTCCGCACGCTCGAGCCGGTAGGCCGCGCGGTCCTCCTCGACCCGGTCCTCGGTGAGCCGGCGGCGACCGGCGGTGGGACGCACGGTGAGCACGGGCCAGCCCTCGCGCGCGGGGCGCAGCAGGCCGTCGACGTCGTCGAGACCGCGCACGCGCAGGCCGTAGACGCCTCCCCCGTGGTCCACGCGCCTCCCCGTGCCCGGTTCGCCCCCGTTGCCACCCTTACGGGCGGCCACCTACGATCCCACACAGCGGTCGCGGGACGAGCCCGGCACCGCGCGGCAGAGGAGACCACATGGACGCGAGGTACACCTCACCGTCGATCGAGCCGATCGGCTCGCTCCACGGCATGACCCTGGTCACGTACAAGGACGCGACGGGCACGGACGGCATCGTCTTCACGAGCCCCGACGGCGACATCGCCCTCGGTCCCGTCTCGTCCTGAGCATCCCCAGCGGCCGGCCGCGCGGGACAGCGTCCCGCACGGCCGGTCGTGCCACGTCCGGGTGCCCCGCACCCGCGCTCGTCCACCGCCCGGAGGACCCGTGAGCAGGCGCCCGCGCGCAGGCGTGCTCCTCGAGGCGCTCCGGACCACGGCCCGCGCCGACCCCCGCGGCGTGACGCTCGCCGCCACCCTCCAGCTGCTCGGTGCCGCCGCCGGCGTCGCCGTCGTCCTCGCGAGCCGGCTCGCGCTCGGCGCCGTGCTCGACCAGGACGCCTCCGCCGCGGCCCTCGTCCCCGGTCTCGCCCTGCTCGCCGTCGCCACCGCCGTCTCGGGTGCCGCGGGCGCCCTGCAGGGCCAGCAGCAGCGCGTGCTCGGCGAGCGGGTCGCCCAGCGCGTCTGGCGACGCCTGCTCGAGGCGTGCGCGTCGGTCGAGCTCGTCCGGTACGAGTCGACCGCCTTCGTGACCCGCCTCGAGCGCGTCACGTCCAACGCCCTGACCCGGCCGACCGCCGTCGCGACCGGGGCGCTCGGCTCCCTCGGCGGCGTCCTCGGGGTCGTGGCCATGTCCGTGGCGCTCCTCGCCATCGAGCCCGTCCTCGTCCCCCTCCTGCTCCTCGCCGGGCTGCCGGCGGTGCTGGTCGCGCGCCGGGCGAGCCGCGCGGAGTTCGCGTTCGCGACCGAGGCGACGCCCGGCCTGCGCCGCCGCACCTACCTGCGCATGCTCGTGAGCCACCGCGCCTTCGTCACCGAGACCCGCTCCTTCGACGCCGCACCCGAGATCCTCGGCCGCCTCGCGGGCGAGGACGCGGCGCACCTCGCGCGGCTGCGCCGCCAGGTCGGCGTGCGCCAGCGGCTCAACCTCCTCGCAGCGGGCGCCTCGGCGCTCGGGCTCGCGGCCGCGCTCGCGGTGATCGTCTGGCTCGTCGACGTGGGCCGGATCGGCCTCGCCGACGCCGGGGCGGCCGCGGTCGCCGCGCGCCTCCTCGCGGGGCAGCTCAGCGGCGTCGTGCGGTCGCTCACCGGCCTCGTCGAGAGCGCGCCGTTCCTGCGTGACCTCGAGGACTTCCTCGCGACGTGCCCCCCGGCGTCACCGCCGGGCACGCCACGCGAGCTGCGCACGGGCCTCGCGGTGCGCGACGTGACCTTCACCTACGAGAACGCCGGCCGGCCGGCGCTCGACGGCGTGAGCATCGAGGTGCCCGCGGGCGCCGTCGTCGCGCTCGTCGGGGAGAACGGCTCCGGGAAGACCACCCTCGCCAAGATCGTCTCGGGGCTGTTCGCGCCGTCGTCGGGCGCCGTGTCCTGGGACGGCGACGCCCTAGGGATGGCCGAGCTGCGCGCGAGCGTGAGCGTCGTCTTCCAGGACTTCGTGCGGTACCAGATGACCGCGCTCGACAACATCGCGCTGTCCGACACCTCGGCCCCGCCCGACCGGGCGCGCGCCGGCGACGTGGCCGGTCGCGTGGGCCTCGACGAGGCCCTGCGGCGGCTCCCGACGGGGCTCGACACGCCGCTCGGGCGCGAGCTCGCCGAGGGCTCGGACCTGTCGGGCGGGCAGTGGCAGCGGATCGCGCTCGCGCGGGCGCTCTACCGCGACCGCGACCTCGTGGTGCTCGACGAGCCGAGCGCCGCGCTCGACCCGCGCGCCGAGCACGAGCTCTTCGCGGACGTCCGCCGCATGCTCGAGGGCCGGGCGGCGCTGCTCATCTCGCACCGGTGGTCGAGCGTCCGCCTCGCGGACCACATCTACGTGCTCGACGGCGGCCGCGTGATCGAGCACGGGACGCACGAGGACCTCGTCGAGCGCGGGGGCCGGTACGCGGAGCTGTACGCGCTCCAGTCGGCCGCCTACCTCGGACGCCCTCTTGGGCAGACGGGCTCTGATCACTAGAGTCCGGTTCCAACATGTTCGTCCGGTTGCGGACGGACTGGGGCGCAACGGGGCGGCCTGCCGAACCACCGACGGAGGAGCATGGCTACTGCCCAGCCGCGCACGAGCGTGACCAGTCAGCCCTGGAGCGCCCCGACCGCAGTCGCCCGACGGCGCCTCGGCGAGCTCCACAAGGCGACCGGGTACCTGTCGTTCCTCCGTGAGCGCGGCTCGTCGATCGCCTACGTGGGGTGGTCCGGCCACGGCAACCTCGGGGACGAGGCCATGCTCGAGGCCCACCGCCGACTTCTCGCCCCGTGGGGCGTGCGGCAGGTCCCGGACCTCACCGACAACGGACTGCTCCGCGCCGCCGGCCGCGGCGGCGCCTTCGGTGCGGTGTGCCTGGGCGGCGGGACGCTGATCTTCAACGGCCACTTCCGCGAGACGCTGTCGGCCCTCCTCGCGGCTGCGCCGCACGCGCCGCGCACGATGCTCAGTGTCGGCGTCGAGGACCCGACGTACGCCGTCGGCCGCCGTGCCCGCGTGGCCGCCGAGCCGGCGATGTGGGCGCCGATCCTCCGGCAGTTCCCGGTCGTGCGGGTGCGCGGTCCGCGCAGCGCCGAGACCCTGGCGGACCTGGGGATCGAGGCACAGGTGGTCGGCGACCCGGCCCTGGCGCTCCCACTGCCCACCGGCATGGCGGACCCGTACACCGAGCCCGCCGCGGTGGGTGCGCCGGCGGACCGACCCCGCGTCGTGGGCATCAACGTGGGCATCACCGACGACCTGTGGGGCCAGGACGAGGAGGGTCTCCTCACGCAGGTGCGCGACCTGGCTCGGCTCCTGCTCGCGCGCGGCGTCGAGGTGCGGCTCATCAGCACGACGGTCGAGGACGTCGCACCCCTGGAGCGGCTCGCCGCTCAGGTCCCGGGCGTCCTCCCGCCCCCGCCCTGCGAGCTCGACGACGTGATGCGCGCGCTCGCGGCGTGCGACGTGCTGGTCGGCGAGAAGCTGCACGCGCTCGTCCTCGCCGCACGCGTCGGCGTCCCCGGCGTGGCGATGGAGTACCGGCCCAAGTGCCGCGACTTCCAGCAGTCCGTGGGTCGCGAGCGCTACACCGTGCGCACCGACGAGCTCACCGCCGGCGGCCTGCTCGAGCTCGTGGACGAGGTGCTGGGCGACCTGCCGGCGCAGCGCACGGCCGTCACGCAGGCGGCCGCCACCCTGGCGGCGGAGCTGGAGGACGCCGCTCGGGACGCCAGGGCCGCGCTCGGCCGCTGAGCTCACGCCGGCACACGCCCGCGAGACCCGGCGGCTGAGGTTCAGGTCCCCCGCGCGGCGTCGAGGACGCCCGCGAGGCGCTCGGCGTGCCGTTCGGTGCTGAAGGTCCGCTCGACCGCCGCGCGGCCCTGGGCGCCGACGTCGTCGGCCGCGCTCGGGTCCTCGAGCACCGCGAGGCACGCGAGGGCGGCGGCGTCGGCGTCGGCGGGCGGCACGAGGGTCAGGCCGCCTTGGCGCGCATAGTCCGCCATCCCGGGGTTCGCGGTCGCGATGGCGGGCCGCCCGACGGCGAGCGTCTCGAGCACGGCCGTCGCCCCGGACACGTGGCCGTTGGGCCGCGTGAGCGTCATGCCGACGGCCGCGCTGCGCACGGTCGCGCCCAGCGCGGCGTGGTCGAGCGCCGGGACGAGCGTCACGCCCTCGATGCCCGCGACGTCGGCCGGCGCGACGACGCGCGAGACGACCACGAGCCGGCTGGACGGCCGGGCGCGCCGCACCTGCGCGAAGGCACGCAGCACGGTCGCGAAGTCGCGGTGGCGGTCGTTGCCCACGCTCACGACGAGGTCGCGGTCCACCTCGGCCGCGTCGTCGGCCGGGCGGAAGAAGTCGGCGTCGACTCCGAAGGCGATGGGTGCCAGGCGCTCCTCGCGCACGCCGAACCGGTCGCGGAGCACGGGGACCTGCGCCTCGCTGTGGAGGAAGACCCGGGCCGCGCGGCCCAGGCCGGCGCTGACGGCGCGGTGGACGGGCGCGCTGAGCCGACCCTCGGTCACCCAGATGACGTTCGTGACGACCGGCACGCGCGCGGCGTGCCGCAGCGCGAGCGGCACCCCCAGCCGCTCGTCCCAGCTGACGACGAGGTCCGGCGTGTCGGGCAGGCCGCGGCCGATCCAGTCGATGCCGCCGCCGAGCCGCCGGACCGCCCCGCGCGCCCGGTCGAGCGCACCGCCGCGGGAGCCGCTCCAGTCCCGCACCGCGTACCCGTGCCGCTCGAGCCGGTCGAGGCCGTAGGGGTACGCGTCCGGGACGAGCCCGGCCTCGTGGCGCGCGCGCCAGTCGGCCGTGTCGAGCCCGCCGAAGAAGACCGGCTGGAGGTCCACCGCCATGCCGGCGCTCAGCGGTGCGCCGGCTGGGCGGCGGTCGTCGTGAGCCGCGCGCCGAGCGCGTCGCGCACGACGTCGCCCGTCCGGCGCGCCTGCTCGCCCGTCTCCTCGAGCGCGGCGGCGAGCGGCGCCCTGGCGGCCGGGAGCCGCTCGAGGAGGCGGTCCAGGGCGTCGGTCAGGCTCTCCGTGGTCGCGTCCTCGATGGTCACGACGACGTCGCCCATGCCCAGCTGGGCCATGACCTCCTGCGTCTTGAACTCGTAGGCGATCGGGAGCACCGGTGTGCCCGCGTCGAGAGCGAGGATCGCGGCGTGCAGGCGCGTCGCGACAAGCAGGTCGAAGCGGCCGAAGGCGTCGAGCAGACCGTCGGTGTCGTAGTAGCCGCCGTCGACGCGCACGCTCGGTGCCACGTCCTCGGGGAGCCGCGCGACGACGTCCTGGGCGACCACCGAGTCGTCGGTCCAGTACTCCGGCACGCCCTGGCACGTGCTGACGAATGTGACGTCCGCGCCGTGGTCCCGCACGAGGGTCGTCACCAACCCCGCGACGGCGTCACGGAACGCGCGGTCCCGCTGCTCGCGCACCTCCGCCGAGCCGCTGAAGAACACGCGGCAGTCGCGCACGCTCACCCCGATGCGGGCGCCACGCACGGGCACGACTCCCGCGGCCAGGCGGGCGGAGGCCTCAGCCGTGTGCAGAGCGAAGACGATGTCCGGCACGACGCGCACGTGGTCCGTCCGCACGCCGATGTCCCGCAGGAAGCCCAGCGAGCGCTCGTCGCGCAGCAGCACGGCGTCCACGCGGCCCAGGACCCGGCGCAGCGCGCGCACGTTCTGCGGGTCGCGGAACGGACCCATGGACTGCGGGAGGAGGACGACGGGGCGACCCAGCACGAGGGCCAGCTCCACCTCGTAGAGCTTCCCGCGCACGGAGTACTTCTCGATCAGCGACGTGCCGCCCGTGTAGGCCACGAGGTCGGCCGACGCGATCGACGCGAGCTGACGCGCCTCGGCGGCCGAGACGAGGAACCTCCCGAGCCCCCGCCCGTCACGCCACAGCCGCGCTGCGAGGGTCACGCGTTCCTTGTTGACACGCCGCAGGACACGGCGCGGCAGGCTCCCGCCGGCGGGCCGGTGCACCAACGGGTAGGTGCCCGGAAGCACCTCGGCCCCGGGGAACCGACGGCGGGCGACGTCGGGAGAGCTGTCGTGCATGGCGGTCGTCGGCGCGTCCAGCGACGCGTCGAGCGTCACCATCTGGGCGCGCTGGATCGCGGCGTCGCCCCCGTTGGACACCACTGTGCCCAGGTACAGGACTCGGGTCATGCGTCTGCCTCCTTCGTGGTCGGAGCGTCGTCCGGGCGTGCGGCCGGGACGCGCTTCCGGCGTGCGACCCTGCCCAGCAGCTCGCGCAGCGTCCGCCGCTCGAGCAACCACGCGGCCGCCCCGTAGACCACCACGCCTGCGGCGACCTGGAGGGCGAGGGCGACCCATGCCGGCTGGTCGTGCGTGGCGACGACGACGCCCCACACCGCCGCCGCCGTCGCGGCGCCCCCGATGGCCGTCCGCCACAGCGCGCCCAGCACCTTCGCGAGGCGCAGGTCGAGCAGCCGGAGCATCGGCACGAGCGTGACGGCGAGCCCGAGAACGGTGCGGACGACCCACGCCACGGCGACGCCCTGGACGCCCCACCGCACGCCGACCGCGAGGGCCGCGAGGGCCACCACGGCGTTGATGAGGCCGAGCCGGAACTGCAGGCCGGTGCGCCCGAGGGCCTGGTACACGGGTGATGTCGTCGAGTTCACGAGCAGGAACGGGATGCCCGCCGAGAGCACGACGAGCAGGGGCACGACCGGACCCCAGCCCTCGCCGTACAGCACCTCGACCAGCACCGGCGCGGTGAGCGCGAGGCCCACCGCGACGGGCACGCCGACGATCCACGACGCCCGGAGCAGGCGCAACCACGCCGACCGCATGCGCGGCACGTCGTCGGCCATCGCCGACAGGGCGGGGAAGAACACGCCCGCGAGCGAGCGCGTCGTCTGCTGGATGGGCAGCTGCATCAGGTTGCCCGCGCGGTTGTAGTAACCCAGGGCGGACACCGTGACGACGCCGCCGATGATGACCCGGTCGGCGCTGCCGACGCTGTAGCTGAGCAGGTTCGTGCCGGTGATCCCGCGACCGAAGGTCCAGATGTCGCGCGCGTCGGCACGCGACGGGCGCACCCGGGGCACCCAGCGGACCGCCGCCCAGACCTGGATGACCGACACCAACCGCTCGGCCACCGGGCCGAGCACGAGGCTCACGGGGCCCATCCCCGCGGCGGCCGCCGCGATGGACACGGCGAGGCCGGACGTGGTGGTCACGAGGGACATGCGGCTGATCCGACCGAACTCGAACGCGCGCTGAAGCACCGCGACGTGCACGGCGTTGAGGGACAGCACGAACGTGAGGCTCGAGAGCAGCACGAGCCCCACGAGCTGCGGCTCGTCGAAGACCTCGGCGATCGGCACCGCGGACGCGCAGACCACGCCGGCGAGCACGAGACCCACCCCGGCGTTCATCCAGAAGGCCGTGGAGAGGAAGCGCTCGTCGAGACCTCGGCGCTGGATGACCGACGCCGGGATCCCGAGGTCCACGAGGATCGCAGCGAGCCCGGTGACGACCGCAACCAGTGCCGCGAGGCCGTAGTCGGCCGGCGACAGCAGCCGAGCGAGGACGGCCGTCGCCCCGACCTGCAGCAGCTGGAGCGCGAACCTCGTCCCGGCCGTCCAGGCGACCCCGCGACGCACCCGCCCGGCCATGGCACCGTCGACGTCACCCTGGAGGACCCGCGGGAGCCCGGACCTCACGTGAGCAACCGGTGCGACGTCGGCGCCGTTCGTCACCGGCGCGTCCCGGCGCGTGCTTCCACCAACCCCGCCCACAGGTCCTGCAGACGCTCGGCGGACGCGGTGAGCGAGTAGTGGTCGACCTGGCGGCGGCGCGCCGCCTCACCCTTGCGCTGCCGCGCCGACGCGTCCTCGAGCGCCTCCACGAGCGCCTTGGCGAGGCTCTCCGGGTCCTCGCTCGGCACCACCCAGCCCGTCTCGTCGTCGACGTTCTCGGGGATCCCCGCGACCGACGTCGTGACGACGGGACGGGCGCGGACCATCGCCTCGCGGATCGCGACGGGCACGGCGTCGCTGTCCCCGTCGGGGAGCACGCGGCAGGCGAGGGCGAACACGGCGCCGGCGCCGATCCGCTCGAGCGTGTGGGCGTGGTCGAGCGCGCCGGCGAAGGTGACGCGTCCGTCGAGCCCGAGCTCGGACACGAGCCGACGCAGGGAGGCCTCCTCCGGCCCCTCGCCCACGATCTCGAGCCGCGCGTGGGGCACCGCCTCGACGACCGGGCCGAAGGCCCGCAGCAGCACGTCCATGCCCTTCTTGGGCATGAGCCGGCCGACGCTGACCACGAGGGCGGGGTCGCCCGTCGGGGGCACGGGCACGGTCGTGTCGACGCCGCACGGGACGACCCGGACGTGCGCCGGGTCGACACCCAGCGCCTCGAGCCGGCGGACGTTGTACTCGCACACCGTGATCACCCGGTCGAGCAGCGCGACCGATCGCGCGAGCTCCGGACCGGCGAGGTAGATGTCGGCGGCGTGGAGCGTCGCGGTCACGGGCCGGTCGAGGAGTGCGCCGACGTAGACCGCCGCGACGAGGCCCGCCCAGCCGAAGTGGGAGTGGCACACGACGACGTCGCGTGCGGCGAGGCGGCGGGCGACGGTGGGCACACCGCGCAGCGCGAGGCGGGCGCGCGCGAAGCCGGTCCTGCGCAGCGCACGGGCGAGGCGCAGCACCGCACGAGGACGCCTGAGCCACCACAGCCCGTCGCGGAGCGCGCCGAACCGGGTGATGTCTGCCGCGGTCCGGACGGGGCCCGACCACGCCAGGGGGATCCGGTCGCGGTCGGCACGAGTCATCGACGTCACGTCGACGGCACGGCCGGCGGCGCGAAGGGCCGCGATCTCGTCCCGGACGAAGGTCTGCGAGACGACGGGATAGCCCGACAAGACGTACGCGATCGTGCCCTCGGCGAGTCGCCCGTGGTCCGCACCTGCTGGCACATCGTCTCCTGGTCGCGTTCCCGGCGTGACGGGACCGAGCGCCATCGGACGGTTCCTCGTGGGCCGTCCGATCGCCGTCGCCGACGGCCCTGGCCGCCGGTTCAGGTGCTCGACCCGGTCCCGAGCGGCCAGTATGTCGGCGCGGTCGCCGCACGGACAAGTGGGGCGAGTCGGACGTCCCACGAGATGCGGGCGAGGACGTCGCGCCGACCGGCCGCGTCGAGGACGCCCATCTCGACGGCCCGGCGGACCGCGGGTGCCCAGTCCTCGCGGGTCCGGCACAGCAGCACGCGCTCGCCGCCGTCGGCTACCGGCGGCAGGTCGGTCGCGACGACCGGCAGGCCCGCGGCGAGGTACTCGTACATCTTGAGGGGCGACATCGCGCGGGTCATCGGGGTGTCGCGGTGCGGGACGAGCCCGACGACGGCGTGGCTCACGACGTCCACGAGGTCGCGCTGACCGAGCGACCCGGTCAGCGTGACGCCCGGCATGGCCTCGAGCCGCGCCCTCTGCTCGGCGTCCAGGCACGGACCGGCGACCACGATCTCGGGCACGACCGTGAGCACCTCGGCGAACAGGCTGTCGTCGACCCGACCCTCGACCGAGCCCGCGTAGACGGCATAGGGCCTGCGTGCGCGCCACGGCGAGTCGTCGGGGCGCTCCGTGGGTGCCCACAGCTCCGCGTCGACGCCGTTCGGCATGGTCCGCGCCACACCGGGTGCGATGCGCGCCCCGAGCTCGTCGGAGATCGTGAAGATCTCGTCGCACCGCCGGGCGATCCGCTCGTAGGCGACCTCGTACGCGGGCCACCACGGCTTCCGCCGGGGGCCGTTCGCGAAGTCGTCGCGGCCGACGTAGACGCGCCGGGTGATCCACTCGTCGTCGGCGAAGGCCGCCGCGAACGGGCTGTAGGTCACGAGCACGGCGCCATCAGCGCTCGTGAGGCCCGCGGCCGCCCCGACCTGCTGCGCCCAACGACGGTACAGCGGCTCGAGGGACGCGACGTCGAGGGGGTCCGAACGACCCACGCGCCGTGGGCTGACCCGCTCGACCGTGCGCCCCCGCACGCTGAAGGTGCGGTGCGACCGCAGGCTGCGGCGCTTGAGGAGGTCGACGGGCCACGACCGCCACGGGTCCGCCACGACGAGCCGCCCCACGTCCGGGCTCGCTGCGAGAGCGACGACCCCTCGGTCGGGGGGCCTGCAGAACTCCCGGGCGACGATCGTGTCGACCGTCTCGGCCACGAGCCCGAGCACCACCGTCGACGTCACGCTCTGCTCGCTCACGTGACCAGTATGTCCGGATCTCGCCGCGCGGTCCCCTGGCGTCTCGCGGCACGGTCCGTCCCGGCCGGCGAGCACCCAGGTGCTGCGCCGGCCGGGGACGGGCCGGGCGAGGCCTCAGTCCGTCCAGCGCACCACGATCGCGGTCCCGTAGGTGTCCATGACGTTGCCCGGGCCGGGCGCGACGCGCCGCGGGGTCAGCACCGGCCCGTACTGCGAGGCGGTCCCGAACCGGTTGTGGCGGATCACCACGTCCTGCGCGTTGATGGACCCCGACACGTTGAGCGACACGTTGCCGCCGTCGAGGAAGTTGCCCTCGATGAGCACGCCGCGGCTGAGCCTCGTCCCGGTCTCGCTGCCGAGCATGATGGCGGCGTTGCCGTTGTCCCCGGTCTCGGGGTCGCGTGGGTCGAGGGTGTTGTTGCGGATGACGACGTCCTGGGCGGAGATGCCCTGGACCGCGTCGGGGTGCAGGCCGCCGATGCGGCTGAGGTCGTGGATCCAACTGTCCTCGAGGACGATGTCCGAGCCCATCCGCACGCCGTCGTTGACGTGGTGGATGTCGAGTCGGCGCAGCACGACGCGGCTGACGTCGACCCCGATGTCGGTCGTGCCGCCACCGTCGATCTCGACGTCCTCGATCAGCAGGCCAGAGTGCTCGCCGTCCATGACGACCGCACGCTTCTTGGGCGAGTCGGTGCAGCGGATCCGCGACTTCCGGATGGTCACGTCGTCGGCCGCGACGACGACGCAGCCGTCGATGTCGAGGCCCTGCACGACCGCGCCGTCCTGGGTGATCGTGAGGGAGCCGCTGCGCCGCAGGGTCGTGCCGGCGGGCACGCCGGTGTTGCCGTCACCCGGGCGCGCCGCGAGCATCTGGGAGGTCGGGGGCGCCACCACCGGGTCGACCGAGAACGTCTTGGTCGCGGAGCGGACGAAGCCGGACGTGGGGGTCACCCGCATCGTCAACGAGTGCGAGCCCTTCGGCAGGCCCGTCAGGTCGACCGTCACGGCGGCGCGCCAGTGGTCGGGACCTGCCTCGACCGTCGTGTCCGTGGCGACGACGCGGCCGCCGAGGAGCAGCTCGACCTTGCTGGCGGGGGTCGACGACCAGACCTCGAGCGGCAGCGGCCCGCCGGGGACCGTCGTCTTGTGGATCGAAGCGCCGTTCCAGCGGATCTGGTCCGGCTGGGTCGTGAGGGCGACCGGCTGGGCGATGAAGCCCTTGGTCTCGGTACGGACCTGACCGGTCGGGGTCGTGATCCGCAGGGTCGCGGTCACCCAGCCGTTGAGCCCCGTGAGGTCGGCGGTCGCGACGCCTGCCCAGTAGCCCTCGCGCGCCTCGACCGTCGAGTCGGTCGCGACGACGCGACCCCCGACGAGCAGCTCGGTCCGGGCCGCAGCGGTCGACGACCACAGCTCGACCTCGACGGAGCGCGCCGGGACGGTCGCGTTCTGCAACGAGGCACCGTTCCACCGGATCTGGTCCGGCTGCGTCGCGACTCCCTGGGCGACGAACTTCTTGTCGGTGCTCCGCACCACGCCGTCCACCGACGTGATCCGGAGCGTCACCGTCGTCCACCCCTTGAGGCCGGTCAGGTCGGCCGTCGCCTCACCGGCCCAGTAGCCGTCGCGCGCGACGACGGTCGTGTCGCTCGCCACCACACGGGAGCCGACGAGGAGCTCGGTCTTGCGTGCAGGGCTCGACGACCACATCTCCACCTCGACCGGCTTGGCCGGCGCAGTGGCGTTGTGGATCGACGCGCCCGCGTACCGGATCTGGTCGGGTACGGCGGCCGACGCCGTCGTCGGGACGGCGACGAGCGCCGTGGCGGCGACGGCGAGCGCCATGCTCGCCGCCTTCAGGCGGTGACGCGACATGCGGGTTCTCCTCAGGTACGTGATCGGAACGTCACCCGAGGATCGGCCCTACGCAGGCGCCGTTGACCCGATCGGAGTACCCAGACGCTGTGATCTCGCTCACACCAACGGGTGAAATCGGCCGTTTCGACTGGACATGTGGCGGAACGTGCGCTGGGCGGAGCCCTCGATCTACTGGGTGTAGACCACTCGGATCTGCGTTCCCCACGCGTCCACCACGTTGTCCGTGGCCACCGGGATCGTGGCCCGGCTGATGACGGCGCCGTAGCGCGCGTTCATCCCGAAGCGGTTGCCACGGACCACCAGGTTCTCCGCCGTGATGCTCGAGGAGACGTTGATCGTGTAGTTGCCCCCGTCGAGGTAGTTGCCCTCGATCAGCACGTCGCGGCTGATCTTCGTCCCCGTCTCGCTGCCGAGCATGATCGCCGAGTTGGCCAGGTCGCCCGTGTCGGGGTTGCGCGGGTCGAGCGTGTTGTTCCGGATCACGATGTTCGAGGCGGAGATGCCCTGGATCGCATCCGGGTGCAGGCTCCCGATCCGCGTCATGTGGTGGATCCAGCTGTCCTCGATCACGAGGTTCGCACCCATCCGGATGCCGTCGCCGACGTGATGGATGTCGAGGCGGCGCAGGGTCGCGTCGGTCAGGTCGATGCCGATGTCCGTCGTACCGCCGCCGTCGATCTCCGTATCCTCGATGAGCAGGCCCGTGCGCTTGCCGTCCATCACCACCGCGCGCTTGCGCGGCGCCTGCTCGCACCGGATGCGCGTGTTCCGGATCGTCACGTCGTTCGCCGCGACGACCACGCAGCCGGTGATGTCCAGACCGTCGACGACCGCGCCGTCCTGGGTGATCGTCAGCGGGCCGCTCGGGGTGAGCGTCGTGCCGACCGGCACCCCGGTGTTGTCGGGTCCAGGGCGCGCCGCCACGATCTCCGCGGTCAGCGGCACGACGACACGGTCGACGGTGAACGTCTTGGAGGCCGACCGCACACTGCCGTCGGGCGACGTCACACGCATGACCAGGCTGGTCGGACCTTCGGGCAACCCGGACAGGTCGACGGTCGCCGTGCCCAGCCAGTGGTCGACGCGCTGCTCGACCGTGGTGTCCGTCGCGACGACCGAGCCACCCAGGAGCAGCTCGATCATGGTGGCGGGTGTGGAGGACCACACCTCCAGGTCGACGACGGTGCCGACCACACGCTGCTTGTGGATGCTCCCGCCGTTCCAGCGGATCTGGTCGGGCGCGGGCGTGACGGGCGCGACCGGCGGGGAGGGCGTCGCGGGGACCTCCTCCTCCGGGGTCGGCGCAGCGGGCACGACCACCGGCGTCGTGGGGTCGGGCAGGACCGGCGTCGTGGTGCCGGGCAGGGGCGGCGTCGGGTCGCCCGCCCCGAGGTCCGGTGCGATCGGGGCCTGGCCGAGCATGATCGCGGACGGCAGCTCGCCGTCGGCGGGGTCGTCCGACGGTGGGTCCGTCACGGGGGCCGCAGGCTCCTCGACGGGCGCAGGCTCCGTCCCGCCCTCCGGCGGAACCCCGGGCGACGGCTCCGACCCGGTTCCAGGCGCGGGCTCCGACGGCGGAGGCGTGGGCACGACCTCCGGCTCCTGGACGGCGGCGATGGTGAAGTACTTCGTGGTCGAGCGGACCACGCCCGTCAGCGACGTCACGCGCATCGTGACCGAGGCTCCGCCTGCGCGCCCGGTCAGGTCGAGCTCCCCCGTGCCGAGCCAGTGGTCCGACCGCTCGTCGACGGTTGCGTCGGTCATGACGACGCGGCCGTTCATGAGGAGCTCGACCGACCGCGCTGGGGTCGACGACCATGCCTCGACCTCGACCACCCGCGCCGGGACGGTCGCGAGGTGGATGCTCCTGCCGCCCCATCGCACCTGGTCGGGGAGCGGCGCCGTCGAGGCGGTGCTCGTCAAGGCGGAGGTCGTCGAGGTGGTCGCAGTCGACGTGGTCGCCGTCGACGTGGTGGTGGTCGGCGCGGTCGTGGTCGACGCGGTCGTGGTCGACGTCGGCGTCGTCGACGGGATCTCCGTGGACGCGATGGCGGCGACCCCCGACGCAAAGGTCGCGCACAGGGTGAGGGCCGTGGCTGCGGCCAGGGCTCGGCGGCGGTTCATGTCACTTCTTCCAGACCGGGGGGATGATCTGCGTCCCCATCGGCCGCTCACCCCGCGGCAGGAAGTGCCCGTCGGGGTGAAATCACCGGACCCGCTTGTAGGGTCGGGGCGACGCCGTCGTCCTGACCGCCTTCAGCACCGGGTGGCGTCCGTGCCCCGGTACGGTCGACCTCACGTCGCCCGCGACACCATCGGGAGCCGCGCGTGCACCTGCACCACCGCCTGGCCGCTGCCACCCTCGTCGTGCTCGCCTCGCTCCTCGCGGGGTGTCGCGGTGACGCGCCGACGCCGACGCCGGCGCCGGAGTTCGGCACCCCGTCCGCGGTGGAGCCGGGGCGTCCGGGACCGAGGACGACCGGCGTGCCACCCGGTACGGAGCTCACGCCGAGCGGTTCGCTGCGCATCACGGAGGACGGGGCCGTGGTCGAGGGGCTGGACATCGACGGCTGCGTCGTCGTGGCCGCGGACGACGTGACGATCAGGGCGTCGCGGATCCGCTGCACGGACACGCCCGACAACCGGGCCGTGGTGCGTGACGGCGACCACTCCGGCCTGCTGATCGAGGACGTCGAGATCGACGGTGGCGGCACGACCGACATCGGGGTCGACGTCAGCCGCGTCGTGCTGCGCCGACTCGACATCCACCACGTCAACGACGGCGTGCGGATGGGCTCGGACATCGTCCTCGAGGACAGCTGGATCCACGACCTCAGCCGCATCGACGACCTGCACCCCGACGCGGTCCAGGGCATCTCCG
>NZ_JACVQL010000075.1 GCF_019733465.1 Actinotalea ferrariae | reverse complement strand
GGCGCCACGCCGCGACGCCGACGGCCAGGGCGTCGAGCCCGACGAGCACGCCGTCGGCCGGCGCGAGCACCACCTCGGTCTCGCGCGCCACCGGCAGCGGCGCGTCCGGGTCGCCGCCCTGCGCGGAGATCATCCGCCGCCAGACGTCCATCGCGCGGCCGTCCCCGAGGGCGTCGGCCGGGTCGACGTCGTCCCGGCCCGCGGCCGTGAGCATCTCGCGCGCGAGCGCCACCGTGAGCTCGACGACGTCGGGCGGCCCGCCGCCCGCGAGCACCTCGACCGACTCCCGCACCTCGAGCGCGTTGCCCGCGGTGAGGCCGAGCGGCGTCGACATGTCCGTGATGAGCGCGACCGTGCGCACGCCGGCGTCGGTGCCGAGCGCGACCATCGTGCGGGCGAGCTCCGTCGCGCGGTCGAGGTCCTTCATGAACGCGCCGCTGCCGACCTTGACGTCGAGGACGAGGGCGCCCGTGCCCTCGGCGATCTTCTTGCTCATGATCGAGCTCGCGATGAGCGGGATCGCCTCGACCGTCCCCGTGACGTCGCGCAGCGCGTAGAGCTTGCGGTCGGCGGGCGCGAGGCCCGAGCCGGCCTGGCAGATGACGGCGCCGACGTCCTCGAGCTGCCGCATCATCTCGTCGTTGGTGAGCGCCGCGCGCCAGCCCGGGATCGCCTCGAGCTTGTCGAGCGTGCCGCCCGTGTGGCCCAGACCGCGGCCCGACAGCTGCGGCACCGCGACCCCGCACGCCGCCACGAGGGGCGCGAGCGGCAGCGTGATCTTGTCCCCGACGCCACCGGTCGAGTGCTTGTCCGCCGTCGGCCGGGAGAGCGCGGAGAAGTCCATCCGCTCGCCCGACGCGATCATCGCGGCCGTCCAGCGGGCGATCTCGGCGCGGTCCATGCCGTTGAGCAGGATCGCCATCGCGAGCGCGGACATCTGCTCATCGGCGACGACGCCGCGCGTGTAGGCGTCGACGACCCAGTCGATCTGGCCGTCGTCGAGCCGGCCGCCGTCGCGCTTGGTCCGGATGACGTCGACCGCGTCGTGCGTCTCGTGCGCGCGAGCGGCTCCGGCGTCCCCGCCGGCGCTCATGCGCGCTCCACCAGGTCGGCGGGCCCAAACGCGTCGGGCAGCACCTCGGTCATGGGCCGGATGCCGCTCACCGTGTCGACGAGCAGCGAGGCGCCCCCGTGCTCCCAGAGGAGCTGCCGGCAGCGTCCGCACGGCATGAGGGCGTTGCCGTGGCGGTCGACGCACGCGAAGGCCACGAGCCGCCCGCCCCCGGACGTGTGCAGCGCACCGACGAGGGCGCACTCGGCGCACAGGCCCACGCCGTACGACGCGTTCTCGACGTTGCAGCCGACGACGACGCGCCCGTCGTCGACGAGCGCCGCGCAGCCGACCGGGAAGTCGGAGTACGGCGCGTACGCCCGCGTCATGACGTCCCGCGCCGCGGCCCGCAGCGCCTCCCAGTCGACGTCGTGACCTGCGTCCGTGCCCGTCGTGCCTGCGGTGCTCGTCACTGCCGTCCCCACTCTCGTGCGCTCCCCCGCTGCTGCGGGTCGCTGGTCGTCCGGGTCACTTCGTGTACGGGATGCCCTCGGCGGCCGGCGGCCGCACGCGCCCGACGAGGCCCGCGACGGCGAAGATCGTCGCGAGGTACGGGAGCATCGAGAGGAACTGGCTGGGCACCGGGGAGCCCAGGTTGTTGAGCACCTGGCGCAGCGAGTCGGCGAAGCCGAACAGCAGGGCCGCGGCGAGCGCACCCTTGGGGCTCCACCGGCCGAGGATCATCGCGGCGAGCGCGATGTAGCCCTTGCCGCTCGTGAGCTCCTTGGTGAACGCGAGCCCGGCCGAGACGAGCGCCGCCCCGCCGAGCCCGGCCACCGCGCCGCCCAGCACGGTGTTGATGACACGCGTGCGGTTGACCTTGATGCCGACCGTGTCCGCCGCCTTGGGGTGCTCGCCCACGGCGCGCATGCGCAGGCCCCACCGGCTGCGGAACACCATGACCTGGAGGACCGCGACCGCGACGTACATGAGGTAGACCACGAGCGAGTGCTTGAACAGCACGGGCCCGAGCACCGGGATCTCCGAGAGCACGGGGATGGGCAGGGTCGGCAGGCGCGGCGGCGAGTTGAGCCGCTCGGGGTTCTGCGTCAGCACCGTCGAGAAGAGGTAGTTGGTGACGCCGATGACCAGGACGTTGAGCACGACGCCGACGATGATCTGGTCGATCCAGTAGCGCACCGCGAACATGACGAGCACGAGGCCGACCAGCGCACCGGCCACCGGCGCGGCCACGAGGCCGGCGTACGGGTTGTCCGTGAGGCTCGCGACGACGACCGCGAGGAACGCCCCGCCGAGCAGCTGGCCCTCGATCGCGATGTTGATGATCCCCGAGCGCTCGCACAGCACGCCCGAGAGCGCTCCGAAGATCAGCGGCACCGACAGCGTGAGGGCGCCCGTGAGCAGAACCGTCAGGGGCAGCGCGTTGCTGTTCCCGGCCATCACCCAGACGAGGAAGGCCAGCAGGACGAGCCCGCCGAAGGTGAGCGGGACCCACGTGCGCACCCGCCGGCGCTGCACGGTGAGCCACGTCGCCCACGCCGCGAGCCCGAGCGCGAGCACGGACAGGACGAGCGCGGTGGCCTGGGACGGGACGGCGAACGGCGCGATCTGGACCATGTCGTCACGCGTCGCGACCATGAACCGGGTCGTCTCCGAGGACGGCGTGAGCAGCCCGAAGAAGACGAGCGCGACCAGGGCCGTCCCGAGGTAGAGCACGGGGCCGCGCCAGGCGATGCGCGCGCGCACGGTCCCCTCGGCCGCGGGGTCGACGATCCTGCTGGGGACCGGGTCGGTCTGGATGCTCACGCGCGGGCCTCCTTCATCCGGTAGCCGAAGAGCTGCGCCGCGCGGTGCAGCGGGGAGAGCTCGCGCACGAGCACCGGCGCCGCGATGAGCAGCACGATCGACGCCTGGATCACGAGGATGATGTCGATCGGGGTGTCCGCCGACGTCTGCATGAGCGGCGAGCCGGCCCGGAGCGCACCGAACAGGAGCGCCGCCAGGACGGTGCCGACGGGCTTGGAGCGTCCGAGCAGCGCGACCGTGATGGCGTCGAAGCCGATCGAGCCGGCGCTCGAGGCCTGCAGCGTCCGGTCCGTCCCGAGGATCTGCATGGCGCCACCGAGCCCCGCGAGGCCGCCGGCGACGAGCATGACCAGCACGAACACGAGGTTGACCCGGATGCCCGCGGTCCGCGCGGCGCGCTGGTTCGCACCCACCGCGCGGAACTGGAAGCCGAGCACCGAGCGCTCCATGAGCCACCACACGAGCACCGCGGCGAGGATCGCGACGACGAACCCCCAGTGGAGGCGGAACTGCAGCCCCAGCATGCGCGGCATGAGGGACGTGCCCGCGACCTCGGGCGAGATGGGGCGCGTGCCGCCCTGCCGCAGCAGCGTCGTCGTGAGCAGGAAGGACACGAGGTAGAAGGCGATGTTGTTGAGCATGATCGTGACGATCACCTCGTTCGCCCCGGTCCGGGCCTTGAGGAAGCCCGCGATGCCGGCCCACAGCGCACCGACGGAGATCGCCGCGAGGCACGAGAGCAGGACGTGCACGACGATCGGCAGGTCGTAGGTGATGCCGACGAACGTCGCACCCGCCGCGCCCATGAGCACCTGACCCTGGGCGCCGATGTTGAAGAGCCCCGAGCGGAACGCCACGGCGAGACCGAGGCCCGCGAGGATGAGCGGCACGGACGCCGTCATGGTCTCGGTGATCGGCCGGACCCGCCGGACGCCCTCGGCCTCGTAGTCGAAGACGGCGCCGCGGAAGAGCGCGGAGTACGCCGAGTAGATCGCGTCCCACGCCGCGCCGAGCATGTCGGCCGGCCGCGAGAAGAAGTAGCCGGCAGCCGCCTGGACCTCGGCGTTCGCCGCGGCGATGAGCACGGACGACGCCACGAGCGCGAGCAGGATCGCGAGCACGATGGTCAGCCACGACGCGTCGAGGACGCGCTGCAGGACGCCCGGACCCGCCGGGCCCTCGGGTGTGCTCGGCTTCGCGGACGGCGCGACGAGCGTGTCGGTGGTGCTCACAGGGGGATCCCGTCGGTCGTGTCGGCGTCGCCGAGGACGGTGTGGTGGGTCGCGGCCTCGCGCTGCGCCTCGTCGGGGGACGCGCCGGCCATCATGAGGCCGAGCACGTCGCGGCTCGTCCCGCCCGGCACGACGCCGATGACGCGCCCGCGGTACATCACGGCGATCCGGTCGGCGAGCGCGAGCACCTCGTCGAGCTCCGTGGAGATGATGACGACGGGCGTGCCGCTGTCCCGCTCCTGGACGATCCGCTTGTGCACGAACTCGATCGAGCCGACGTCGAGCCCGCGCGTCGGCTGGCTCGCGACGAGCAGGCGCAGCGGCCGGGACATCTCGCGCGCGAGGACGACCTTCTGCTGGTTGCCGCCCGACAGCGTGCTGATCGGGTCCTTGACGGAGGTCAGCCGGACGTCGAACTCCTCGACGCGGCGGTGGGCGTTCTCCGCGACGCGGCCCGGTCCGAGCGAGCCCAGGCGCGCGTACGGCGCCTGCGCGTGCAGGTCGAGGATGAGGTTCTCGGCGATCGAGAACGACGAGATGAGGCCGTCGGTGCTGCGGTCCTCGGGCACGAAGCCGACGCCCGCGCGCAGCACGTCGTCGACGCTGCTGCCGAGCAGCTCACGCCCGTCGAGCTGGATGGAGCCGGCCGTCGCGGTCCGCAGGCCGAGGATCGCCTCGGCGAGCTCGGACTGGCCGTTGCCCTGGACGCCGGCGATCGCGAGGATCTCGCCGCGCCGGACCTCGAGGCTCACGCCGTCGACGACGCGCGTGCCGACCGGGTCGAGCACCGTGAGGTCGCGCACCTGGAACGTCGCGTCGCCCGGCTCGGCAGGCACCTTCTCGACGCCGAGGTCGACCGTCCGGCCGACCATGAGCGACGCGAGCTGCGCCTCGCTGTCCTCCGGGCTCGCGGTGCCGACGACCGTGCCGCGCCGGATCACCGTGATCCGGTCCGCGACCGCGCGGACCTCGCGGAGCTTGTGCGTGATGAAGACGATCGACGTCCCCGCGTCCTTGAGCTGACGCATGATCGCGATGAGCTCGTCGGTCTCCTGGGGCGTGAGCACCGCGGTCGGCTCGTCGAGGATGAGCACCTTCGCGTCGCGGCTGAGCGCCTTGATGATCTCGACGCGCTGCTGAACGCCGACGGGCAGGTCCTCGACCATCGCGTCGGGGTCGACGGCGAACCCGAAGCGGTCCGAGATCTCCCGCACGAGACGGCGCGCGCGCGTCAGGTCGATCACACCGGCGGGGCCCGACGTCGGCTCGTGCCCCAGCACGACGTTCTCCGCGACCGTGAAGACGGGGACGAGCATGAAGTGCTGGTGGACCATGCCGATGCCGGCGGCCATCGCGTCGCCCGGCCCCGCGAACTGCACGGGTGCCCCGTCGACGAGGATCTGGCCCTCGTCGGGCTGGTAGAGCCCGTACAGCACGTTCATGAGCGTGGACTTGCCCGCGCCGTTCTCGCCCAGCAGGGCGTGGATCTCGCCCGGCTCGAACGTCAGGTCGATCGCATTGTTCGCGACCAGCGGCCCGAAGCGCTTGGTGATGCCCTGCAGCTCCAGCTTCACGACCGCCCCCCGCAGGGATGTTCCAGGCTCACGGCGTCCTCGCCCTCCACGTCGGTGCTGCTCCGAGACTAGTGACGCGTCGTTGCGTCACCACAGGACCTGCGGCCGGTCGCCGTCGGCGACCCTGGCGGGCAGGCCCTCGCACGACGGTGGCCCGGGGCGACGTGCGCCCCGGGCCACCGCCTGTGCGACTAGCGGTCGATCACTCCGTCGGCGTGGCCGACGGCGAGGTGACCTCGAGCTCACCCGCGATGATCTGCTCACGCAGGCCGTCCACGGCCTCGACGAGCTCGGCCGGGACCGTCGCCTCGAAGTCGTGCAGCGGGGCGAGGTCGACGCCGCCGTTCTCGAGCGTGCCGACGTACGGGTCGGACGAGAACTCGCCGTCGACGGCCGCGGAGATCGTGTCGAAGACCGCGGTGCCGATCTGCTTGATGACCGACGTGAGGATGAGCTGCTTGGTGTCGGCGTTCGACGCCTGGAGGTAGCCGTCCGAGTCGACCCAGATGACCGAGACGCCCTCGGCCTGCGAGGCCGCGTTGAGCGAGCCCGCACCGACGGGGCCGGCGACCGGGAGGATGATGTCCGCACCCGACGCGATGAACTGCTCGGTCGTGGAGCGGCCGGCCTCGGTGTCGGAGAAGTTCCCGATCATCGAGCCGTTCTGGGCCTCCTTGTCCCAGCCGAGGACCTGGACGTCGTCGCCGTTGTCCTCGTTCCACTTCTGGATGCCGTCGTAGAAGCCGTCCATGAAGATCGTGACCGACGGGAAGGGCATGCCGCCGTAGGTCGCGACCGTCTTGCTCTGCGTCGTGCCGCCCGCGAGGTAGCCGGCGAGGAACGCCGCCTCGTGCGTGTTGAAGAGGAGCGGCTTGGCGTTGTCGAGCGTGACGGGCGCGAAGTTGTCGTCGCTGAACGCGCTGTCGACGAGCGCGAAGCTGATGTCCGGGTTGGCCTCGGCGGCCTCCTGGATCGCGTCCTCGAGGGCGAAGCCGACGCCGATGATGAGGTTGCAGCCCTCCTGGACCATCGAGTCCACGTTGCCCGCGTACTGACCGGGGTCCGCCGACTCGGCCGTGCGGGTCTCGATGCCGAGCTCGCTCTTGGCGCGCTCGAGGCCCTCGAAGCCGGACTGGTTGAACGAGGCGTCGTCGAAGCCGCCCTCGTCCGAGACCATGCAGGCGGTGTAGTCGACCGTCTCCTCGGACGTCTCGCCACCGCCGGTCGTCGCCTCGGGCTCCTCCTCGGGCGCCGCGCCGCAGGCGGCGAGGGCGAGTGCCGCGGCGGCCGTCAGGACCGCTGCTCGCGTCAGTCTTGTCACGTCGTACTCCTGTTGGTGTCTGCCGGTGGGCCTGCCTGCCGAGGTCCGCGGGGGTGTGCGGTGTCCTGCGGGCGCGCGCTCCGTCACTGCGTCGTCACCACCGGCACCTGACCGGCTGGCACCACGCACCCTAACCGCGCCCACCACGCGCCAGTGTTACCGGCCGGTATCAGCAGTCGGTTGTTACCCAACCGGAATGTTGCGCTGAGCCGTTCGGGCGGCGGGCGCGGGCGGGACGTCCGTCAGGCGGGGACGCGCTCGTCCCTCGGTGCTCCGGCGAGCAGCGCGACGCGTGCGAGGAGGCGCGCGCCGACGCCGATCGCGCGCTCGTCGACGTCGAAGTCGCCCTGGTGGATGTCGAAGGTGCGCCCGCCCGGGGTCCGGGTGCCGAGCCGCGCCATCGCGCCGGCGGCGCGCGTCAGGAGCCACGCGAAGTCCTCCCCGCCCAGCGACTGCTCGGTGAGCTCGACGGAGTCCTTGCCGAGCACGTCGCGTGCGGCCGCGTCGAGCAGGCGCGTGCAGGCGGCGTCGTTGTCGACCGGCGGCACGCCTCGGTGGTGCTGGACGTCGACGTCGACCCGGTACGGCGCGACCACGTGCTCGACCGCCTCGCGGAGCACGGCCGCCGCCTCCTCCCACGCGCGCGCGTCGAGGCAGCGCAGCGTGCCGCGCAGGGTGCCTGTCGAGGGGATGGCGTTGCTCGCGCTCCCCGCGTGCACCTGGCCCCAGGTGAGGTTGACGCCCGAGCGCGGGTCGAGCCGCCGGCCGAGAACCGTGGGCACCTGCGTGATGACCTGGCCGAGCGCGAAGACGACGTCGGCCGTGAGGTGGGGACGCGACGTGTGCCCGCCCGCCCCGGTGAGCGTCACCGTGACCGGGTCCGACGCCGAGGTGATCGGGCCGATGCGGGTGCCCACGCGGCCGACGTCGAGCTTGGGGTCGCAGTGCACGGCGAACACCTGGGAGACGCCGTCCATGGCGCCCGCCTCGATGGCGTCGAGGGCACCCCCGGGCTGCACCTCCTCGGCCGGCTGGAACAGCAGCCGGACCCCCGTGGGCACGCGACCCGCCTCCGCGAGCTCGGCGAGCACGAGGCCCGCCCCGAGCACCGCGGCCGTGTGGACGTCGTGACCGCACGCGTGGGCCACCCCGGGCACGGTCGACCGCCAGGGGTGCGGGCAGTGGTCCGGGACCGGGAGCGCGTCGAGGTCCGCCCGCAGCGCGATCCGCCGTCGACCCGTCTCGACGGGTCCCGGGCCGAGGTCGCACACCAGGCCGGTGCCCGGCAGCAGGCGCGGGGTGAGGCCGGCGGCACGCAGCCGCGCGGCCACGACGTCCGTGGTCCGCCGCTCGGCGTGCGCGAGCTCGGGGTGCGCGTGGAGGTCGCGGCGGAAGGCGACGAGCTCGTCCAGGAGGCCGTCCACACGCGCGTTGAGACGGTCGACGGAGACGGTTCGGGCAGCTTCCAGCACCCGACGAGCCTAGTTCCTGGCCCGGGTGGCCCGGTGCGCCGCGGTCAGAGGAGGTCGGTGCGCCCCCGCTCGCGGACGGCGTCCACCACGCCCTTGAGGCGCTGCGCGTGCTCGCGCGTGGTCACCAGCACGGCGTCGGGCGTGTCGACCACGACGACGTCGTCCACGCCGAGCACGGCGACGAGCCGGCCCGTGCCCGGGACGACGAGCGCGTCCCGCGCGTCGACGACGAGCGTGTCCGCCGGGTCCCCGAGCACGCGCGCGCCGCCCGCGTCCTCCGCCCGGGGCAGCAGCTCGCCGAGCGACGCGAAGTCGCCGACGTCGTCCCAGCCGAAGCTCCCGTCGACGACCGCCACGCCGCCCTCCGCGGCCACCGGCTCGGCGATCGCGTGGTCGATCGCGATCCGCAGCAGTCCCGGCCACACGCGCGCCAGGACGTCGTCGCGCGCGTCGGTGTCCCAGGCCGCGGCGATCTCCCGCAGGCCCGCGTGGAGCTGCGGGTGCAGCCGCTCGAGGTGACCGAGCAGCACGTGCGCGCGGACGACGAACATGCCCGCGTTCCAGCGGTACTCGCCCGTGGCGAGGTACTCGGCCGCCGTCGTCGCGTCGGGCTTCTCGGTGAAGCCCTGCACGTGGGACGCGCTCGGTGCGTCGTCGAGCCCCAGCGGCTCCGCCCGCCGCACGTACCCGAAGGCCGTCGACGGCCCGCTCGCGGGGATGCCGACCGTCACGACGTAGCCCTCGCGCGCGGCAGCGACCGCCTCGCGCACCGCCGTCGCGAAGCCGGGGCCGGAGTCGATCACGTGGTCGGCGGCGAAGGAGCCGAGCACCACGTCGCCCTCGCGCTCGGCGAGCACGGCGGCCGCGAGCCCGATCGCGGCCATCGAGTCCCGCGGCGACGGCTCGGTGAGGACGGCGCCGGGCCCGAGCTCGGGCAGCTGCTCGCGCACCGCGGCCTCGTGGGCCTGCCCGGTGACGACGACGACGCCGTCGGCCCCCGTGAGCGGCAGCAGGCGGTCGACCGTCCCCTGGAGGAGCGTGCGCCCCGTCCCCGTGAGGTCGTGCAGGAACTTGGGTGCCCCCGCTCGCGAGAGCGGCCACAGACGTGTCCCGGCACCGCCGGCCGGGACGACGGCGCGGAAGCCGGGTACGGGGTCAGGGGTCGTCGTCGCCATGACGCCCGATCCTGCCAGGACGGCGGCGGAGGCGCGCTGACCTGTGGTGTTGGTCACAAAGGGCCCCGATCGGGGCCCTGAGCAGGACTCCTGGCCCTGGCGCGACGATCGGCGCCCCCCGGCGGTGACTACAGTCGGGACGTACAGTGACTCCGGGCCACGGGCCGTCCCGCACGGTCCCGGCCGGACGACGACGTCACCTCGACTGCCCGGGAGGAACCCTCAGTGCCCGATGCACCGGCTGGCACGCTCTACCGCGGCCGCGAGGGGATGTGGTCCTGGGTCGCGCACCGCGTGACCGGGTTCCTCATCTTCTTCTTCCTGCTCGTCCACGTCCTCGACACGTCGCTGGTCCGGGTCTCCCCCGAGGCGTACAACGCGGTGATCGGGACCTACAAGAACCCGGTCATGGGTCTCGGCGAGGCCGGCCTCGTCGCCGCGATCGTCTTCCACGCGTTCAACGGCATCCGCGTGATGCTCGTCGACTTCTGGTCCAAGGGCCCGCGCTACCAGCGCGTCATGCTCTGGGTCGTCGTCGGCCTCTTCGTCGTCACCATGGCGGGCTTCCTCCCGCGGCACCTCATGAACGTCTTCGGAGGGCACTGATGGCCCAGCTCGCCACCCAGGCACCCACCGTCTCGGCGCCGCGCAGCCCGCGGTCCGGCCGTCGCACCACGCGCACCAACTACGAGCTGTACGGCTGGGTGTTCATGCGCGCGTCCGGCGTGCTGCTGCTCGTCCTGATCTTCGGCCACCTGTTCATGAACCTCATCGACGGCGACGGCATCAACGCCATCGACTTCGGCTTCGTGGCCGGCAAGTGGGCGTCGCCCCTGTGGCAGGTCTGGGACCTGCTCATGCTCTGGCTCGCGATGATCCACGGCACCAACGGCGTGCGGACGATCATCAACGACTACGCCGAGCGCACGGGCACCCGCGTGGTGCTCAAGAGCGCCCTGTACCTCTCGTTCGTCGTCGTCGTCGTGCTCGGCACGCTCGTCATCTTCACGTTCGACCCGTGCCCGGCCGGCGCACCCGCCGACCTGCTCCCCTCCTTCTGCACCGCCTGAGCCGGTCACGCACCGTGGCCCACGCATGACCAGCTGACGCGGGGAGTCCCCCGCGAGACAAGGACCGAAGAACCTGATGCAGACCCACCAGTACGACGTCGTCATCGTCGGCGCGGGCGGCGCCGGCATGCGGGCTGCGCTGGAGTCCTCGACGCGGGCACGGACCGCGGTGCTCACCAAGCTGTACCCGACGCGCTCCCACACGGGCGCCGCGCAGGGCGGCATGTGCGCGGCCCTCGCGAACGTCGAGGACGACAACTGGGAGTGGCACACCTTCGACACGGTCAAGGGCGGCGACTACCTCGTGGACCAGGACGCCGCGGAGGTGATGGCCAAGGAGGCCATCGACGCCGTCCTCGATCTCGAGCGCATGGGGCTGCCGTTCAACCGCACGCCCGAGGGCAAGATCGACCAGCGCCGGTTCGGCGGTCACACGCGCAACCACGGCGAGGCGGCCGTGCGCCGGTCCTGCTACGCGGCGGACCGCACGGGCCACATGATCCTGCAGACGCTGTACCAGCAGTGCGTCAAGCAGGACGTCGAGTTCTTCAACGAGTTCTACGTGCTCGACGTGCTGCTGACGCACGACCTCTCCACGGATGACGTGCCCGAGGGCGAGCCCGTCGCGGTGAGCGGCGTCGTCGCCTACGAGCTCTCGACGGGCGAGATCCACGTGTTCCGCGCCAAGTCCGTGGTGTTCGCGACCGGCGGCGCGGGCAAGATCTTCAAGACGACGTCGAACGCCCACACGCTCACGGGCGACGGCATGGCGCTCGCGCTGCGCCGCGGCATCCCGCTCGAGGACATGGAGTTCTTCCAGTTCCACCCGACCGGCCTCGCGGGGCTCGGCATCCTTCTGTCCGAGGCCGCGCGCGGCGAGGGCGGGATCCTGCGCAACAGCGAGGGCGAGCGCTTCATGGAGCGCTACGCACCGACCATCAAGGACCTCGCGCCGCGTGACATCGTCGCGCGCTCGATGGCGAACGAGGTCCGCGAGTGCCGTGGCGCGGGCCCGAACAAGGACTACGTCCTGCTCGACCTGACGCACCTCGAGCCGGCGCACATCGACGCCAAGCTCCCGGACATCACGGAGTTCGCGCGGACCTACCTGGGCATCGAGCCGTACACCGAGCCGGTGCCCGTGTACCCGACGGCGCACTACGCGATGGGCGGCGTGCCGACGACCATCGACGCCGAGGTGCTGCGCAACAACACCGACGTCATCGGCGGCCTCTTCGCCGCGGGCGAGGTGGCCTGCGTCTCGGTCCACGGCTCCAACCGCCTGGGGACCAACTCGCTCCTCGACATCAACGTGTTCGGCAAGCGCGCCGGCATCGCCGCCGCGGCGTACGCCCAGACGGCGTCGTGGGTCGAGCTCCCGGACGAGCCGACGACCGCCGTCGTGACCGAGATCGAGCGCATGCGCGACGCCACGGCGAGCGAGCGGGTGTCCGACATCCGCCGCGACCTGCAGGACACGATGGACGCCAACGCCCAGGTGTTCCGCACCGAGGAGTCGCTGACGCAGGCGCTCGCCGACGTGCGGGCGCTCAAGAAGCGCTACCTGTCCGTCGGCGTCCAGGACAAGGGCCGCCGCTACAACACCGACCTGCTCGAGGCGATCGAGCTCGGGTTCCTGCTCGACCTGGCCGAGGTCGTCGTCGTCGGGGCGCTCGCACGCGAGGAGTCGCGCGGCGGGCACTTCCGCGAGGACTTCCCGAACCGGGACGACGCGAAGTTCATGAAGCACACGATGGCGTACGCACGAGCGACCGGCGTGCCCGGCGAGACCGAGATCCGCCTGGACACGAAGCCGGTGACCGTGACCCGCTACCAGCCGATGGAGCGCAAGTACTGATGACCGCACTCGACACCCGCGAGAACGACGCCGCGCCCTCGGACAGCACCATGGGTGCCGTCCCGAGCTTCGACGTGACCCTGCGCATCCGTCGCTTCAACCCCGACGCCGCCGAGCCGGAGGCGTACTGGGAGGAGTTCACGGTCACGGCGCACGGCACCGACCGCGTCCTCGACGCGATGCACAAGATCAAGTGGGAGGTCGACGGCTCGCTCACGTTCCGCCGCTCGTGCGCCCACGGCATCTGCGGCTCGGACGCCATGCGGATCAACGGCCGCAACCGCCTGGCGTGCAAGACGCTGCTCAAGGACCTCGACATCTCCAAGCCGATCCTCGTCGAGCCCATCAAGGGCCTGCCGGTGGAGAAGGACCTGGTCGTCGACATGGAGCCGTTCTTCGCCTCCTACCGCGAGATCATGCCGTTCCTCATCACGGGCGGGAACCAGCCCTCGGCGGAGCGCCGCCAGTCCCCCGAGCAGCGCGAGCGCTACGACGACACGACCAAGTGCATCCTGTGCGCCGCGTGCACGTCGTCGTGCCCCGTCTTCTGGACGGACGGCCAGTACTTCGGGCCCGCCGCGATCGTCAACGCGCACCGCTTCATCTTCGACAGCCGCGACGAGGGCGGCGCGCAGCGCCTCGAGATCCTCAACGACAAGGAAGGCGTGTGGCGCTGCCGCACGATCTTCAACTGCACCGAGGCCTGCCCGAGAGGCATCGAAGTCACGAAGGCGATCCAAGAGGTCAAGCGAGCCATGATCACCCGCGCCTTCTGACCCGAACCTTCCCAACCCACCCGCACCCGCCCCTCTCCTCCGCAACTGGAGCGTTCTCGTAGGACACGCCAGCGTGTCACCACGAGGACGCTCCGGTTCGTGGTGGCTTCGTCGTCCATGAGCATGGACGTGGTGAGCGGCGCACGGAGGCGTAGGCCCGGTGAAGGCGACGCTGCCACGCATGGCGCGCTGACGCGGACCCGACGTCGACGGCGGTGGCGCGGACCATCGTGAGGCCCAGGTGCTCGAGCGCCTCGTGACGACGGTGGTCGCTGCCCCGACGGTCGCTCGACGCGTGGACGGCGCCGTCGTACTCAGCAGCCACTCCGGCCTCCTCGTCGAGCAGGTCGACCCGGCCGACGAAGCGACCTCGTGCATCGAGGACGTCGACGTTCCCCGCAGGCTTGGGGAAGCCTGCGTCGAGCCACAGCAGCCTCAGCACCGACTCCTGGGGTGACTCCGCAGCCCCGTCGAGCAGGGGCAGCACGGCCGCCGCGCGGGGGCGTCCCACCCAGCCGCGCGCCATCTCGATGCGCATCCGGAGCTCGTCCTCGTCGAGGAGACCGAGCGCGAGCAGCCGGTCCGCCGCGATGACCGCGGCCTCCCGTGGGAGCAGGCGGACGAGGTCGAACGCAGTACGAAGCGGTGTCGTGACGGGCGCCGCGCCGACCTGCGTCCGCTCATGGCGCGCGACGGCGGAGCGCAGGATGCGGACGTCGGCGCGCGTCGTGAGACGGCTGTCCGGTGCTGCACAGACGAGCACCCGGGCTCCTGCGTCCGTCGCCCGCCGATCCCACCTCGGGCCGCCGTCGAAGACGCGAGGGCCGTCCGGGTCGGTCGCGGCCTCGTGCAGGCGCGCAGCCGCCCATCCGCCGAGCACTGCATGCGGCGGCAGCTGACCCGAGACGGCGGCGATCCGGATGTCGGGGTCCGTCACGTCGACGCCGATCGGGACGCGCACGCCGTGACGAACGCGCACGTAGCCGGGACCTCGCAGCTCGTTGGGCGTGATCCGCAGGGCGGTGGCAGCCTTCCCGTCCACTGTCCACGGCAGGGTCGGCTCGTCCATCCGCTGATGGTCCACGCCGCTGCGACGGCCCCAGCCCTGCGGTCCTACGACCTGTGGACACTCACAACCCTGTGGACGGTCACGCCGCACAGTGGAGCGACCTCGTGGTGACACGCCGGCGCGCCCCACCATCTCCCTCCAGTTTGCGGGAGAAGAGGGTAGGTGGGGTGGGTCAGGGGTGGGGTGGGTCAGGGGTGGGGGTGGGACGTGAGGGGGAAGTCGCGGACCGCGCGCCAGACGCCGTCGTCGCCGTGCTCGTAGACCTGGAGGCTGTCGACCTCGAACTCGGCCTCGAAGCCGGCGAGCTCGTCGAACGCGCGGTCGAGGGCGTCGTCGGGGACGTCGTGCGCGACCGTGACGTGCGGGTGGTAGTTGAACCGCAGCTCCTGCTCGAGCGGCCCTGACCGGACCGCGCGCTCGAGCTGCTCGCACTCCGCGATGCCCTTGACCACCTGGACGAACACGACGGCCGAGACGGGCCGGAACGTGCCCGTCCCGCGCAGCAGCACGGTGAACGGCGCGTGCTCCTTGCCGACGGCCGTGAGGTGGTCCCGGACGACCTCGAGCTCACCGGGCTCGACGACGGTCGGCCCCAGCAGCGTCACGTGCGGCGGGATGTCGTGCGCGAGCGGGTCGCCGAAGGCGGCGCGTGCGCGCTGGAGCTGCGGGCCGTACGGCTCGGGGACCTGGAGGGCCACCCCGATCCGCACCTGGTCGCCCACCCGCTCCGGGAGCCTCACGCGCGCGGTCCCCTCGCCGGCAGCAGGCCGATCGTCTCGCGCACCCGGTCCATGGTCGCCCGCGCGATCGCGGAGGCCCGCTCCGCGCCCTCGGCGAGCACGTCGTCCAGCTTGTCCGGTGCGTCGAGGTACTCGTGCACGCGCGCCTGGAACGGCGTCAGGAAGTCGACGACGACGTCGGCCAGGTCCTTCTTGAGGTCGCCGTAGCCCTTGCCGTCGTAGTCCGCGACGATCGCCTCGACGTCCCGGCCCGTGAGGGCCGAGTAGATCGTGAGGAGGTTGGCGATGCCGGGCTTGGCCTCGACGTCGTACCGGATCTCGCGTTCGGTGTCCGTGACCGCGGACCGGATCCGCTTCGCCACCACCTTCGGGTCGTCGAGCAGCTCGATGAGCCCGGCGGGGGCCGACGCCGACTTGCTCATCTTCGACGTCGGGTCCTGCAGGTCGTAGATCTTCGCGGTCGCCCGGACGATGTGCGCCTCGGGCACGACGAACGTGCGGCCGTAGCGGCTGTTCACGCGCTGAGCGAGGTCGCGCGTGATCTCGAGGTGCTGCCGCTGGTCCTCGCCGACGGGCACGAGCGCCGCGTCGTACAGCAGGATGTCCGCCGCCATGAGCACGGGGTACGTGAAGAGGCCGACCGTGGTCCCCTCGGCACCCTGCTTCGCCGACTTGTCCTTGAACTGGGTCATGCGGGAGGCCTCGCCGAAGCCCGTGTGGCACGAGAGGATCCAGGCGAGCTCGGTGTGCTCGGGGACGTGGGACTGCACGAAGAGGACCGACCGCGCCGGGTCGACGCCGGCCGCGAGGTACTGGGCGGCCGTGCGCCGCGTACGCTCGCGCAGCTGCTTCGGGTCCGGGGCGACCGTGAGGGCGTGCAGGTCGACGACGGTGTACAGCGCGTCGTAGTCGTCCTGGAGCGCGACCCAGCTCGTCAGGGCGCCGAGGTAGTTGCCGAGGTGCAGGGAGTCCGACGTCGGCTGCATCCCGGAGAGGATCCGGGGGCGCGACGCTGCCGTGGGTGCGCTGGCCATGCCCTGCATTCTGGCAGGTCCGGCGGGGTGGCTCGGACCGGCTCGCACCGGCTGGGACCGGCTGGCACCGGCCCGCACGGGCGCAGCCGCTGCGGACTACGTGGCCTCGTCGTCGAACGGTGCCGGGAGCGCGGCCGTGGCGGCCGGGTCGTCGTCCGCCGCGCCCGTGCGCCGGGCCGCGCGCGCGGACGTCGCG
>NZ_JACVQL010000074.1 GCF_019733465.1 Actinotalea ferrariae | reverse complement strand
GCCCGGCCCCGTCGAGGACGGCGCGGGCCTCGAGGACCTCTTGGCGGTCTGGGGCAGCGGCCTGCGCAGCTCGGCCGCCCTGCTCCCGGTGCCGGGGGACGTCACGGGTCTGCCGCCCGCCGTCGCGGCGGCCGCGGTGGAGGCCGGCGAGTGCGTCCTGGCGCACGCCGCAGGGCGGTCCTGGGCGGCCGTCCCGGAGGTCATCGCGTTCGGGTCGGCGTTCGACACCGGTCACCTGGTGACCTGGCGCGTGCACGAGGTGCCGGACTGGCGTCCCCGGCTGCCCGGCGTCGTCGGCACGCTCAGCGAGGCGGAGCTCAGCCTGCGGGAGGCCATGCGCGAGGCCACCGAGGCGCTCGCACAGCTCGACGTCGCGCGCTGGCGCGAGGACGCGGCCGACGCGATCGCCGCGCTCCGGTCCGACGTCGGCGAGGGGTGGCACCTGCCGCCCGGGCTCGCCCCGCGTGCGGTGCGCGTGCTGGCGACCGCCGCGAGGCTGCGCGCCATGGTCGACCTCGCGACGGCGGACGACGGCGGCGCGGTCAACCTGTGGCAGGCCGACCAGCGCTCGGCCGCGCTGCGGCACGTCGACCACGCGGCGCGACGGGCCGTCGCCGCCGCGACCGCCCAGGCCGCCCCGCAGGACGACCCCCGACGCGCCCCCTGAGCGTGGCTCGGGCGGGAACGGCGCGGCTCAGGCGAGGACGCTGCGGTAGACCTCGACCGTCCGCTCGGCGATGGCGTCCCAGGCGAAGTGGTCCTCGACGCGCCGGCGGGCCGCGTGCCCCATCCCGGCAGCGCGCGCCGGGTCCGTGGCGAGCGCGGTGAGGGCGGCCGCGAGGTCGGCCACGAACCGCTCGGGGTGCACCGGTGTGCCGGTGCCGTCCTGGACCTGCTCGATCGGCACGAGCAGGCCCGTGACGCCGTCGTCCACGACCTCGGGGATCCCACCCGTCGCGGTGCCGACCACGGGCAGGCCGCACGCCATGGCCTCGAGGTTCACGATGCCGAGCGGCTCGTAGACCGAGGGGCACGCGAAGACGGTGCCCGACGAGAGCACCGCGACGAGCTCGTCGCGCGGCAGCATCTGCTCGATCCAGACGACGCCGTCGCGCTGCCGACGCAGCGTCTCCACCAGGCCCGTCACCTCGGCCATGATCTCGGGCGTGTCCGGCGCGCCCGCGCAGAGGACCAGCTGGACCTCGGGCGGCAGCGCCTCGGCCGCGCGCAGCAGGTACGGCAGGCCCTTCTGCCGCGTGATCCGGCCGACGAAGACGACCGACGGGCGGTCGGGGTCGATGCCCAGGCCGCGCACGACGTCGTCCGCACGCCGGAGCGCGTCGTCGCCCTCGGGACGGCGCCAGCCGGTCAGGTCGATCCCGTTGTGCACGACGTGGACCTTCGCGGGGTCCACCTGCGGGTAGCAGCGCAGGATGTCGGCGCGCATGCCGGCGCTCACGGCGATGACGGCCGCGGCGCCCTCGTACGCGGTCTGCTCGGCCCAGCCGGACAGCGCGTAGCCGCCCCCGAGCTGCTCGGCCTTCCACGGCCGCAGCGGCTCGAGGCTGTGGGCGCTGACCACGTGCGGGATGCCGTGGAGGAGCCCCGCCAGGTGACCGGCGAGGTTCGCGTACCAGGTGTGGGAGTGCACGAGGTCGGCGCCGGCCGAGTCCCCCGCCATGAGCAGGTCGACGCCGAACGTGCGCAGCGCGGGGTTGTGCGACGCGAACCCACCGGGCACGTCGTACCCGGTGACGCCGTCCTCCGTGCGCTCGCCGTCGAAGCAGCGCACCCGCACGTCGAGGTGCCGCCGCAGCACGGCGCTCAGCTCCGCGACGTGCACGCCCGCACCGCCGTACACGTGGGGCGGGTACTCCCTTGTCAGCAGGTCGACGCGCACAGCGACACGCTAGCGCCCCGGCGCGCGATCGTCTGGCCGAGCGGGGCGTCCAGCCCTAGGGTCACGGGTATGGCAGCGCCGCGCGTCCTGGCAATCGTCCTCGCCGGTGGCGAGGGCAAGCGACTCATGCCCCTGACGGCGGACCGGGCCAAACCCGCGGTGCCGTTCGGCGGCATGTACCGACTGGTCGACTTCGCCCTCTCGAACCTGGTCAACTCGCACTACCTGCAGATCGTCGTGCTGACGCAGTACAAGTCGCACAGCCTCGACCGGCACGTGGCCAAGACCTGGCGCATGTCACCCCTGCTGGGCAACTACGTGGCCCCCGTCCCGGCGCAGCAGCGCGTGGGCAAGCACTGGTACCTGGGCAGCGCGGACGCCATCTTCCAGTGCCTGAACATCATCACGGACGAGCGGCCCGACGTCGTCGTGGTCGTGGGCGCGGACCACGTCTACCGGATGGACTTCGAGCAGATGGTCGACGCGCACCTCGCGTCGGGCGCCGAGTTCACCGTCGCGGCGATCCGTCAGCCGATCTCGCTCGCCGACCAGTTCGGCGTGATCGAGACCCGCGCGGACGACCCGACGAAGATCAACGCCTTCCTCGAGAAGCCGACCAACCCGACGGGGCTCGCCGACTCCCCCGGCGAGATCCTCGCCTCGATGGGCAACTACGTGGCCGACGTCGACGCGCTCGTCGAGGCCGTCTCCAAGGACGCCGAGAGCCCGACGTCGCGGCACGACATGGGCGGCGACATCGTGCCCTACTTCGTCGAGCGCGGGACCGCGGGCGTCTACGACTTCATCCGCAACGACGTGGCCGGCTCGACCGACCGCGACCGCGACTACTGGCGCGACGTCGGGACGCTCGACTCGTACTACGACGCGAACATCGACCTCATCTCGGTCAACCCGGTGTTCAACCTGTACAACACCGCCTGGCCGGTGTTCAGCGGGTACGCCCAGCTGCCGCCGGCGAAGTTCGTGCACGCGGGCCCGGGCCGGCTCGGGCACGCCGCCGACTCGCTCGTGTCCCCGGGCGTCATCGTCTCGGGCGCGACGGTCACCGGCTCGGTCCTGTCGCCCGGGGTGTACCTGCACTCGTGGGCGTCGGTGAGCGACTCGGTCGTCATGGACGGCACGACGGTCGGCCGGCACGCCCAGGTCCACCGGGCGATCCTCGACAAGAACGTCGTCGTCCGGGAGCGCGCGCGTGTGGGCCTCGACCCCGAGCACGACCGGGCGCGCGGGTTCACGGTCACGGACACGGGCATCACGGTCGTCCCCAAGGGCACGGTCGTCGAGGCCTGAGCACGGTCGGGACCGCACGCGTCGTCGGGTCGTGAGAACGGGCGCGGCGGCGTCCGTGCGCGCGGCTACCCTGCACGCGTGACTGCAGCAGGCGGGACCGACGTGCGCGTCGTCGTCATGGACGTCGACTCGACGCTCATCACCGGTGAGGTGATCGAGATGCTCGCGGGGCACGCCGGGTCGCGTGCGGCCGTCACCGAGATCACCGAGCGCGCGATGCGCGGCGAGATCGACTTCGCGACCTCGCTCCACGAGCGGGTCGCCACCCTCGCCGGGCTGCCCGTCTCGGTGCTCGACGACGTCCGCGGCGAGATGGAGCTGACGCCGGGCGCGGAGCGGCTCGTCGCCGAGCTGCACCGGCGCGGGTGGCCGGTGGGCCTCGTCTCGGGCGGGTTCCACGAGCTCGTCGACCCGCTCGCCGAGCGGCTCGGCATCGGGTTCGTCCGGGCCAACCGGCTGGAGGTGGTCGACGGGCGCCTCACCGGACGGGTGCGCGGCCCCGTCGTCGACCGCGACGCGAAGGCGCACGCACTCGCCGAGCTCGCCGCGACCCACGGTGTGCCGATGGCGCGCACGGTCGCGATCGGGGACGGGGCCAACGACCTCGGCATGCTCGCGGCCGCCGGCCTGGGCATCGCGTTCAACGCCAAGCCGGTGGTCTGCGCGCAGGCCGACCACGCCGTCCTCGACGCACCGCTCGACGCCGTGCTCGTCCACCTCGACGCGCCGCCGGTCGGCAGCCCGGGGGCATGACCCGCGGCCTGGACCTCGCCGAGCGGTTCTACCACCGCGCCGTCCTCCCGGTGCTCGAGGCGTGGCGCCCGCTCCCCCACACGGCGTGCCTGGTCGGCGCCGGCTCGGAGGTCCTCGGCTACGACGACGAGCTCTCGACCGACCACGACTGGGGCCCCCGCCTGCAGCTCCTGCTGCACCCCGACGACCACGCGGCGCACGCGGACGCGCTCGTCCGCGTCCTGGCCGAGCGGCTGCCGCCACAGCTCGACGGCTGGTCGGTGCACTTCGCACCCCCCGACGACGACGACGGGGGAACGCGCGTGCGCTCCCCGCACCTCGAGGGTCCCGTGGCGCACCGGGTCGAGGTGCTCACGCCGGCGTCGCTGGTCGAGCGGCTCCTCGGGCGCCGGGCCGCCGGCCTCGCCGCGGGCCGGACGCTCACGACGGCGGAGTGGCTCGCGGCGCCCCAGCAGCAGCTGCTCGCGCTGACGGCCGGCCGTGTGCTCCGTGACGACGTCGGGCTGGGGCGGGTGCGCGACGCGCTCGCCTGGTACCCGGACGACGTGTGGCGCTACCTCATGGCGGCCGCCTGGTCGCAGGTGGGCGAGGACGAGCACCTCGCCCCGCGGGCGGGCCACGCGGGTGACGACCTCGGCTCACGGCTCGTCACGGCGCGCCTGGTCCGGACCCTCATGCAGCTCGCGTTCCTGCAGGAGCGTCGCTACGCGCCGTACGCCAAGTGGTTCGGCACCGCGTTCGGCCGCCTCGCAGCCGCGGCCGAGGTCGGGCCGCACCTGCGGGCCGCCCTCGAGGCCCCGGGGTGGACCGAGCGGAACGCGCAGGTCGCCGCCGCGGCCGAGCTGCTGGGCCGGCGGCACGACGCGCTGGGACTGACCGCGCCGCTGCGGATCACCGCGCACGCGTTCCACGACCGTCCGTTCACCGTCGTCGGCGGAGAGCGTGCCGCGGCGGCGCTGCTGGACGGCGTGACCGATACGGACGTCCGGCGGCTGGCCGACCTGCGCCCGATCGGGGGCGTCGACCAGGTGACGGCGAGCACCGACGTGCTCGTGGACCCGACCTGGCGCGACCGGCTGACCGAGCTGTACGAGCTCGGTCCGACCCCCGAGGCCTGAGCGCCCGTCGCATCCCTGGGAGACCATGGACCCCGTGACGCTCCACCGGTACGAGGTCGAGGTGCTGCACCTGCTCGTGTCGCCGCAGCACGCGTACTTCGGCCGCGCGCGCGACGGCGCGGCGGACGTCCCGACGACGGATGCCGACACGGTCGAGGTGGTCGCGGGCAAGGGGATCGTCGGCGACCGCTTCTTCGGCAAGGCCGCGCACATGGACGCCGCCGTGACCCTCATCGCCGTCGAGGGCCTCGAGGCGATGGCGGCCGAGCTGGGCGTCGCACCGTTCGACCCGCTCCTCACCCGGCGCAACGTCGTCCTGCGCGGCGCCCACCTCGCACCGTTGCTGGGCGAGGAGGTGGCGCTCGAGTCGCGCGGCGACACGGTGCGGCTCCGGGTCGGCCGCCCCGCGAACCCCTGTGCCTGGATGGACCGCATGCTCGCCCCGGGTGCGCACGCAGCCATGCGCGGTCGCGGCGGGGTGCGCTGCCAGCCCGTCACGAGCGGCCTGCTGCACCGAGGTACGGCGACGCTCGTGAGCCCGGTCGAGCTCGATCCCGCGCGCGCCGGCGAGGCCGCCCGGCGCCTGCCGTCCCGGTTGCCGTAGCGAGCCACCCGGCGCTCTGTCCGCGCTGCCGCCCGGCACCCTCGGATCGGCCCGCGAGGGCGGCTCCTCGCCCACAGACCGATTGACAATCGATAGCAACCGAGCGAGACTCGATGCAATCGGTGTGGCGACCCGCCGCGCCGACCCTCCTGAGGAGCTGAGGACCATGCGCCATCCTGACGACGCGGTGCTGCGCCGCCTGGTCCACGAGCCGGCCGGCGTCGCGGATACCGACCGCGAGCACGTCACGGCCTGCCCGCAGTGCCTCGACGGCCTCGCGATCGTCGCGGGGCGGCCGCACCCGGGAGGGGCGCCGACGGTGCCCGGGGCCGACCGCCGGGACGCGCGGTCCGCGCCACGGACGCGCGGCGGGGACCCGCTCTGGCGTCGCCCGGCGGTCGCGGTCACCGCGTTCGCCGTCGTCCTGGCGGGCGCGGGTGCCGCGGCCGCGAACGACTGGCTGCCGATCTTCCGCACCGAGGAGGTCGTCCCCCTGGAGGTCGGCGCCGACGACCTCGTCGACCTCCCGGACCTCAGCGCGTACGGCGACGTCGTCGTCACGCAGGACGGCGACGTCGAGGCCGTGCAGGACGCCGCGACCGCGGCGGCGCGGACGGGCCTCGAGATCCCCGAGCCGACCACGCTCCCCCGCGGGGTGACCGGCGAGCCGGCCGTCCAGGTGGGCGGCGAGGTCGAGGCCACGTTCACGTTCTCCGCGGAGCGTGCCGCGCGGGCCGCTGCCGACGCCGGCGAGACGCTGCCGCCCACGCCCGCCGGGCTCGACGGCAGCCAGGTGCGGATGGTCGCCGGCCCGGGCGTCGCGCTGACGTGGTCCCACCCCTCGGGCGCCCCCTCGCTCGTCGTCGCACGCGCCGTGGCGCCCACCGCGAGCTCGAGCGGCGTCTCCTTCGAGACGGTCCGCGACCACGTGCTGTCCCTCCCCGGCGTCCCCGAGGACCTGGCCGCACAGTTGCGGGCCTTCCCGGCGGACGGCTCGACCCTGCCCCTGCCGGTGCCGGCCGACCGCGCGACCTCGTCGACGGTCGACGTCGGGGGCGTGCCCGCCACCGTGGTCGAGACGCACGACCGCTCCATGGCGGCGGTCGTCCAGGTCGAGGACGGGGTCGTCACGGTCGTCGCCGGACCGCTGGGCGCCGACGAGGTGCTCGCCGTCCTGCGCGACCTGCGCTGACCGTGGCGACCGGACCCACGGCCGGCCCGCCGGCCGACGTCGCGGCGCGCGAGACCGCGGCCCGGCTCGTCGCCGAGCTGCCGCCGTCGAGCGCGATCTGGGCCTCGGGCCTGCGCAAGAGCTACGGCCGCCGCCCGGCCGTGGAGGAGGTCTCGCTCGAGGTCCGCCGCGGCGAGGTGGTCGGGCTGCTCGGGCCCAACGGCGCCGGCAAGACCACGGTCATCAAGATGCTCCTCGGCCTCGTCCGTGCGGACGGCGGCGAGGCGATGCTGCTCGGCCGTCCCACGACGGACCCGGCGGCCCGCGCGCGGGTCGGCTACCTGCCCGAGCTGTTCCGCTACCAGCCGTGGCTCAGCGCCACCGAGGTCATGGCGCTCCACGTGCGGCTCGCGGGGGTGACCGTGACGCCTGCCGAGCAGCGCGAGTGCCTGGCCCTCGTGGGCCTCGCCGAGCGCTCGCGGGACCGCGTGGGCGGCTTCTCGAAGGGGATGCAGCAGCGGCTCGGGCTCGCCGTCGCGCTCGTGGCCCGGCCCGAGCTGGTGGTCCTCGACGAGCCGACCAGCGCGCTCGACCCGCTCGGTCGCGCCGACGTGCGGGACATCGTGCTGGACCTCCGGTCGCGCGGCGTGGCGGTGCTGCTCAACTCGCACCTCATCGGCGAGGTCGAGCGCGTCTGCGACCGGGTGGTGATCCTCGACCGCGGCCGGGTCGCGGCCTCCGGCACGCTCGAGGACCTCCTGGGCAGGCGCGAGGTGCGCCTGCACCTCGTCGACGCCTCGCCCGCGGTGCACGCCCGCTTGGCCGCGACCGGCACGGTCGAGCAGACCGGTGACTGGTACGCCGTCACCCTGCCGGTCGGCACCGGCGGCGCGACCGACGACGACGCCGTCCCCCACCTGGTCCGCGACCTCGTCGCCCTGGGCGCCCGCGTCCACGCCGTCGAACCGGGTCGGGTCAGCCTCGAGGAGCGGCTGCTCGACATCCTGAGAGCCGGCGCGACCGCACGCTCGGAGGCCGACGCGTGACCGGCGTCCGGACCGTGCTGACCATCGCCGGCCTCACGTTGCGCGAGGCTCGCCGCAGGCGGGTCGTGCTGGCGCTCGCCGTGCTCACGGTGCTGCTGCTCGGGCTCAGCGGCTGGGGCTTCTCGCGGCTCGCGGCCGAGTCCGGCCTCGACACGCTCACGAGCGGTCAGGCGAGGCTCGCGGCCTCGCAGCTGCTCAACCTCGTGATGTTCGGCCTCAGCCTGATCGCAGCGCTCGGCACGGCGTTCCTCGCCGGCCCCACGCTCGCCGGCGAGACCGAGTCGGGCATCGCCCTGTCGGTGCTCGCACGGCCGGTGCGGCGTCACCAGGTGCTGCTCGGCAAGTGGCTCGGACTGGTGACGTTCGGGAGCGCGTACGTCGTCCTGGCCGGCCTCGCCCAGTGCCTCGTCGTCCTCGCGACCGTCGACTACTGGCCGCCCCGGCCGGCCGCCGCGCTCGCCCTGCTCGCGGCGCAGACCGTCGTGCTGCTGACGCTCGCCGTCCTCCTCTCGACCGTCGTCTCACCCATGGCCTCGGGCGTGGTCGCGGTGGGTCTCTTCGGCGCGACGTGGATCGCCGGCGTCGTCGGCGGCGTCGGCGCAGCGTTCGGGAACGAGGGCGTCGCACGCGTCGGCACCATCTCGCGGATGGTCCTGCCGACCGACGGCCTGTGGCGCGGTGCGATGCACGGCTTCCAGGACTCCGCGGCGATCGCGCAGGTCGGCGCGGAGATGGAGGGCTTCCCCTTCCTCAGCGACGCACCCCTGACGGGCGCGTACCTCGCGTGGGCGGCCGTGTGGGTCGCGATGGTGTGGGGCCTCGCCGCGATCTCCTTCCAGCGGCGCGACCTGTAGTCGCCCGTCGTCGTCGGGCGGTCAGGCCTGTCCGACGCGCCGGTCCGCGGCGGCCGCGAGCAGGAAGAACGCCTGGGCCTCGGCGGAGCGGCCGGTGCGGTCGAAGTGGGGCGACCCGGCGACCGGGCGGACGAGCCCGTCGTCCCCCACGCCCCGACCGGCCGCCCGGCGCAGGTCCCGGCCGACCTCCGCCCACGACGCGTCCAGCCAGCCGTCGGCGACGCCGGTGAGCACCGCGTAGGCCAGCATCTGCGCCAGGTTGGCCTCGACGAACGACGTCGGGTCGTCGACGACGTCGTGGAACAGGCCGTCCGCGCGCCGGTGCTCGAGGCACGCCTCGACGACCTCGAGCGCCTGCCGCGCGAGCTCGCCGCGGTGCGGCGCGGCGGCCTCCTCGCGCCACGCGCGCGCGAGCCCGGCCGCGACCCAGCCGTTGCCTGTGCCCCAGTGCTGCGGGGCGACGAGGGCCGACGTCGGCTCGTCCCAGCGGGCCGCGTAGAGACCCCCCGCGCCGCGCAGGCGTGCGCGGTGGCCGGCGAGCTGGGCCATCGCGAGCTCCGGCCGCCCCAGCCGGAACAGCGCGGGCACGAGCATGTACACCGAGTCGGTCCACATCTGCTCGCCACCCGTGGGGTGGAAGAGCGTGCCGTCCGCGGCACGCGGGCAGCCGCGCTCGAACCAGTCGAGCTGCCGCGCGAGCCCGTCGGCGAGGTCGGCGCGCCCCGTGCGCGCCGCCTCGACGGCGACGGCCTCCACCAGGGCGCCGCAGTTGACCAGCCCGCCGCCATCCACCTCGGCGAGGCGGCCCTGCGCGTCCTGCCGCACGACGGCGTCGTCCGCCATGACCGCGACGAGGTCGTCGCGGCCGAGGTCGAGCGCGGCGTGCGTCGCGACCCCCTGCTCCCACGAGAGCCGCTGCATCGCGAGCAGCGCCCGGAGCACGGCGGCCTCGGTCCCGTCGGTGCGCACCGCCGTCGGCTCCATCACGCGCGCTCCGAAACGCGGGCTGCGTCAGGCAGGGCGGACGACGTCGACCAACGTCGCGCCGCCGCGTTCGAGCGAGGCCCAGTCCTCGACCTCGAGCACCGCGTACGCCGCGGTGGGCAGCCCGGCGCGGACCGTGGCCCGCGCGGCCTCGCCGCCCTCGCCGGACCGGGACAGCCCGGCGGCGGTGCCGGACATCGTCGGCTCGTGCCCGACGACGAGCAGCGTCGCGACACCCGGGTCGACGCCGCGCACGAGGTCCAGCACGTCCGCGACGTCCGCCTCGTAGAGCCGGTCGCTGACGTCCACGTGGGGCGCGACGGCGGTCCCGAGGGCGCCGCGGACGAGGTCCCACGTCTGGCGCGTGCGGACCGCGGACGAGACGAGCACGTGGTCCGGAACCAGTCCCGCCGCCGCGAGGGATGCGCCCACCGAGCCGCACTGCGTGCGTCCGGCCAGCGCCAGCGGGCGCAGGGCGTCCCCGGCTCCGTTGCCCGCCTCGGCCTTCGCGTGGCGCAGGAGCACGAGCCGGCGGCCGCCGGGGCGCGCTGGGGTCACCTCAGAGCCCCATGGCGTGGAAGCCGCCGTCGACGTGCACGATCTCGCCGGTCGTCGCCGGGAACCAGTCCGAGAGCAGCGCCGCGACGGCCCGCGCCGTCGGCTCCGGGTCGTGCGCGTCCCAGCCGAGCGGGGCGCGCTCGGGCCAGCCGCCCTCCATGGACTCGAAGCCGGGGATCGACTTGGCGGCGGTCGTGCGGATGGGGCCGGCCGACACGAGGTTCACGCGGATCCCCTCGGGGCCCAGGTCGCGCGCGAGGTAGCGCGCCGTCGACTCGAACGCCGCCTTGGCGACACCCATCCAGTCGTAGACCGGCCAGGCGTACCGGGCGTCGAACGTGAGGCCGACGACCGAGGACCCGCGACCCATGAGCGGCTGGGCCGCCACGGCGAGCGCCTTGAGGGAGTAGGCCGAGACGTGCAGGGCGGTCGCGACGTCGTCCCACTCACCCGCGAGGAAGTTGCCGCCCATCACCGACTGGGGCGCGAAGCCGATCGAGTGCACGACGCCGTCGAGGTGGTCCGTGTGCTCACGGACTCGGTCCGCGAGGGCGGCCAGGTCGTCGGTCGACGTCGCGTCGAGCTCGACGACGGGTGCCGCCTGGGGCAGCCGCTTGGAGATCGCCTGCGTGAGCCGCAGCTGCCGACCGAACGAGGTCAGGACGACCTCGGCCCCCTCCTGCTGGGCGAGCCGCGCGACGTGGAACGCGATCGAGCTGTCCATGAGGACGCCCGTGACCAGGAGCTTCTTGCCGTCGAGCAGACCCATCGAGCCGCTTCCCTTCGTGGATGTCGAACCAGTGGGCGGGTGCGCCCTCAGTGACCCATGCCCAGACCGCCGTCGACCGGGATGATCGCGCCGCTGACGTACGCCGCGTCCGGCGAGGCGAGGAAGTGCACGACGCCTGCGACCTCGTCCGGCTGGGCGAACCGCCCGGCCGGGATCGCTGCACGGTAGGCCTCCTGCCGCTCCTGCGGCAACGCGGCGGTCATGGCCGTGTCGATGAAGCCGGGGGCCACGACGTTCGCGGTGATCCCGCGGCCGCCGAGCTCGCGCGTGATCGAGCGCGCCATGCCGACGAGCCCCGACTTGGAGGCCGCGTAGTTGACCTGGCCCGGGCCGCCGTACATGCCGACCACGGACGAGATGAGCACGATGCGACCGCGGCGCAGGCGGATCATGCCCTTCGAGGCCCGGCGCACGCAGCGGAAGGTGCCGGTGAGGTTGACGTCGAGCACCTGCTCGAACTCCTCGTCCGTCATGCGCATGAGCAGCTGGTCGCGCGTGACGCCCGCGTTGGCCACGAGCACCTCGACGGGTCCGTGCGCCGCCTCGACCTCGGTGAAGGCGGCGTCGACCGCGGCGGTGTCCGTGATGTCGCCGACGACGCCGAGCACGCCCTCCGGGAGGTCGCCGCTGCGGTAGATGGTCGCGACCTTGTCCCCGGCCGCGACGAACCGCTCCGCGATCGCACGCCCGATGCCGCGGTTGGCGCCGGTCACCAGCACGCTGCGGGGGACGGTCTGGCCAGGCTGCTCGGTCACGGTGGCGCTCCACTCCTCGTCGTACGGACCGCGTGCGATCCGCGCCGGTCGCCCGACGACCGACGGGCGACCGCGCGTGCCGGTCCGCAGCCGAACCTAGCCGACCGGACCGTCCCGCCGACGACCCGCCCGAGTCGCGGGCGACGGGTAAACTCATGAGGTGAACCGCACCGGTCTCCCCCGCCGTGGCAGCGCCACGGCCCCGCGCCGGACGGGCCGGCAGGAGACGCCCGTCCAGTCGATCACCGGCGCAGCGGAACCCCTCACCGACGACATCGCGCGCCGCACCCACCGCTACCTGGTGCAGATGACCATCCGCGTCGTCTGCTTCGTGGGAGCCGTGGCCGTGGACCACTGGACGCGCTGGGTCCTCCTCGTGGGGGCCGTCGTGCTGCCGTACGTCGCCGTCCTGCTCGCGAACGCCGGCCGCGAGCGCACGCAGGGGCCGGACCCCTACCTCGCCCAGGCCGCGCTCCCCGCGGCTCCGCCGGCCGACCGCCTCCCCGGCGGGCCGAGCGGGGGGACGCCGTGACGGCAGGAGCGGGGCCGCGACCGGACGGCTCACCCGAGCCCGGCCCGGAGGCGCCCGAGGACCTCCTCTGCAGCGCCAAGGGCTGCCGCGCGGACGCCACGTGGGGGCTGCGCTGGAACAACCCGAAGCTGCACACCGCGACCCGGCGCAAGGTCTGGCTCGCGTGCGACGTCCACCGCGCGCACCTCGAGCAGTTCCTGTCCGCCCGCGGCTTCCACCGGGACACCGTCGCCGTCGGCGACCTCGGGCCCGGCGACGGCTGACGGCTCGCGCACGGCATGGACGACGTCACGACGCGCTCGGTGGGGCCCGGGACCCTGCGCCACGCCGCCCGCGTGCTGCTCGCCGCGCTGCTGGTCGCCGCCGTCTGCACCGCGGCGGGCCTGTGGCAGTGGAGCCGTCACGAGACCCGCAGCGCCGCGATCGCCCTCGTCGAGCGCAACTACGGCGCCCAGCCGGCGCCGCTCGAGGACGTCCTCGACGGCACCGCCGTCAGCGCGGACGACGTCTGGCGTCCGGCCGAGGTGCGCGGCGAGTACCTGCCGTCACCGGTCCTGCTGCGCAACCGGCCGGTCGACGGGCACGCCGGGTTCCACGTGCTCGCACCCCTGCTCGTCGGCGAGGGGCCGCTGACCGGGTCCGTGCTGGTGGTCGACCGCGGCTGGGTGCCGCTGGGCGAGGACGGCGGCACCGTCGACGCGCCCGCGCTGCCCCGCGGCACCGTCGACGTCGTCGTGCACGTCCGTCCCGGCGAGGCCGCGTCCGAGCGCGACGCGCCCGTCGGCCAGGTCCAGGCGATCGCACCCGACCAGGTGCGTGCCGCCGCGGTCGGGGCGTCCGAGGCCCTGGACTGGCCTGCCGACGCGACGCTCCGTGCCTACGGGGCTCTCGTGAGCGAGGACGGTGCGCGCCCGACCGACGTCGGCTCGCTGCCGGAGCCGAGCCGGGACCCGGGGTCCCACCTCTCCTACGCCTTCCAGTGGTGGGTGTTCGCGCTCGGGGCGCTCGGCACGGGCGTCGTGCTCGTGGTGCGTGGGGTGCGCGAGCGCGCGGACGGGCTCACCGACGCGGTCGCGGACGACCAGGCGGCGGGCGGGACGGACCAGCCCGAGGTCGGCACCGCGGTCGCGGCGGTCGCCGTCGGCCGACGCCCGACCAGGACGCGACGACGGCCCACGGCCGAGGAGGAGGAGGACGCCCTCCTCGACGCGCAGACCGACGCCCACAGCAACGCCCGGACGCAGCCGCCGCTCGGGTCTCCCGGCCCGGCGCAGCGCGGTCAGGAGCCGGCGGGCAGGGTCAGGAGCGGTTCTCCTTGAGCGCGGCGCGCCGCGCCTCGGCCGCCGCCCCGCGCGTGGCGCCTCCGCGCGTCCGCATCGTCACGCCCTGCTCGGCGAGCACCCCGTGCACGAACCCGTACGACCGGCCGATGTCCTCGGCCATCGAGCGGATGCTCTCGCCGCGGTTGTAGCGCTCGACCAGCGAGGCGGCCAGGTCCTGCCTGCCCTCACCGGTGATCCGTGATCCCTTGGGGAGCTTCTCAGTCATCGTCGTCCTCCAGGCCCGGGTCGAACGGCCCGCCGGGCCGGGCGGGAGCCCGGCCGACGTCGTCCGGCCCGACCGTCCCGGCTGGTCAGGACGAACCGGACGAGCTCACGCGAGCGAGATCAGGTCCGCGTAGCTGTCGTTCCACAGATCTTCGTCGCCATCGGGCAGGAGCACCACTCGTTCGGGCGACAGGGCGGTGACCGCACCCTCGTCGTGGGTGACCATGACGACCGCGCCCGTGTAGCCGCGCAGCGCCTCGAGCACCTCGGCGCGGCTCGCCGGGTCCAGGTTGTTGGTGGGCTCGTCGAGCAGCAGCACGTTCGCCGAGGACACCACGAGCGCCGCGAGCGCGAGCCTGGTCTTCTCGCCGCCCGACAGCACGCGCACGGGCTTGTCCGCGTCGTCGCCCGAGAAGAGGAAGGAGCCGAGGACCGAGCGCACCTGGGTGTCGGTGAGGTCGGGTGCCGAGTGCCGCAGGTTCTCGACCACCGTGCGCTCCGTGTCGAGCGTCTCGTGCTCCTGCGCGTAGTAGCCGAGCTTGAGGCCGTGCCCGGGGACGACCTCGCCGGTGTCCGCCGCCTCGACGCCCGCGAGCAGGCGCAGCAGGGTCGTCTTGCCGGCGCCGTTGAGCCCGAGGATCACCACCCGGCTCCCGCGGTCGATCGCCAGGTCGACGTCGGTGAAGACCTCGAGCGACCCGTAGGACTTGCTCAGGCCGGTCGCGGTCAGCGGCGTGCGGCCGCACGGGGCCGGCTCGGGGAAGCGCAGGCGCGCCACCCGGTCCGACACCCGCTCCGCCTCGAGGCCGGACAGCAGGCGCTCGGCCCGGCGGGCCATGTTCTGGGCCGCCGTCGCCTTGGTGGCCTTGGCACGCATCTTGTCCGCCTGCGCGAGCAGCACCGTCGCCTTCTTCTCGGCGTTGGCGCGCTCGCGCTTGCGGCGGCGCTCGTCGGTCTCGCGCTGCTGGAGGTAGGCGTCCCACCCGAGGTTGTACTGGTCGAGCTCGCCCCGGTTCGCGTCCAGGTGGAACACCTTGTTGACCGTCGAGCGCACGAGGTCGACGTCGTGGCTGATGACCAGGAACCCGCCCGAGTAGGAGCCCAGGTAGTCCCGGAGCCACACGATCGAGTCCGCGTCGAGGTGGTTCGTCGGCTCGTCGAGCAGCAGCGTCTCGGCGCCCGAGAAGAGGATGCGGGCGAGCTCGACGCGGCGTCGCTGACCGCCCGAGAGGGTGCGCAGGGGCTGGGAGAGGATGCGCTCGGCCAGACCGAGGTTGGAGGCGATCCGGCCGGCCTCGCTCTCGGCCGCGTAGCCGCCGGCCGCGGTGAACCGGGCCTCGAGGCGCGAGTACCGGTCCATGGCGGCGTCGCGGGTCGCGTCGTCGGCGCTCGCCATCTCGCCCTCGGTGCTGCGCATGCGCCGCACGATGTCGTCGAGGCCCCGCGCGGACAGGATGCGGTCCATCGCGACGACCTCGAGGTCGCCCGTGCGCGGGTCCTGCGGCAGGTAGCCGACGTCGCCCGTGCGCACCACCTGACCCGACGTCGGCTGGCCCTCGCCCGCCAGGACGCGGGTCAGCGTGGTCTTGCCGGCACCGTTGCGGCCGACGAGGCCGATCCGGTCGCCGGCCGCGATGCGGAACGAGGCCTTCTCGAGGAGGACGCGTACACCGACACGCAGCTCGACGTCATGGGCGGTGATCACTGAGGTTTCCTCCGACGGGCGCCCTGCCGCCTTGTGGGCGGGCACAAACGTCGCTCATCCTACGACCGGCTAGCGTGACGACCCACCTCGATGTGCCGTCGCAGGCACGCGGGCCGTCCGGCACGCGCCGGGACCACCGTCGGCCGCACGGCCGACGACGCCGCCCCGGTTGCCGCCGGGGCGCCGAGACGACGGAGGACCCATGGCACACACGCCCGAGGCCGCGCTGCCCGACGAGCGCCCCGGACCCGCCGCTCCCCTGCCCGCCGTCCGCTCGTCGGCCGCGACCGACGTCGCGCTCGTGGCGACGTTCGCGGCCTTCATCGCCGTGTGCGCGCTGCTGCCCGGGATCCACCTGCCCGGCATGTCCGTCGCGATCACGCTGCAGACCCTCGGCGTCATGCTCGCCGGGCTGGTGCTCGGGCCCGTGCGTGGCACGCTCGCCGTCCTCCTGTACCTCGCGGTGGGCTTCGCCGGCATCCCGGTCTTCTCGGAGGGCACGGGCGGCCTCGCGACCTTCGGCAAGGTCTCGCTCGGCTACCTGCTCGCCTTCCCGCTCGCGGCGGCGCTCGCCGGTTTCCTGGCCTCGCGCGCCACGCGCGTGCGACCCCCGCTGCGTCCCGTCGTGCTCTTCCTCAGCGCGACGGCCGGGAGCCTGCTCTTCATCCACCCGCTCGGCATCACGGTCATGGGCGCGCGCATGGGTCTCGACGCCGGCGAGGCCGTCGCCATGGGCGCCGTCTTCCTGCCGGGTGACGTCGTCAAGAACGTGGTCGCCGCGCTCGTCGCCGCCGCTGTGTTCCGCGCGTTCCCCGACATGCTCGAGCGCCGCCGCTGACCGGCTCCCGCGGCCCCGGCACCGCCGGACCCGTCGTGCGGCCGCGCCGTAGGCTCGTGCCGTGATCGAGCTGCTCGACGCGACCGTCACGGTGTGGGCCGCGGGCCACGACACCGGCGCACCCGGCGCGCCGTCGGAGCACGTCGTCACGCTCCTCGAGCCGACGACGCTGCGGCTGACCGAGCGCCGCGTCGCCGTCGTCGGCGCGAACGGGTCGGGCAAGTCGACGCTCGCCCGCCTCGTGAACGGTCTGGTCCTGCCCTCGGCGGGGTCGGTCCTGGTCGACGGCCTCGACACGGCGCGCGACGGTGCCGCGGTGCGCCGCCGGGTGGGATTCACGTTCACCGACCCGGACGCGCAGATCGTCATGCCCACGCCGCGCGAGGACGTCGCGCTGTCGTTGCGACGCCTCGGACTGCCCGCCGCCGAGCGCGACGCACGGGCGCGCGACGTGCTCACGCGCTACGGCCTCGGCGACCGGGCCGAGGTACCCGTCCACGCGCTGTCCGGCGGGCAGAAGCAGCTCCTCGCGCTCGCCACCGTGCTCGCGACCGAGCCCGCCGTCCTCGTCTGCGACGAGCCGACGACGCTCCTCGACCTGCGCTGGCGGCGTGCGGTCGACGCGCTCCTCGACGGGCTGGACCTCCAGCTCCTGCAGGTCACGCACGACCTCGACGCGGCGCGCCGGGCCGACCGCGTCCTCGTCGTCGACGGCGGCGCGGTGGTCGCCGACGGGGCGCCGGACGAGGCTGTCGACCACTACGTCGCGCTCATGACGGGCCGACCGCTGCGCGTGGGCGACCGGCCGGGCGGCCACCCGTGACGACGCCCGCCCGCCCGCGCCGCGGAGGCTCGCGGTGGACCGGCCCGCTCGGCCTGCACCATCCGGGGACCACGTGGCTGCACCGC
>NZ_JACVQL010000073.1 GCF_019733465.1 Actinotalea ferrariae | reverse complement strand
GGCCGAGCTCGCCGGGCGCCGCGGCGCCGTCGTGCGCGCCGTCGAGGCCGCCGTCGGACCGCTCGGCCTCGTCAACGGCGGCGGCACCGGGAGCCTCGCGGCGACCGCGACGGACCCGGCGGTCACCGAGCTGACCGCCGGGTCGGGGCTCCTGCTGCCCACGCTCTTCGACGGCTACCGGCTGGACCCGGGCGCCCGCCCGCTCGTGCCCGCGGCCCTCATCGGGCTCGACGTCGTGCGGCGGCCCCGCCCGGGCATGGTCACGGTGTTCAGCGGCGGGTACGTCGCCTCGGGTCCCGTCGGCCCGTCGAGGGCCCCGCGGCCCGTGCTGCCGCGCGGCCTCCGGCTGATCCGCTCCGAGGGCGCGGGCGAGGTCCAGACGCCGCTGCGCGGACGGGCCGCCGACGGCCTGGCGGTGGGCGACCGGGTGTGGTTCCGGCACGCGAAGGCCGGCGAGGTCATGGAGCGCTTCGCGGAGGTCGCGCTCGTGCGGGCCGACGTCGCCGACGGTGGCGGGGGCACGGTCGAGGTCATACCGACCTACCGCGGCCTCGGCCTCACCTTCGGCTGACCCAGGCGTCGGCGAGAGTGGGGGTGGGCGTGCCGCCGGTACCCTGGGCGCCGTGACCCTCCACCTGTTCGACACCGCGACCCGCGCCGTGCGCGAGCTCGTCCCGCTGCGTCCGGGTGAGGTCGGGATCTACGTCTGCGGTGCGACGGTCCAGGGCCCGCCGCACATCGGTCACATGCGCAAGTCCGTCGCCTTCGACGTCCTCGTGCGGTGGCTGCGCCGCGGCGGCACGCGCGCGACCCTGGTGCAGAACGTCACGGACATCGACGACAAGATCCTCGCCAAGGCCGCCGAGGCGGGCGAGCCGTGGTGGGCGTGGGCGCAGGCTCACGAGCGGCTGTTCGCGTCCGCGGAGCGCGCGCTCGGCGTGCTGCCGCCGACGTACGAGCCGCGAGCGACCGGCCACGTGCCGGAGATGGTCGAGCTCATGGGCGAGCTCGTCGAGCGCGGCCACGCCTACGTGGGCGAGGAGGGCAACGTCTACTTCGCCGTCCGCTCGTTCGCGGAGTACGGGGCGCTCACCAACCAGCCGCTCGCCGACCTCGCGACGGCCGACGACGACGCCGACACCGACAAGCGCGACCCGCGCGACTTTGCCCTCTGGAAGCGCAACCGCCCCGGCGAGCCCGCGACGGCGTCGTGGCCGACGCCGTTCGGGCGTGGCCGGCCGGGCTGGCACCTCGAGTGCTCCGCCATGGCGCGCCGGTACCTCGGCCGCGAGTTCGACATCCACGGCGGCGGCCTCGACCTGCGCTTCCCGCACCACGAGAACGAGCAGGCGCAGTCGCGCGCCGCCGGTGACGCCTTCGCGCGGCTCTGGATGCACAGCGCCTGGGTCACCCAGGGCGGCGCGAAGATGAGCAAGTCGCTCGGCAACAGCCTGCTCGTCGAGACCCTGCTGGCCCAGACGGACGCGGCCGTGCTCCGGTACGCGCTGACCGCGGTCCACTACCGCTCGATGCTCGAGTGGACTCCGGAGACGGTGCCCGACGCCGAGGCGACCTGGACCCGGCTCGAGGGGTTCGTGCGCCGCGCCACCGAGCGCGTGGGCGCCGTCCCGGACGACGAGGTCGCCGGGTCGCCGCTGCCCGCCGAGTACGTCGCCGCGATGGACGACGACCTCAACGTCCCGGCGGCGCTCGCCGTCGTCCACGAGCACCTGCGCCGCGGCAACTCCGCGCTCGCCGACGGCGACCTCGCGGCCGCGCGCGAGGCGCTGATCGCGGTGCGCGGCATGCTCGACCCGCTCGGGCTCGACCCCGTGCGGTGGGGCGGCCCGTCGACGGACTCACGCGCCGAGCACGCCCTGGGCGCGCTCGTGGCGGCGGAGCTCGAGGCGCGTGCTGCGGCGCGGGCCGCGAAGGACTGGGCCACGGCCGACGCGGTGCGGGACCGGCTCACCGCCGCCGGCATCGTCGTCGAGGACTCACCGACCGGTGCCCGCTGGTCGCTCGCGCACGACCAGGAGGACTGATGGCAGGCAACTCCCAGCGCCGCGGGGCGACCCGCAAGGCCGGATCGAAGAAGGGCGCCACCGTCGGCACGGGCGGCAAGAACCGGCGCGCGCTCGAGGGCAAGGGGCCGACGCCGAAGGCCGAGGACCGCCCGTACCACGTCGCGGCCAAGCGCAAGGCGGCCGCCGAGCGGCTCGACGCGGCCAAGGGCCGGGGCCGTCGTCCGGTCGCCGGCGAGGGCCGGAGCGCCCCGGAGACGCGCACGACGTCGTCGCGCCCGTCGCGGCCCGGCGGCGCCTCGGGTCGCGGGTCGAAGCCCGCGGCGGGCGCCGAGATCGTCGCGGGCCGCAACTCGGTCGTCGAGGCGCTGCGGGCCGGTGTCCCGTGCACGGGCGTGTGGGTCGGCCACCGCATCGACGCCGACGACCGCATCCGCGAGATCCTCAAGCTCACGACCGACCGCGGGCTCCCGCTGCTCGAGGTGACCAAGCCCGAGCTGGACCGGCTCACCGACGGACTCGTGCACCAGGGTGTCGCGATCCAGGTGCCGCCGTACCAGTACGCGGGCCTCGACGCGCTCCTCGCGCGGGCCGAGCGCACGCGCGAGCCGGCGCTCGTCGTCGCGCTCGACGGCGTGACGGACCCGCGGAACCTCGGCGCGGTGCTGCGCTCCGCCGGTGCGTTCGGCGCGCACGGCGTCGTCGTGCCCGAGCGCCGGGCCGCGGGCGTGACCGCCTCGGCCTGGAAGGTCTCGGCCGGTGCGGCGGCGCGCGTGCCGGTCGCGCGCGTGACCAACCTCGTGCGCGCGCTCACCGAGCTGCGCGACGCCGGCTGCTTCGTCGTCGGCCTGGACGCGGGCGGCACCATGGAGATCGGCGACCTGCAGCTCGCGACCGGGCCCGTCGTGCTGGTCGTCGGCTCGGAGGGCAAGGGCCTCGGCCGCCTCGTGCGGGAGACGTGCGACGTCGTCGCGTCGATCCCGATCCGCAGCGCCGTCGAGAGCCTCAACGCGGGCGTCGCGGCGGGGATCAGCCTCTACGAGGTCGCCCGCCTGCGCGCCCAGGACGCCGGCTGACCCTCGGACCCTGCCGGCTGGAGCGATCCGGGGGGACACGCGTGCGTGTCGGCCCCGCATCGCTCCGGTCGGCGAGCGGGAGGGGTCAGAGGTCGCTGATGCGGGGGATGACCGCGGTGTCGACGCCGAGGACGGCCTTCTCGTCGGGGCGGTGCTGGAGCACGGTGTCGACGTAGCTGCGCACGGCCTCGGCCATCGGCACGTCCCGCCCCTGCTCGCGCGAGACGAACCACCGGTGGTCGAGCATCTCGTGGAACATCTGCGCGGGCTCGAGCTTGCCGCGCAGCTCGCGCGGCACGGCGCGGACGGCGGGCTCGAAGACGGTGGTCAGCCAGTCGTGCGCCGCGAACTCCTCGTCCTCGCCCTGGCGGTCGGCGTGCGCGCGGTACGCGTCGAGGTCGTTGAGCAGGCGGCGCGCCTGGTTCTCCTCGACGTCGAGGCCGGTCAGGCGCATGAGCCGGCGGCTGTGGTGCCCCGCGTCCACGACCTTGGGCCGGATGCTCACGGTGGTGCCGTCCACGTCCGTCGTGATGTCGAGCTCGCCGACGTCGAAGCCGAGCTCGTTGAGGTGCTCGATCCGCGCCGCGACGCGCCACCGCTCGCCGGTGTCGAACGACTCGGACTCGGTCAGGGCGTCCCAGAGCTCCTGGTACCGCTCGACCAGCCGGCCGCCGATGGCGATCGTGTCCACGTCCTCCTCGAGCAGCTCGCCGGCCTCGAGGTCCATGAGCTCGCCGATGATGTTCACGCGCGCGACCTCGAGGTCGTAGGCACGCTGGCCGTCGCTCAGGCGCTCGTGCAGGTCGCCGGTCTCGGCGTCGACGAGGTAGGCGGCGAACGTCTCGGCGTCGCGGCGGAAGAGCGTGTTCGACAGCGAGACGTCGCCCCAGTAGAAGCCCGTGAGGTGCAGGCGGACGAGGAGCACCGCGAGCGCGTCGATGAGCCGACCGGTCGTGTGCGGCTGGAGCGCGGTGCTGAACAGCGCGCGGTACGGCAGGGAGAACTGCAGGTGCTTCGTGATGAGCACGGCCTCGAGCCGCTCGCCGTCGGGTGACCGGCGGCCGTTGATGACGCCGACCGGCTCGACGCTCGGGACGTCGAGGCGGCTCAGCGCGCGCAGCAGCTCGTACTCGCGGTAGGCGACGGTCTCGCCGATCTCCTTGACGGCGATGACCCGGCCCGAGAGCTTCACGAAGCGCACGACGTGCCGCGAGATGCCTCGGGGGAGCGCGGCGAGCACGTCCTGCGGCCAGTCCTCGAGCGGCACGTGCCAGGGGAGGTCGAGGAGGGCCGGGTCCGGTGAGGCCGCGGTGATCTGCAGGGAGTCGGGCATCGGGTCCTCCGACCGCGAAGGGCGGGACGGCACTCGCCGTCCCGCCCTCCGGGTGTGATCAGGTGGTGCTGAGGTCAGACGGTGATGCGTGCACCGCTGGCGGACGAGAAGACGTGCCGCTCGCCCGGGCGGACGGCGACCCAGATCGTGTCGCCCTTCATCGGGACCTGGCGCGGGTCGACGCGCACGATGATCTGCGCGTCGCCGGCACCCGAGTGGATGTCCTTGGCGGCCGCGCCGGCGCCGGCGAGCTCGCCGTAGACGAACGCGTCGGAGCCGAGCTCCTCGACCAGCACGACCTTGATCGGGATCGCACCCTCGTTGGCCTGGGTCACGACGTCGAGCGCCTCAGGGCGGAAGCCGATCGTGATGTGGCCCTTGTCCTCGGGCTTGATCGCCGCGATGACGTCGCGCTCGAGCGGGATGCGCGTCTGGCCGAGCTGCGCGGCACCCTCGGACACCTGGAAGGAGCCGATGTTCATGGCCGGGGAGCCGATGAAGCCGGCGACGAAGACGTTCGCCGGGGTGTCGTACATGTCGCGCGGCGTGCCGACCTGCTGCAGGACGCCGTCCTTGAGGACCGCGATGCGGTCGCCCATGGTCAGGGCCTCGGTCTGGTCGTGCGTGACGTAGACCGTCGTGACGCCGAGGCGGCGCTGCAGCGACGCGATCTGCGTGCGGGTCTGGACGCGGAGCTTGGCGTCGAGGTTCGACAGCGGCTCGTCCATGAGGAACACCTGGGGCTGACGCACGATGGCGCGGCCCATCGCGACGCGCTGACGCTGACCACCCGAGAGGGCCTTGGGCTTACGGTCCAGGTACTCGGTGAGGTCGAGGATCTTCGCGGCCTCCTCCACGCGCTTGCGGATGTCGGCCTTCGGCGTGCCGGCGATCTTCAGCGCGAAGCCCATGTTGTCGGCGACCGACATGTGCGGGTAGAGCGCGTAGTTCTGGAACACCATCGCGATGTCCCGGTCCTTCGGCTGGACGTCCGTGACGTCGCGGTCGCCGATGAGGATGCGGCCGGAGTTGACGTCCTCCAGGCCGGCGAGCATGCGGAGCGAGGTCGACTTGCCGCAGCCCGAGGGCCCGACGAGGACGAGGAACTCGCCGTCCGCGATCTCGAGGTCGAGCGCGTCCACCGCGGGACGCTCGGTCCCCGGGTAGATGCGGGAAGCCTTGTCGTACGTGACCGTGGCCATGGTCCGATCCCTCCACCGGCAGGTACGTGCCGGACGATCCGTCGTGATGGGAGTGTCAGGCGTCATCGATGACACCGACACGGACGACGCGGACCGACTGTGGTCCAGGTCACCCGTGCGACGTCGTCATCCTGCCACACCGCGCGGGCCGCCTGCGACGAACCGGTCGAATCGTCACGACGCCCCGAACGCGTCCGCCATCCGGGCGAGCAGGGCGGTGACGGCGTCCGGGTCGTGGACGCGGAACCGGGCCGCCGTCGGGCCGTCGCCCACCTTGACGGTGACGTCCGTCGCGTCGAGCGTGACGAACGCGCGCTCGTCCGTCACGTCGTCGCCCGCGTAGACGACCGTGCTCGCACCGAGCTCGGCGCGCAGCGTCGCCAGTGCGTCGCCCTTGCTGACGTGCAGCACCGCGAGCTCGACGACGTCCTTGCCCTGCATCGCGTCGACGCCCTCGCCGCCGAGGGCCAGCGCGACGGCGGTCAGCCGCGCGGCGTCGTCGCGGGTCGCGGTGCGCGTGTGCAGCACCACCGACGCCGGCTTGTGCTCGACGCGTGCGGTCGAGCCGGCGACCGCCTCCGTCAGCCGGGTCGTCAGGTCGGCGAGGCGCTCGGCCACGGGCGGCTCGAGCTCGAGGTCCACGCGCTCGAGACCGGCACCGGTCCAGCGCCCGCGCTCGGCGCCGTGGCTCCCGACGAGCCAGGTGCCCTCGGGCACCTGCGCGAGCGCGGCGAGGTCGGCGATCGCGCGGCCCGAGACGAGCGCGACGTGCAGTCCGCCGACCCCCGCGAGACGTGCGAGCGCGTCGACCGAGCCGGGCAGCGCACGGCTCTGGTCCGGGTCGTCCCGCAGGGGCGCCAGGACGCCGTCGAAGTCCAGCCCGAGCAGCACCTGCTCACCCGCGCGCAGGCGCCCGGCCAGGTCCTCGACCGCGGCGTCGAGCGCCGCGGCGTCCCCGACCTCGTCGGCCGCGCCGGTCACCCCTGGCCCCCGCGCGGGCCCTCGCGGTGCGGCTGGTGCGCGAGCCGCAGGTGCGCGTCCTCGACGACCGGCGGCTCGTGCCCGTCCACCCCGGCGCCCAGCGCGGCGAGGAAGGTGTCGGACCACTTCGTGACGTCGTCCGTGAGCACGCGCCGGCGGAGCTTGCGCATGCGCGTCCGCATCTCGCGGCGCTCCATCCGTGCCGCCCGCTCGATCGCGTCCTTCAGACCGTCGATGTCGTGCGGGTTGACGAGGAGCGAGCCGGAGAGCTCGTCGGCGGCGCCCGTGAACTCGCTGAGGACCAGCACCCCGCGGTCGTCGACGCAGGCGGCGACGAACTCCTTGGCGACGAGGTTCATCCCGTCGCGCAGGGATGTCACGAGCATGACGTCGGCCGCGAGGTAGAGCGCCGCCATCTCCTCGGGCGGGTAGGAGTGGTGCAGGTAGTAGACGGCGGCGGACCCGATCTGGCCGAACTCGCCGTTGATGCGGCCGACGAGGCCCTCGACCTCGTCACGCAGCTGCTGGTACGCCTCGACGTTCTCGCGGCTCGGGCTGGCCACCTGGACGAGCGCGGCGTCGGGGACGGCCAGGCGCCCCTCCGAGAGCAGCTCGCCGTAGGCCTTGATCCGGTGCCCGATGCCCTTGGTGTAGTCGAGCCGGTCGACGCCGAGCAGCAGCACGCCCGGGTTGCCGAGGTCGGCGCGGATCTCCGCGGCCCGGGCACGCACCTCGGGCTTGCGGGCCATGGCGTCGAACTTCGACGAGTCGATCGAGATCGGGAACGCGGCGGCGCGGACGAGCCGCTCCGCCCCGCCGTCCTTGCCCGGGACGCTGACCAGCTGACCGCGCGCGGTGAGGTCCGTGAGCCGCCGCACCACGCGGATGAAGTTGCTCGCGTCACCCGAGCGCTGGAAGCCGACCAGGTCGGCGCCCAGCAGCCCCTCGACGACCTGCCGCCGCCACGGCAGCTGGGCGAAGATCTCGAGCGGCGGGAACGGGATGTGGTGGAAGTAGCCGATCCTCAGGTCGGGCCGCAGCTCGCGGAGCATGGCCGGGACGAGCTGGAGCTGGTAGTCGTGCACCCAGACGACGGCGCCCTCGGCCGCCAGGCCCGCGGCCGCCTCGGCGAAGCGCCGGTTGACCCGCCGGTAGGCGTCCCACCAGTGCCGGTGGAACTCGGGCGGGCTGATGACGTCGTGGCTCAGCGGCCACAGCGTGTCGTTCGAGAAGCCCTCGTAGTAGTCCGCGACCTCGTCGGCGCTGAGCGTCACGGGGACGAGGTGCATGTCGTCCGCCTCGAACGGCTCCGCCTCGACGTCCGCCGAGCCGGTCCAGCCGATCCACGCGCCGTGCGTCGTGCGCATCACGGGCTCCAGCGCACTGACGAGCCCGCCGGGCGATCGCCGCCACGACGTGCTGCCGTCCTCGGCGACCGAGAGGTCCACCGGGAGCCGGTTGGCCACCACCACGAGCTCGTACCGCGTCGACGTCACGCCCCACCCTCTCGCATCTGCCCGCCCGAGGTTATCGAGGCGTACCAGCGCGCGCCTGGGGGACCCACCCGGCCGCCCCCGCTAGCGTGCCGCCATGGAGCGGATCGGCGTGGCCCCCGGCACCGAGATCGGTGGCTACCGCGTGCTCGGGCCGCTGGGTCACGGGGGCATGGGCGCGGTGTACCGCGCCGTCGACGGCGACGGGACCACGGTCGCGCTCAAGCTGCTGCACCCGCACCTCGGCGCGGACCCGGACGCGCGCGAGCGGCTGCGACGTGAGGTCAGCAACCTCCAGCGCGTGCGCCACCCCGGTGTCGCGCGCGTGCTCGACGCCGAGATCGAGGCCGACGAGGCCTTCGTCGTGACCGAGCTCGTCGAGGGTGACGACCTCGCCGCACGCGTGCGCTCGCGCGGACCGCTGACGCCGGTCGAGCTGGCCGACCTCGCCGAGCGCCTGCGCGGTGCCGTCGCCGTCGTGCACGAGGCCGGCGTGCTGCACCGCGACCTGACCCCGGGCAACGTCATGGTCACGGACCGTGGCCCGGTGCTCATCGACTTCGGCATCGCGCAGGCGGTCGACGACCTGCGCGTGACCTCCACCGGCCTCGTGATGGGCACCCCGGGCTACCTCGCGCCCGAGCTCCTCGAGGGCGCAGCGCCGTCCGAGGACGGCGACTGGTGGAGCTGGGCGGCGCTGCTCGCGCTCGCCGCCACGGGGCGTCCGCCGTTCGGCGGGCCGCCGCTGCAGGCGGTGCTCGCCCGGGCGCGCGCCGGCGAGCCGGACCTCGACGGCCTGGAC
>NZ_JACVQL010000072.1 GCF_019733465.1 Actinotalea ferrariae | reverse complement strand
GCCGACCGGGGCGCCGCCAGGCTCGCGAACCGGCTCGTGGGCAACGCCCGCGGCGCGGCCGTGCTCGAGACCGTCCTCGGCGGCCTGACGCTGCGGGCGCACCGGCCCGCGGTGGTCGCGCTGACGGGCGCGGCCGGTCACCTCGACGTCGTCGGTCCTGCGGGCGCGCGGCGCCTGGGTGCGGGCGCGCCCGGCATGGTGGGGCCGGGGGAGACGCTCGCCGTCCCCCCGCCGGCGACGGGGCTCCGCTCCTACCTGGCGGTCCGGGGCGGCGTGGACGTGCCGCAGGCGCTCGGCAGCCGCTCGTCCGACGTGCTGGCGGGGCTCGGCCCCGCAGCGCTCGCCGCCGGGGACGTGCTCGGCGTCGGGACCGCGGTCGAGGCGGCGGTCGCCGATGCCGTGGCGCTCGCGCCCCCGCCCGCGGGCGAGGTCACCGTCCGGGCGGTTCCCGGGCCGGATCCCGACGTCGGCGACGTCGAGCGCCTGTGGGACGTGACGTGGACCGTCTCCGCCGCGTCCGACCGGGTCGGCCTGCGGCTGACCGGCGGGCGGCTCGGCCGGCCGGACGGCGGCGACCGGGCGAGCAGCGGCGTGGTGGCGGGGGCGGTCCAGGTGCCGCCGTCGGGCGAGCCGGTCGTCTTCCTCGTGGACCACCCCGTGACGGGCGGCTACCCGGTGGTCGCCGTGGTCGTCGACGCGGACCGGGACGTGCTGGCGCAGCTGCGGCCCGGGCAGGGTCTGCGGATCGTGCCGTACCGAGGGACGGGACCACGTGTGGACAGCGCTCCCGCCCTCGCCGATCCTGAGGAGGTCCGCGTCGAGACCTCGGCCGGCCCGACCCAGGGAGCCCCATGACCCAGCCCACGCCCGACTTCGTCGTCTCCGGCGTCCCGTTCCCGGTGCGGCAGGTCGACGGCCGCCCCCCGCAGTCCCTCGAGGACTTCGTGGACGAGGCGACCCTCGTGCTCGAGGACCGGTCGGGCGAGCGGACCGTCGTCGGCGAGGGCCACCTCGAGGGGGACCAGGTCCGGTTCCACGAGAAGGCCGCCTTCCAGGGCGGCAAGGACGTCCGCGTGTGGTCGGTGCGCGCGGAGGGCGACATCTTCACCGCGCAGGCCTCCTGAACGCCGTCCCCGCGACCGTCCTGATCGGCGGCCGACCATGCCGGCGTCGACGCGGGCGACGACACGGGTGACGGCCGCGTGAGCGCGCACCTGCTGCTGCTCGCGGACACCCACGTGCCCGCGCGGGCCAAGGACCTGCCGGCCGAGGTGTGGCGACTCGTGGACGAGGCGGACCTCGTCGTCCACGCGGGGGACTGGGTGGACGTGGGACTCCTCGACGCGCTCGAGGACCGGGCCCGCGCGCTGCTCGCGTGCTGGGGCAACAACGACGGCGCACCGCTGCGCGCCAGGCTGCCCGAGGTCGCCCGCGCCACGGTCGATGGCGTGCGGTTCGGGGTCGTCCACGAGACCGGCGCGGCCGGCGGGCGCGAGCGCCGGATGGACGCCGCGCACCCGGGGCTCGACGTCCTCGTCTTCGGCCACAGCCACATCCCCTGGGACTCCGTCACGCCCGCGGGGATGCGCCTGCTCAACCCCGGGTCGCCGACCGACCGCCGGCGGCAGCCGCACCGGACCGTCATGACCGCCGTCGTGCACCCGGCCGACGGCGACCGGCCCGCGACGGTGACCGTGGAGCTCGTCAGGCTCTGAGGTCAGTGGTGGTGACCGTGCCGGCCGAGCGTCTGCTCGGGCGTCGCGCCGGGGCGCGTCCACTGCGGCACGGGCCGGCCGGTCGGGCCCCACGTGGCCTCGCCGTCGACGTCGGTCCGCCAGTACCAGCACGCCTCGCGGCCCTCGGGCCAGCCCTCCGGGTCGTCCTGCCACGCCTCGCGGCGCCCGTAGGGCGTCATGTCGAGGACCGCGAACGACGCGTCGGCCGCCTCGACGCCGCGGCCCGTCGTCTCGTAGGTGAGGAACACGCGGTCGTCGACGCGCAGGAAGCACGAGATCGACCCCATGTCGCTCCCGACGGGCCCCGGGACGTCGCGCACCGAGTACCAGGGCTGGGTGTAGCCCATGAACTCGACGAACGGGGCCACCTCGTCCCAGACGCCGGTCGTCACGACCGCGTACGCGATGCCGCGCGCCGCGAGGTACACCGGGTCCTTGAGGTGCCAGGCCGTGACGGTGCAGCCCTCGCACTGCCCCTGGTGCGGTGCGCCGTCGTGCCACATGTGCTTGTAGACCACGAGCTCCTCGCGGCCCTGGAACAGGTCCGCGAAGGCGACCGGGCCGTCCGCGCCGACGACCGTCACCGACCCGTCGACCTCGACCATCGGCAGCCGGCGGCGGGCCGCCGCGAGGGCGTCGCCCGCCCGCGTGTGCGCCTTCTCGCGGACGAGCAGCTCGTCGCGCGCCGCCTGCCAGGTCGCCATGTCGACGACGGGCGGGCGGCCCGGCACGGCAGTGGTCGGTGCGCCGTGCAGGGTCGTCATGGTGTCCTCCGTGGTGCCTGGTGCGGGACGCCGACCTACGGCCGCCCCCGGGTCACCCAGGAAGACTCGTGCCGGGGCCGGAACTCATCGCTGCGGCCCCGGCACGCGGGAGGGTCAGACCGTGCCGGGACCCGTCCCCGTGTACGGGTGGGCGCGGTGCTCCTCGTGCGCCCGGGCGATGAGCTCGCGGAGCTCGTCCTGGCCCTTCGCGATCGAGGGGTGCTCGGCCGCCATCCGGCGCAGCTCGGCCTCCTCGTCCACGAGCTCGGCGTAGATGCGCTCGCGCTCCGCCGGGTCCGCGGTGTACTCGAGGTCGAGGTACTCCGTGGCGTGCCGGCGGGCGCTGTTGAGCGCGTTCTGCGCGCGTCCCGCGGGGCTCACCAGCGACGCGATCACGGTCACCACGAGGACGCCGACGATGACGCTCAGCGACAGCGGCGTGCTGACCTCGACCACGTGGATCGGCTCGCCGTTGTTGACCCACGGGATGTTGTTCTCGTGCATGGCGTGCAGGATCAGCTTCACGCCGATGAAGCCCAGGATCGCCGCGAGGCCGTAGGACAGGTAGATGAGCCGGTCGAGCAGGCCGTCGATGAGGAAGTACAGCTGCCGCAGGCCCATGAGCGAGAAGGCCGTCGCGGTGAACACGATGTACACGTTCTGCGTGAGCCCGAAGATCGCGGGGATCGAGTCGAGCGCGAAGAGGATGTCGGTGCCGCCGATGGCCACCATGACGAGCAGCATCGGCGTGAGCGCGCGCTTGCCGTCGACGCGCGTGAAGAGCTTGTCGCCGTCGTAGTGGTCCGTGGTGTGGAACACCTTGCGGGCGAGCCGGATCATGAAGTTGTCGGCCGTGTGCGAGTCGGACGACTCGGGCTTGAGCAGGTTCCCCGCCGTGATGAGCAGGATCAGGCCGAACGCGTAGAAGACCCAGGCGAACGAGTTGATGAGCGCCGCGCCCAGCAGGATGAACCCGGTGCGCGCGATCAGCGAGAACGTGATCCCGAACAGCAGCACCTTCTGCTGGTCCTCGCGGGGCACCCGGAAGCTCGACATGATGATCAGGAAGACGAACAGGTTGTCCACCGAGAGCGCCTTCTCGGTGATGTAGCCGGCGAAGTACTCCTGCCCGGCGACGTGGCCGCCGTAGAGCCAGACGCCCACGCCGAAGAGGAGGGCGATCCCGACGTAGATCGCCGACCAGAAGCCGGCCTCGCGCAGTGTCGGCGTGTGCGCCTTGCGGACGTGGAAGACGTAGTCGAAGGCCAGGAGCGCGAGGATCCCCGCGATCGTCAGGGTCCAGACCAGGGGTGAGACGACCATCGGGCGCGCGTCCTCCAGAGTTCGTGCACGGTTCACGCGGGCGGCTCGCACGCGTCCTGCGAGGCCAACGAACCCGGCGCCCGCCCGGTTCCACCGGGCCGCGGCCGCGTGGTCCTCGTGCCCGCCAGGCTACCGGCGCCGCGCCCGCCCGGCGCGACGGCCACGTGCGACGGCCGCCTGCGACGATGAGGCATGACCCCCGGTGACGACGGCGCCCGCGAGCGCGTGCTGGCCGTGCGCGCCGAGGCGGTGCGCCGGCTCGCGTCGCTCGGAGCTGCGTTCGACGACGTCGTGGCGGCGTCCGCATGGTCCAACGCCGACGACGAGCACGACCCCGAGGGCGCGACCGTCGCGTTCGAGCGCGCCCAGATCGGCGCCCTGGCCCGGCAGGCACGCGCGGACCTCGCCGACGCCGACGCCGCGCTGGTCCGGCTCGACGCCGGGACCTACGCGACGTGCGAGCGCTGCGGCACGCGCATCCCGGCCGAACGGCTCGCCGTGCGGCCGACGACGCGGCGCTGCGTCGCGTGCGCCGGACGCCCGGGCTGAAGGTCCTGTCCCCGGCCCCGACGGCCGGTCGATGCTGAGGGTGCCCAGCCCCACGTCCCTCGAGAGGTACCCCGGTGAACGAGCTCACGACCATGACCGTCGACCTGACCGTCGGCGTCGACGAGGACGACCTGCCCCCGTTCTGGGACTGACCCGCTCCGGTCGCGGGCCCCGCGACCGCGTGCCTACGGTGGCCCGGTCGCGGGGCGGCGCCAGCCGTCCGGAAGAAGCGCCGTCGTGCGTCGTCGGTGCCATCTCAGGACCGGCGTCCGCCCGCGGGCGGCCGGGTCCCGAGTCCGTTGACGGACCGGCCGACCGCAGGACGGTCGGCGACCCCCGAGGGGACCACCAGATGTTCTTCCACCGCCAGGAGCTCCAGCACAAGGCCAGCCCGGACCGTCCCGACGCCGTCTACGCGCGCAAGCTGCAGGAGGTGCTCGGCGGCCAGTACGGCGAGATCACCGTCGCGATGCAGTACGGCTTCCAGTCGTGGAACGCCCACATCCCCGGCAAGTACCGCGACCTGCTCTTCGGCATCGGCGCGGAGGAGTTCGGCCACGTCGAGATGCTCGCGACCATGATCGCGCAGCTGCTCGAGAAGGCGCCGATCGGCGTCACGGAGAAGGCCGTCCAGGACGACCCCACGGTCGCGGCCGTGATCGGCGGCACCGACCTCCAGCACGCGATCGTCGCGGGCGCGGGTGCGCGCCCGGTGGACAGCATGGGCAACCCGTGGTCGGCCGGCTACATCACGGCGAGCGGCAACCTGCTCGCGGACTTCACGGCGAACGCGAACGCGGAGATGCAGGGACGCGTGCAGGTGGCGCGGCTCTACCACATGACGGACGACGCCGGCGTGCGCGACCTGCTCTCGTTCCTCCTGGCGCGGGACACCATGCACCAGAACCAGTGGATCGCCGCGGCGCGCGAGCTCCAGGAGGAGGGCCTCGAGGGGCTGCCCGTCCCGAGCAACTTCCCGCAGGCCAAGGAGGACCGCTCGGTGTCGTACGACTACATCAACTTCTCCGACGGGGCCGCGGCCGCCGAGGGCTCGTGGGCCAGCGGCCCGACGCCCGACGGCAACGGCCAGTTCTCCTACAAGGAGGCTCCCGGGACGAGCCAGACCGTGCCGATGCCCCCGCCCACGCGGCCCGACTCGCGCCTCTACGGCACGACGGACCTGCCGAACGCGGTCGAGAAGATCGCCGGCACGGTGCAGGACAAGCTGCACAAGGAGTGATCGGCGGCGGGGGCGGCGACCGCGGTCGCCGCCCCCGTGCCGTCCAGCCGTCCAGCCGCCGCGTCGCGGGTCAGTGGGGTCCGACGGCGCGCGCCTCGTCCACGGCCTCGGCGGCACCCCACCGCCACGGCTCCCCGTGCCCGGGAAGCAGCACGGTCGCGCCCGTCGCGGCGATGCGGTCGAGCGAGGCGAGCGCCTGCCTGCTGTCCGCCGTCGCCGCGCCCGCGACGATCTGCGGCCCCTCGACGCCCGTGTACGGGTCGAGCGTCACGAGGGCGTCGCCGACGAGCACGACGTCGCGGTCGGGCAGGTGGAGCGCGCAGTGCCCGAACGTGTGCCCGGGCGTGAACACGAGGCGCGGCGCGCCGGGGAGGTCGAGCGGTCCGTCGGCGCCGTACGGCACGAGGTCGCGGACACCCGGGACCTTGAGCGCGCCCGCACGCGCCATCGCACCGAGGATCCGCACCGATCCCGGGTGCTTCACCGGGTAGAGCGCGCGGAGGTTCTCGTGCGCGTAGCGGTACGGGTGGGCGGCGATGAAGAAGTCCTCGGGGTGCGCCCACACGGGCACGCCGAGCCGCCGCTGCGCCACGGCCGCGAAGCCGGTGTGGTCGAAGTGGGCGTGCGTCAGGGCGATGCCGGCGACGTCCGAGGGCCGGCGGCCGAGGCTGCGCAGCGCCTCGCCCAGCAGCGGCCACATCGCGGGCAGTCCCGCGTCGACCACGAGGACCCGGTTGTCGTCGCCCTGTACGACGTACAGGTTGACGTAGGCGTGCGAGAGGCGGTGGACGCCGTCGGCGACCTCGGTGAACGACATCGGGACCTCCGGGCAGACGTGGTGCTCCACGGTCCCTCCGGAGCGGCACGCGGGCAACTCGGCGTTCTCTGCACCCCTCCGGGTGAGGGACCTGCGGCGCGCGGCACCGACCGCGACCCTCGGGCGGACCGCGAGGCCGCGTGGTAGAACGCGGTGCGTGACCTTCGTCGACCTCCGCCCGGCCGGTGCGGACGAGGCCGCAGCCCTCGTCGCGCTGCGGGACGCCTGCGCGCGGTGGCAGCTCTCGCGGGGCGTCGTCCAGTGGGCGCCGGGCGAGGTCTCCGTCGACCGGGTCGCTGCCCAGGTGGCGGCGGGGGAGTGGTACGTCCACGCGCGCCACGGCCGGCCGGACGCCGCGATCCGCATCGTCGAGGAGGACACCCTCGTGTGGCCCGACGGGCTGCCGGCCGGCTACCTGCACGGGTTCATGGTGGACCGGGCGCTCGCCGGTGCCGGCCTGGGTGCCGCCGTGCTGCGCTGGGCGGAGGACGAGGTCCGTGCGCGCGGGCACGACGTCGTCCGGCTCGACTGCGTCGCGACGAACGACGTGCTGCGCAGCTACTACCGGGCACGGGGGTACACGGAGCGCGGCGTCGCGGACCGCAGCGCCGCGGGCCTGCTGCCGTGCATGCGCTTCGAGAAGCACCTCGCCGCGACTCCCCGACCGCACGGCGCGTAGGCGCGACCCGCCCGGCCGACGGCCCAGCAGCGGTTCACGGCGCCGCGGGGTCACCCGGCGTCAGCACCCGCAGCCCGCGTCGCACGAGCGCCACGACGGTCGGGTGGTCGTGTGACGCGTCCGTCACCACGCCGGCGACCTCGTCGAGGCCGAGCACCGTGTGCGCCGACGCGGTGCCGAGCTTCTCGGCGCTCGCGAGCACCCAGGTCTCGGCGGCGCGAGCGGCGAGGAGACGCTTCATGGCCGCCTCCTCAGCGTCGCCGGTCGTGAGGCCCGCCGCCTCGTGGACGCCCGTGACCCCGAGCAGGAAGAGGTCGGCGACCACGCGCTGGGCGGCCTCGGCGGCGGCGGCGCCGCAGGCGACGGCCGAGTGCTTGAAGAGCCGGCCACCGATGACGTGGACGTCGGCGTCGGGGTGGTCGACGAGCGCTGTGGCGACCGTCGGGCTGTGGGTGACCACCAGCGCGGCGGAGCGCGCCGGGAGCGCGCGCGCGACGGCGTGCGCCGACGTGCCGCCGTCGAGCAGCAGCGTGCTGCCGGGCCGGACCAGGCCCACCGCGGCGCGGGCGAGGCGCTCCTTGCCCTCGACGTGGAGCGTCGAGCGCGCCGCGAGGTCGGCCACCGCGGGGGAGGCGGGCAGCGCACCGCCGTAGACCCGCTGGCACAACCCCGCGGCGGCGAGGTCGCGCAGGTCGCGGCGGATGCTGTCCTCGGAGAGGCGCAGCTCGTCGGCGAGGTCCTTCGCCACCAGGCGTCCGTCGCGCCGGAGGCGCTCGAGCAGCAGGTCACGGCGCTGGGCGGCGAGCATGGGTCCTCCGGGGGGCCGTCGGGCGGTCGCAGGTCGAGCTCTGATGTTCCGAGTGCTTCCGAATGCTGCACGGTTCTGCGTACTGTAGCGCCATGACGACCTCGAGCAGCACGCTTGCCGACCGGCCCCGTGACCGGGCGGGCCTCGACCTGCCCGACGCCCGCGGGCGCACCGACCTCGACCGGGCCGGCCTGGACCTGACGGGCAACCCGGACGTCCGCGTGGTCGACGTCGAGCTCCTCGCCTCCGCCTGGCACGTGCTGCGCCGCACCACGCTGGAGTACCGCGGCCGCGACGGCCGCTGGTCCACCCAGCAGCGCGAGACGTACGACCGCGGGAACGGTGCGACGGTCCTGCTGCACGACGTCGAGCGCCGGACCGTCCTGCTCACCCGGCAGTTCCGCTTCCCGGCGTACGTCAACGGGCACCCCGACGGGATGCTCGTCGAGGCCGCCGCGGGTCTCCTCGACGCGGACGACCCCGAGACGGCGGTGCGGCGGGAGACCGAGGAGGAGCTCGGCGTGACCTTGGGCGGCGTCGAGCACGTCATGGACCTCTACATGAGTCCCGGTTCGGTCACGGAGGTGCTGCACTTCTACGCGGCGCCCTACACGGCGCCCGAGCGCACCGGCGTCGGTGGCGGCGTCGCCGCGGAGGGCGAGGACATCGAGGTGCTCGAGGTCGACGTCGACGAGGCCCTCGCCCGGGTGCGCGACGGGCGCATCGTCGACGCCAAGACGGTCGTGCTGCTCCAGTGGGCCGTCCTCTCCGGGCCGTTCGCCGTGCCGCGGCCGAGCACGACGTCCTGACGTCCGGCGCGTCACGCCCCGGGGTGCCCGGGGCGGCGTGCGGTCAGCGCGACCCGTCGTCGGCCGGTCCGGGCGGGTCGCTCGGTGCGGCCGGCGGCACGTCGGGTGGGACGCGGTTCGGGCCGGCCTCGGCCGGGCGCGGTCGGTCCTGGCGGTGCAGGCGGACGGCGACGAGGGCGACGTCGTCGGTGGCGTGCGCGGGGAGCATGCGTGCGAGCACCTCGTCGCACAGGGTGTCGAGATCGCGGTCGGCGAGCTCGGCGAGCGTGTCACGCAGCTGGGCCATGCCCTCGCGCAGCGGGCGGTCCCGGCTCTCGACGAGGCCGTCGGTGTAGAGCAGGACGGTCGCCCCGCGGTCGAGAGCGATCTCGGACTCGGTCCGCGTCGCGTCCGGCAGCACGCCGAGGAGCACGTCCGGCCGCACCGCGGTGAGGGTCGCCACGGTGCCGTCGGGGTTGATCACCATCGGGTCCGGGTGACCGGCGTTGGAGAAGCGGATGTGCGTCACGCCGCGCAGCCGCTCGTCCTCGGTCTGCTCGATCCTCGCGACGACGGCCGTCGCGATGACGTCCACCTGCAGCGTCCGCAGCGCGCGGTCCACGTCCTCGAGCACGCGCGCAGGGCCGGACCCCGAGGTGACCGCGATCCCGCGGAGCACCGACCGCAGCTGCCCCATCGCCGCGGCCGCCGCGACGTCGTGGCCGACGACGTCACCGATCACCAGGACGGTCGCCCCGTCGGCCTGGAGGAACGCGTCGTACCAGTCGCCGCCCACCTTGGCCGCCTCGGCGGCGGGCTCGTACCGGACCACGACCTGCACGTGGTCGGGTTCGGGCGGCTCGGTGAGCATGGACCGCTGGAACGCCTCGGCCAGCTGCCGCTGCTGCCGGTAGAGCCGCGCGTTGTCGAGGGCCAGGCCCGCCCGCCCGGCGACCTCGTCGGCGTTGCGCAGGTCCTCGGGCGAGATCGGCGCCCGGTCCGCCCCGTTGAACAGGGTGATCGCACCCACCGTGCGGCTGCGGGCCCGCATCGGCAGGACGCACGCCGAGTCGGGCGCGAGCCGTTCCAGCAGGTCGCGTGTCTCGCCCGGCCGCAGGATGCGCATGATCGCCTCCGTGGCGCCGTGCGGGACCGTCACGACCTCACCCGTGCCCAGGGACCGCGCCAGGAACGAGCGGTCGTGCAGCGCCGCGAGCCGGGTCGCGGCGTACCGCTCGACGAGCGGGCGGGCCGCGGGGTCGACGTGCCACGAGGCGATGTCCCGCAGGCCTCGGCGTGCGACGTCACCGTCGCTCGGGTCCTCGACGAGCGTGATGACGCACCAGTCCGCGAGCTCGGGCACGAGGAGCTGCGCGAGCCGGGCGACGGCCTCCTCCGCCTCGAGCGTCTCGGCCAGCTCGTGCGTGACCCGCGCGGTGAGCGCGGACCGGCGCGCCGCGTCGGCCGCGGTCGTCAGCGCCTTCCGACGGCTCGTCACGTCGAGGAAGTAGACCGAGAGGCCGTCGGGCTGGGGCCACGCGCGGACCTCGTACCAGCGGTCGAGCGGCTCGGGGTAGTACGCCTCGAACGACACGGTCGTGGCCGTGGTCGCGGCCTCCCGGTACGCGCTCTCGAACTGCGAGCCGACGGCGTCGGGGAACGCCTCCCAGACGACGGTCCCGATGAGCTCCGACCGCGGTCGCAGCAGCACCCGCTCGGCCTCGGCGTTGACGTACGTGAACCGCCAGTCGGTGCTGAGCGAGAAGAAGGCGGTGGGGATCGCCTCGAGCACGCGGGCCACGCGCGCCTCGCTGTCGCGCTGGGCCGTGCTGTCGTAGCCGATGCCCAGGACGCGAAGCGCGTGACCGTCCGGTCCGGGCAGCGCGCGGCCGCGCGAGGAGACCCACCGGGCGGGCCGGTCGGGCGCGAGCACGCGGTACTCGAGCTCGAAGTCGCCGACCGTGTCGATCGCGCGTTGCACCGTGCGACCCACGACGGGCCGGTCGTCCGGGTGCAGCCGGGCGTTGAACGCCGCCACCGAGCCGTCGAACTCGCCACGCTCGTAGCCGAACAGCGCGTGCATGCGGTCGTCCCAGTGCAGCACGTGCGTGGTGAGGTCCCACTCGAACGTGCCGACGCCGGCCGCCGAGAGCGACAGGTCCGCGAGGACCTCGGAGGTGTCCGACACGGACGCCGCCCGCGACGCCGCCCGTCCCGTGTCGCGGCGGTCCCGCCGGTGGCGGCCGGCGCGGGGCCGCACGTCGTCGGGCACTGCACCTCCAGGGGTCGGGACGGTCACCGTGCTTCATCATCGGGTGCGCGTCCGTCGCCCGCGAGGCGACGGACGCGCGCCCGCGGCCGGCCCACGTCATGCTGGGTGGTCCGGGGGAGGTGGGCATGGCCAGACCGAGGAGTGCGGCTGTGGCGGCGAGCAGCCGCTGGACGGACCCCGACGGCGTCCGCATGCCGGCGGGCGAGGTCCACGCGTGGGAGCGTGGCACCAACCAGACGGTGTGCGGCCTGGCACTGAGCCGCAGCGGCCTCGAGCGCTTCTCGCACGTCTCCTGGGCGGACGTCCAGCCGGAGACCGGACGCCACGCCGACGAGGTCGGTCGCGTCTGCCCCCGCTGCGCGGCAGGCATGGGTCGCCGCCGGGACGAGCGCCCGTGGCGCCGGACCGACCCGCGTCCCTGACGGGGCCGCCCACGACCGACCTCGTCCCTGAGGACCTCTCAGTCGAGGGGCGTCGTGCCGTCGAGCGGCACCGCGAACCAGACCGTCTTGCCCCCGCTCGGGTGCACGTCCACACCCCAGCGTGCTGCCAGGCGCTCGACGAGGCGCAGGCCCTGCCCACCCGGGACGCCCGGCCCCGTGGTGCGCACGACCGGCAGGTCGTCGCCCTCGTCCGTCACGCGCACGACGAGGTGGTCCGCGTCGATCCCGAGCCGCACGAGCACGGGCTCCGACGACCCGTGCGCCAGGGCGTTGGCGACGAGCTCGCTGGTGAGCAGCTCGATGACACGCACGAGTCCCGGGGGGACGTCCGCGTCCTGGGCCTGCTTGACGGCCCAGTGGCGGGCGGTCCGGATGGAGGAGGGGCGCCCGTCGAGGTGGATCTCCGCGACGGCCATCGGGTCAGGATGGAGCATCATGGGCGCCGCCGCGCGGTGAGCCGGGTCGCCGCGACCATCAGCTGCCCAGCCTGGTGCGGACGACCTCGGCGATCTCCTGGATGTAGGCGTCCATGGCCACGAGCGGCTCCTGGTCCCAGGGGTCGAGCCGGTCCGAGTACAGGTTGATCGCGACGGTCGTCACGTCGTCGACGACGGCGGGCAGCGCGGCGGAGGAACGGAAGCCGGCGTCGAGCGACGCGTCCCGCCACGCGGGCCACCGCTCGTCGGCCTGGATGTCGGGCACCAGGACCCCGTGCAGGACCTCCATCGCGGTGACGCACGGGCCCTCGCCCGCCGCCACCTCGACCTGGTCGCACCGGGCGGCCCGCTCGTCGCTGCTCCCGACGTAGCGCAGCTCACCGTGGTGCTTCAGCGTGATGCTGCAGTACGTGTCGGGTCCGAGACGCTCCGCGGCCGCCTGCGCGTACTCGTCGATCGTGGATCTCAGGTTGGGCATGGTCACCCTCGGGGTCGTGCGGAGCGGCACGGTCGGGGGCCGTGCGCGCGATCAGCGTAGCCCCGCGGCGACGCCGGCGCCGTCGGTGGGGCTCAGCGGGCGTCCCCCGCCCTGAGCCGCCTCGACGGCCAGCCGCTCGCGGTGCCCACCATGGTCAGGAGCGACGGGACCAGCAGCGCGCGGACGACGAAGACGTCGAGCAGGATGCCGACGGCGAGGGCGAACCCGAGCTCGCGGAACGGTCGCAGGGGGACCAGCGCGAGCAGCCCGAAGCTCGCGGCGAGCGCGAGCCCCGCGGACGTGATGGCCCGGGTGGACTGGGGCACCCCCACGGTCATCGCCTCGCGGAGCGACCGGGTCTTGGCGAGCTGCCACACCTGCCCGACGGCGAAGATGTTGTAGTCGGACCCGAGCGACAGCAGCAGCACGGCTGCGGCGAACGGCACGTAGAACGTCAGGTCGTCGTGCCCGAGCAGCCCCTGGAACACCGTGACGGTGATGCCGAGCGTCGCGAGGAGCGCGAGCACGCTCGAGGCGAGCAGGTACAGGGGAGCGACGACCGCGCGCAGGAACAGCACGAGCATGAGCAGGTTGACCGCCAGGGCCGCGACGCTGATCCGCAGCAGGTCGTCGGTGGTGTCCTGGACGATGCCCGCCGCCAGCGCCGTGTCCCCGGCCACGCTGACGCCGACGTCGCCGACGCCGGCTCCCGCAGCCAGGCCGGGGAGGGCCGCCTCGAGCTGCGCGAGGGTCGCGATCGCGGTCGACTCGAGCGGGGAGTCGTCGAGGACGACGAGGTAGCGGGCGGCGTCGCCGGCGGGCGCGACCATGAGCTCGCGGTCGTCGACGGGGATGTCGCCCGGACCGAGGACGCCGGCGACACCGGGCTGTGCCTCGAGCGCGTCGCCCAGGCGGACGAGGGCCTCGGGGTCCGCGGCGACGTCCTCGCCCTCGAGCAGCAGCTCGGTGGGAGAGACGATGCCGGCCGCGAAGCCGTCGGTCGCGGCGTCGGCGGCCTGCGCCGCGGGGTGCGTGGCGGGCAGGGACTGCACGAAGCCGAGCCCGAGCTCGAGCTGACGCAGCGGGAGGGCTGCGACCGCGAGTCCGCCGATGCAGAGGACCGCGACCGCCCATGCCGAGGCGCGGCGGGTGACGAGGCGCGTGACGAAGGTGGGGCGCGTGGGTGCCCCTCCGGCCCGGCCCGGCGCCGTGGCCGCGGGGTCCTGCGGCCAGAACGCCCACCTGCCCACGACCGCCAGCAGCGCGGGGACGAGGGTGATCGCGACCGCGACGCCGAGCACGACCGTCAGCGCGAGCCCCGGCCCGAAACCGCGGAACAGGCCCGAGCCGGCGACGACGAGCGACGCCGTGCCGGCAGCCACCGTGACGCCCGCCACGGTGACGATCGGGGTGAAGGACGCCGTCGCGAGTCTGGCCGCCTCCAGCCGCGGACGGCCCTCGGCGAGCCGGGTGCGCAGTCCCGAGAGGTAGAAGATGCAGTAGTCCGTGACGACGCCGAGCAGGAGGGCCACGATGAGCGGCCGCAGGTCGGCCGGGACGGACACGTCGAGCATCCCCGCGAGCGACCCGGCGACGCCGAGCGTCACCCCCACGGCCGCGCCCACGCAGAAGAGGGTCACGAGCGGCGCGGCGAGCGAGCGGAACGTCAGGGCGACGACCGCCAGGATCGCCAGCACGGTCACGGCCTCGACGACGTGCACCCAACCGTTGACGATGTCGCCCTGGGCCGCGCGTGCCGGCACCGAGCCGGTCACGCCGACGTACGCGTCCGCGTCGTCCGTGAGCTCCTGCGCGGCGAACGCCTCGGCGACGTCGCGCTGCTCGAAGAAGCTCGCCGTCGGGTCGAGGAAGAGGAAGGTCATCACGGTGGTGTCCGCGGACGCCGCGCCCGGGAAGAGGTCGCCGCTGTTCGTCAGCGGCACGGCGCCGAGGACCTCGGTCTCGTACGACCCCTGGTTGAGGGCCACGCCCCGCAGGACGGCCTCCGCCTGCGCTAGCGGCTCCATGCCGTCGCGGTCGTGCTGGACGATCGCGACCCGGCTGAGCAGCGGGAAGCCGAACACCTCGGTCGAGCGGCGCTCGGCGACGAGGCTCGCGTCGTCGGCGCCCAGCTGCTCGAGGTCGTCACCCGACGCGCCCAGGGGCGGGAGGAGCGCCGCCGACGCGACGGCGGCGACCGTCCACGCCCCGATGACGAGCCAGCGCAGCGCGACGACGACCCGCGCGTAGCCGTACCAGAGCCGAGCGCTCAGGCCAGGGCCGGCCGGGTGGACGCTGCGCGCGGGCGCCGCGGCGTCCGTGGACGTGGAGGTGGACGTGGACGACGTCGACCGGCTCACGGTGCCGCGTCCTCGCCGGAGCCGTCGTCGGACTCCTCGCCGGCGGCCTCGCGACACTCGCGCGAGGCCTGCTCGGAACCGGGCTGCGCGTCCTGGACCGCGTCGAGCGCCTCGGCGGCCCGCCGCGCGTCCTGGTCACGCAGGGCGAGCGCGATCTCGTCGATCGCCTCCGTGAGCGTCTCGTTGTACTCGGCGGCCCGGACGCAGGCCCGCGGCACGTCCCCGGTCGGGCCGGCGGCCCCGTCCGGGTCGTCGTCCGTCCCGTCCGCGGGTTCGTCGCGCGCGGACGTCGCGGGCCGGTCGCCGTCCCCGATCACGCCGAGCGACGTGAGCACGAGCCCGGCGGCCGCGGTGAGCAGCACACCGGTGAGGAACGCGACGACGACGCGGAGCGCCTGGCGCGCGCGGCCCAGCGGGCGTCGTCCGCGGCCGTCGTCGGGGCGGTCGTCAGGGCTCGAGGGTCCGTCCGCGCCACCCTGCCTGCCGAGCTGCCCGTCGCTCTGCCTGTCGGCGCGCTCGCCGAGCTCCCCGCGCTGTGCCACAGCCGTCCCTCCCGTGCCGAAGACCACGCGGTCGTCATCGGTCCCGCCTCGACCCGAGCGCTGCGTCGGACCTGTGATCGTAGGGATGCGCCGGGACGCCGCAACCCGGAGCGGGAGCCGGATCGGGTGATCCTCACGCACGCGGGGCCCGGACGGCGCACGTCGCTCCCGGCGGGTGTCGTACGGGGGCCGTAGCGTGGGGCCATGCCCCTCACGTCCTGGACCCGGTCGGGTCCCGTGCCCGACCGGCGCCCGGGTCACGACCGGTGCCGTGCCGTCGCACGCCCGACGTGGCTGCGGTGACCGCGCGCGTCGGGCGCTGCCTCGTGCCCGTCGCCGAGTTCGGCCCGTTCGACTCGCTCGCCGACGCCGCGCACGGGCACTACGTGGACGGCTTCTCGGAGCGTGCCGTGTCGCTGTGCCGCACCGGCCTCGCGCTCGCGCGGGCCGGCGGCGACGTCGTCACCGCACGCTACTTCCGCTACATCGAGGGCGTGGCCCTGCAGGAGCTCGGCCGTCATCCGGAGGCCGTCGAGGCCGCGGACGCGCTCCTCGCCGACCTCGGCGACCACGTCGAGCCGATGTGGCGGGCCAAGGCGCTCGCGCTCGCCGCGGAGGCGAGCACCCGGATCGGGGAGCACGCGCGTGCCGTCGGCGCCGTCGCCGAGGCGCACTGGTTGCTCGACGCGGTCCGCGAGCGCACCTACGGCCACCTGTCCGCGAGCATGGCCGTCGGGCTCGCGCTGCGCTCGCTCAACCTCCTGGAGGAGGCCGACGCCGTCCTGCGCTCGATCTCCGGCAGCGGCGGGTCGGGCGTGGACGTCCTCATCGCCCAGGAGCGCGCCCTCCTGAGCGCGTACTGGGGCACGAGCCTCATCCTCATCGGCCGGCGGGACGAGGCGAGGGCGCGCTTCGTGGCGTGCGCCTCGACCGCACGCAGGATGGCGGCGCTCGCCCACGCGGACGAGGACGCGGCGATGGCCGCGCGGGCGGAGGTCATCGAGGCCTTCGCCATGATGCAGCTCGGCGCGGTCGGCCTGGCGGCGTCGCGTGCGCTGGACGCCGCCACGCGGTTCACGGCGCGTCCCGAGCTCGTCGAGACCCACCTCCTCCGGCTGGTCGCCGCGCGCAAGGCGGCCGACGACGCGCGCTTCGACGACGCCCGCGACGACCTGGAGCAGCTCGTGGTCGACGCGGACGCCGCGGGTCGGGAGGTGTGGGCGGCGATCGCACGCTGGGCGCTCGCCCAGGTGCACGTCGAGCAGCAGGGGCCGCACCCGGCGATCGAGCCGCTGCTCACCCTGGCGCGCGGGGCGCTCGCGCGCGTGTGGTCGGAGCGCGAGGGGAGGTTCGCGGCCCTCCACGACCGCCACCAGCTGCGCGAGCTCACCGCCGAGACCGAGCGCATCAGCCGTGTCCTCATGCAGGACCCGCTGACGCGGCTCGGCAACCGCCGGCTCATCGACATGACGGCCGACGAGCACACCGACTACCCGTGGGCCGTCTTCGTCGACGTCGACAACTTCAAGGCGATCAACGACTCCTACTCGCACGGAGTCGGTGACGTCGTGCTGCGCACGCTCGGTGGCATCGTGCGGTCCCAGGCGCGCGAGACCGACCTGGTCGCGCGCTACGGCGGCGACGAGTTCCTCGTGCTGCTCGGGGGCGGCGGGGACGCCGCTCAGGCGCTGGCCGACCGCGTCCAGGCCGCGGTCGAGTCGCACGAGTGGTCGCACCTGGCGCCCGGTCTCGAGGTCACCGTCTCCGTCGGGGTAGGTCCCACGGACGGCGGGACCGCGGACCGGTGGCGGGCCGCCGACGCGGCTCTGCTCGCCGCCAAGCGCGCCGGGCGCAACCGCGTCGTCGTCGCCGGCTGACCCGACGCGAGCCGGACGGCACAGCTCCGCCCGCCTCGCGTCGCCCTGGTCGCGAGGTCGACGATGGAGGGGTGAGTGGTCGGGCCCCTGAGCACGTCGTGCGCCGCGCCGTCGCGCTGCAGAGCTGGGCGGACATCGCCTTCCTGCACTGGCGTGCCCCGGTCCCGCAGGTCCAGGCGTTGCTGCCGCCAGGTCTGACGGTCGACGCCCTGGACGGCAGCGCGTGGCTCGGCGTCACCCCGTTCCGGATGCAGGACGTGCGGGCTCCCGGGGTCCCCGCCCTGCCGGGCTGGTCGACGTTCCCGGAGTGCAACGTGCGCACCTACGTGCGCGGACCGGACGGCCGGGACGGCCTGTGGTTCCTGCGACTGGTCTGCCCCCGGCGGGCCGTCGTCCTCGCGCTGCGCACCGTCGGCCTGCCGTACGTGCACGGAGACGGCACCGCAGTGGTACGCCACGATCGTGCGACGTACCGCTTCGCGAGGCTCGGCGCACGGGACCCCGCGCCGTTCGAGTGCGACGTGGACGTGGGTGCGAGCCTCCCCGAGCAGGAGCGGACGCCGCTCGTCGACGCCCTCACCGGCCGCTGGTCGGCGTGGACCTGGGTCGCGGGCAGGCTGCTCCGCGTGCCGGTGGAGCACGAGCCCTGGCCGCTGCGCGGAGCATCGGCGCGGCTGCGAGCCGTCCCCGGCGACGTGGGGGAGCTCGCGCTTCCCGCGGAAACCCCGCCGGAGCTCGTCCACTTCTCGTCGGGCGTGCGGTCGCGCATCGGCCTGCCGCACGTCGTCGGGCGCCGCCGGGCGGCCGCCCCCCGTTGACTCACGGGCGGGCGTCGGTGCAGAGCTCGACCTCGGCGAGCCCCTGGTCGTCGTCGAGCTCCACCGACAGCTCGACCTCGCCGCCGTCGCCGCGGAACGTGATCTCGACGTCGTCCGCCTGCTCGGCCGTCACCTCGTGCTCCCAGCCCTCGGCGGGCTGCACCTCCTCGACGACGAGCGCGTCGCCCTCGAGCACCACGCGCGCCGTCCCGGCGTCCCCCGCGGAGTAGTCGCCGTCGTCGTCGTAGGGCAGGTCCACGCACCCGTCGTCGTCCGGCGACGCCGACGACGTCGGGTCGCCGCCCGGGACGCCCTCCTCGGCGGTGGCCTGGGGCGCCGGGCCGCCCGGGTCGTCGCCGTCGCCGTCCCCGGTGCAACCGGTCAGCGCGAGGGCCAGCGCGGCGGCGGTCACGAACCCGGCACGGGCACGTCGCGCGGCTGCGGGGGCGGTACGAGGTGGGACGGGGCGGCGACGGTGCGACATGGCGTCCTCCCGAGGTGTCGGTCCGTCGAGCGTCACACGCGGGGACAGGGTCGGCATCCCGGCGCAGGCCGGCGTCAGGGCGTGGTCGATTGACATTCGATAGGAACCAGGCGATTCTCGATGTATGTTGAAGACGGCGTGGGCGGTCGCCCTCCTGAGGGTCGTGCTCGTGATGGCCTTTCTCCTGCTGCTCGTCATGCAGGTGATGTCCGTCCCCGGCGGCCTGGCGTACGAGGTCGAGCAGTCGCCCGAGATGGCGTACCTGCGCTGGCCCCTGCTGGTGGTCCTCGAGATCCAGCTCCTCTGCGGACAGGTCGTCATCGTCTGCACCTGGAAGCTGCTCACGATGGTCAAGGACGACCGCATCTTCAGCGAACGCGCCTTCGCCTGGGTGGACGCGATCCTGTGGGCGATCGCCGTCGCGTGGGTGCTCCTGCTCGCGGTGTTCCTCTACGTCGGCTTCAACGCCGACGACCCCGGGGCGCCCCTGCTGCTCATGCTGCCGCTCACCGGGGGCGCGGTGCTCGGGCTGCTGATGATCGTGATGCGTGCGCTGCTGCGTCAGGCCACCGAGCTGCGCTCCGACATGGAGCAGGTCATCTGATGCCCATCGTCGTGCGCATCGACGTCGAGCTCGCCAAGCGGAAGATGAGCGTCGGCGAGTTCGCCGAGCGCGTCGGCCTCACGCCGGCGAACGTGGCGGTGCTCAAGAACGGCCGCGCCAAGGCCGTGCGCTTCAGCACCCTCGAGGCCATGTGCCGCGTGCTCGAGTGCCAGCCCGGCGACCTGCTCGAGTGGGTCGACGAGTGAGGCCGGCCGGAGCGCCGGACGTCGCCACGCGAGACCCGGGCTGACGCCCGTGCCGGACCTGGACGCCTGGGTCACGGGTCTGGCCGGCTCCCCGTGGGCGCTCGTCGCCGTGCTCGCCGCGACCGCCGTCGACGGCTTCTTCCCACCCGTGCCGAGCGAGTCGGTCGTCATCGCGCTCGCCGCCCTCTCGGCCGCCGGACGCGAGCCCACACCGTGGGTCCTCGGGGCCGTGGCGGCGCTCGGTGCCTTCATCGGCGACCAGGTCGCCTACGCGCTCGGGCGCCGGTTCCCCGTCCGGACGTCCCGCATGCTGCGGTCCGACCGCGCCCAGGCGGCCGTCGCACGGGCCGAGCGCGCCCTCGCGACGGACGGCGCCGCGTTCATCATCGGCGGCCGCTTCGTCCCGGTCGGACGCGTCGCCGTGAGCATGACCGCGGGCGCCGTGGGGTTCTCGCGCCGCCGCTTCCGCGCGGTCACGGGAGTCGCGGCCCTCCTGTGGTCCTCCTGGACCGTGGCGCTCGGCTACGGCGCGGGGCACCTGCTCGACGGGCTCCACCCGCTGGTCGGTGTCGGTGCCGGCGTCGCCGGTGGGCTGGTCGCGGGCGTGGTCCTCGACCGGATGATCCGTCGGCTCCGGCCCGGTCCGGGAGCCGACGGGTCGCGTGGGTCCGTCACACCCGCAGACCCTGCGCCGACGGACGACGCGGCCGGATCCGCGCCAGCGCGAGGCCCTCGCGTGCGAGGACGCGGGGGAGCGCACGCACGAACATCCGGTCCTTCTCCTGCTCCGCGTCCGACAGGTCCTGCCAGGGCACGAGGTCCGGGTGGGTGCGCTCCGTCCGTTCGAGGCCGAACGTGAACCCGGCGGCGACGCGCTCCTCGACCCAGCGCAGGTGCTCGGCCTCGGCGAGCAGCTCGACCTCGTCGTCGGTGAACGCGAACGTCGGCAGGGCCGGACCCGCCGGGACGACGACGCACGGGAGCAGGGCCAGCTTCTCGGCGACGTGCTCGGCCTGGGCCCGGTTCGACGCTCGGAGCGTCTCGGGCAGCCGGTCCCACGGCTGCACGGCCGCGTCGCTCCGCGCCGGGTCGGTCTCGGCGGCGTGCCGGAGGAACCGGGCGTGGAGGCCCCGCGCCAGCTTCTCGGTGAGCACCTGCTCGCGCAGGTGGTCGGGGTCCGCCACCGCGAGCGTGCGGCTGTGCACGCGCACCAGCCCGCCGGTGTCGTCCCGACGGCGCCTGAGCCCGGTGCTCAGCGTCCCCGCGATCCCGGTCTCCGCGTCCACGCACAGCACGACCTTGGCCACGGAGCGGTCACCCGGCTGCATCCACAGCAGCCCCGCCTTGAGGGTCTCCGCATCGGTGACGCCCGCGACGTAGGCCGTGGCCGACGCGAGCCCGCCGTCCAGGACGGCTGCCCCGGGTGCGGCACCCGCCCGCGGCACCGTCTGGAGCTCGACGTCGTCGGCGACGTGGGGCAGGCGCCCGAGGAGTGCGCTGAGCAGGTCGTCCGGGTGCGGACCGGCGGCCAGGAGCACCGGGCGCGGTGCGCCCCGCCGGCGCGCCGACGACAGCGCCTTGGCCGCCTCGACGGCGAGCGCCACGGCCAGGGGACCGGTCCCGGCGACGACGGTCGCCGTCCTGGGGTCCGGGGCGTCGTCGCGCACGACGGCGCTCGCGAAGACCTGGTCGCGCTCGAGCAGGTGCAGACGGAACGCACTCGTGTCCTCCGTGCCGAGGAAGCGGGCCTGGAGCGCGATCTGGAGCTCGGGGTCGTCGATCAGCGCGTAGCAGTCGAGCGGGGTCGCGCGGGCGAGCACGAGGGTGCGCGCGGTGGTCGCGACGGCCGCGTTGACGTCGGCCGCGTCGGCGATCGCGAACACGGCTCGCGCACGCGGCAAGGACGCGCGCTGCAGCACGACGTCGTCCCGCGCGTCGCCCGAGAGCGGGATGATGCCGCGCACCAGCGAGGTCGTCACCTGCTCGGTCGCCGCCGCGTGGTCGACCAGCACCGTCGGGCACTCGGTGGCGAGCGCACGGGAGAGGAACACACCGGTCCGGCCGCCGCCGCAGACGATGACGTGGTCGCGCGCCCGGCGTGCGCGCATGAGGCGCCACCGCTCGCTGAGCAGGACGGTCGCGGTGGCGACGAACGCATATGCAGTCGACATGGGAGCGATCGCCTTCGCGATGTCGTAGGCCAGGGGCACGTCCGTGTCGTCGTCGGCCAGGGCGGTCGGCGTCTGACCCGTGAAGAGCTGGACGACGCCGTGCGCGACGTCCCAGCCGTCGAGGTCGAGGTCACGTTCTTCCTCGACCTGCAGGATCCCGATCAGGCCCAGCACCGCAGCGCTCAGCGCGGCGGCGGTGAAGAGCAGCGAGAGGGGCAGCAGCACCGTCGTGCGGACGCCGGGGATCCTCGCCGGCAGCCGCAGCGGCGGCAGCATGCTCCTCACGCGCGGATGTTGTTGATGATCGACATGGAGGCCTGGTGCCGCATGTTGAGCATGTTGCTCATCATCGTCGCGTTGCTGACCTGGTTCTGGAGCTTGACCTGGAGCGCGAGCTCGGGGTCCTCCTCGGCCAGGCGCTCCTCCTCCGCGCGCTGGTCCGCGAGGAGCTCGCCGACGAGGCTGCCGATCCCGTCCGAGGACTCGGGTGAGCCGGCCGCCGGGGCGGCCCCGGCCGGCGCTGCCGCAGCGCCGATCACGGGCATCGTGAGCGACGGCGCGGGCCGCGACAGCACAGGGGTCGCCTGCGCCGTGGCGCCGTAGGCCTGCACGAGGCGGTCACGGAAGACGAGCCGGTCGTTCTCGCCGCCGGCCTGCCACAGGAACCTCGTCTGCGCCCACTCGAGGGGCAGCGTCGCGAGCCACTGCTGCTGGGTCCGGTCGAGCGACGGGTACTGGGCTGCCATCTGCTGCGTGAACTCCACGCGCAGGTCGTGGCCGAGGGGCGCCCAGGCGCGCCCCTCGACCAGCGCGTCGACGAAGCTCAGGATGCCGAGGTAGGAGTCGACGACCTCCTGGGTCAGGGGTGGGTCACCGGGGGCGAGCGGCGGGTTGGCCCGGTCGTACACCTCGAGGAGCCGGGTCGAGGCCTCGTCGTGCGCCGCGCGCAGCGATCCGACGAACGCGGGCTGCTGGAGCTCACGCAGGTACTCCCACGCGTCAGGGCCGCGGGACCGCGCCTCCTCCTGCGCCTCGACGAGCCCGGTCCACTGCTCCCGCGCGTCCTGCGGCAGGGACTCCCACGAGCCGGAGAGGTCGGCCGAGACCAGGGCCCACACGTCGTCGGGCACCGGCGTGCCGAGAAGCCACGCGATCGTCGTGCGCAGACGCTCGTCCATGGTCGCCATCGCTCCTCCTCGGCGTTCGCCCGGCACGGCGGTGGTCGTCGGCCGGGTCTCGGGTCCCGGCACGCCGGGGGCCGCCGGTGACAGCGGCTCGGCCCGCGGCGGGTCTGGGGCCTGCGGTGCTGCGGGCGGGGGCTGCGGCGGCCCGGGCGGCGCCTGCGGCGCGGGTTCCTGCGCCGGGGGGCCCGCGGGCTGCACCGCGACCGGCTCCCGCTCCCACCGGTCGCACGTGTGGTGCGGGTTGCGGAGCACGCACACGCTGAAGGAGTCCGGCGTCGAGAACACCTCGCACCAGGCGAGGTACCCCGGCTGGTTCAGCAGCTCGCCCCGTGTCTGGTAGGCACCGGTGAGCTCGAGCGCCTTGCGCGCCGACGCGCCCTCGCGGTGGGTCCGCAGCAGCGAGTCCGTCGTGTCCTTCTGGACGCCGGCGGACACGTTGCGCGCAGCGATGTCGACGTAGGTGCCCTCACGGAGCGCGTCGGCCTGCGGCGCCGTGCCGGCGCGCGCGTGCACGCAGTCCCGGCACGCATGGGGCTCGCGCGGTGCGGGGTCGTGGTCGTCGCAGCGCAGGCCCGCGTTGCGCACCTCGGCGATGTCGTAGAGGCCGTCCGCCTCGCGCAGGCCGCAGTACGCGGACATGACCGGTCGCCCGAGCCACTCGACCTTCCCGGCGATCGCCTGCGCGCGCTTGAAGTCCGCCTCGGCGTCGCGCTGCTTCTCCTCGTCCTCGACCACCTTGCCGAGCGCCTGGGCGACGTCGGCCGTGGTCGGCGGGAAGGTCGCGGCCAGGAGCTGGCTCGCGGGCCTGACGGCGCGGAACCAGCGGCAGGTGGTGCACGGACCGGTCATGGCCGTCGCTCCCCGTCCTCGCGTGCCCAGGCCTCGACGAGGTCGACCACCGACTGCGCGATCCGACGGATCTCGGCCTCGTCCTGGACCAGTCGGACCAGGTTCGTGGTCTCGGTGGCGTCCGCGGCCTCGTCGGCGGCCGCGCGTCGCCGCAGCTCCGTGTCCTGCGCGAGGACCGCCTGGACCTCGGCCGCGGGTCGGAGGTCGTCGATCGCCTGCGGCACCTCGACCCCGTCGACGAACAGGCGCTGCTGGTGGAGGCGCTCGAGCGTCCGCGCGAGCTGCCCGCTCTCCCGCTGGGACTCCTGGAGCTGCCGGACGCGCCGCTCGAGCGCCTCCTCGAGGAGCGCGGCCCGGGCGGCCGCGTCGGTGGACGCCGCAGCGCCCGGCGCACCCTCCGGGAGGGCCGCGGCGACGTCCTCGCGGGCGAGGTCCAGCGCGAACCGGACGAGCTCGACCTGGTCGGCCCGGGAGAGGTCGTCCCGCCGTTCGAGCAGCTCGCGGGCGCCGGGCGCGCCGGCCTTGACCTCGAAGGCCTTCTCGACCCGCCGGGTGCCGTCCTCCAGCCGGCGGAGCACGAGGCCGTCGGCCAGCTGACGTCCCATGCCGTCGCGAGCACGGTGACCGGCGACGAGCTCGAGCGCCGCGTCGCCGGTCTCGCGGAGCTGGGCCTGCACGCGGGCGTTGTTGAGCTCCTCGGTCACGGCCCCGCGGGCACGGTTCAGGCGGTCGCCGGGGTCGGTGCCCCGGGCGGCCGCCGCGACGCGGGCCAGGGCCTCGTCGTCGAGCACGTCGTCCGCCACCCCGGTGCGTGCGCGGAGCTCGGTCGTGCGCGCCGGGGACGGGCGCTCGAGCACCGCACGGGTCTCCTGCCGCACGTGGTCGAGCAGCCGGCGCGCCGTCCGGACGGTCTGCGCGCCCTGCTCACGGGCACGTGCGTTCGCCAGCCGCGCCGACTCGTCCTGCTCGGGCGAGACGACGGCGGCCGCGACCCGTTGCGCGTCCGCACCCTGGCGGGCGCGCATCCGCCCGGCGTTGTCGGTCATGGCGGCCTCGGCCCGCTGCGTCAGCTCGACGAGGGCCTCACGGCGTGCGGCCTGGTCCCGGTCGAGGGCGCCGGGGTCCTGCGCGGCGGCCGTCGGCCCCTCACTCAGCTCGTCGGCCTGCAGCCGGGTGAGGGCGTCGGCGGCGTCCGCGAGCGTGCGCCGGACGAGGTCGTCGACGCGGGACGCCGCCCGCAGCTCGCGCTGCTGCGTCCGCGCGGTCTCGGCCAGCGTCTCGTCGGCCGTGCGGGCAGCCCGGCTCTCCGGGCCGGCGGGCAGCGTCTCGCGCGTGTAGGACCGCAGCCTGTCGAAGGTCTCGCGCACCTCGGCCGAGCGCGCCTCGACCGCGGGCGCCGCCGCGGCCCGGGCGGCCTCGACGCCCGCGCGCGCGGCCGCGAGAGCCTCGACGC
>NZ_JACVQL010000071.1 GCF_019733465.1 Actinotalea ferrariae | reverse complement strand
CGAGCCCGGCGGCCGACCGGCCGCGCACGCCGGCGTGGGCCAGCACGTCGCCCGGCCGCGCGCCGCCACGCAGCACGGGGGCCCGGCCCTCGAGGTCCCCGTGCACAGTCACCGCGACGACGACCTCGGACCCGCCCGAGAGGTCGCCCCCGACGACGCCGACGTCCGGCCCGCACGCCGCGGCGAGGCCCCGCGCGAGGCCCAGCACCCAGGCGACCTCCAGGTCCGCGGGCACGACGAGTCCCACCACGAGCGCGCTCGGCCGGGCGCCCATCGCGGCGACGTCGGCCAGGTTCTGGACGGCGGCGCGCCGGCCCACGTCCTCGCCCGTCGACCAGTCGCGCCGGAAGTGCCGGTGCTCGACGAGGACGTCCGTGGAGACGACGACGCGGCCGTCCGGGGCAGCGACGACCGCGGCGTCGTCGCCGGGCCCCAGGAGGGTGCCGGACCCGCGCGGGAGCAGGGGGAAGATGCGCGCGAGCAGCCCGTCCTCGCCCAGGTCGCCCACCGTGGTCTCGGTCGTCGGGTCGTGGTGCACGCGGTCACGCTACCCACGCCGTCGTGCGCATCGCGGCTACGGTGGCGCCGTGAGCCGTACCGTCCACCGTCCCGCACGCCTCGTCGTCGCGCCGCTCCTCCTCGTGGCCCTCGCAGGATGCGCGACGCCCGTCGCCGTGCCGGCCGCGCCCTACGCGGCGGACCCGGTGTGCGCGCAGGTCGTGCTCGCGCTGCCGGACGCGCTCGCCGGGATGCCGCGGCTCGACACGAGCAGCCAGGCGACCACGGCGTGGGGCGAGCGGACCGCGCCCGTCGTGCTGCGCTGCGGCGTCGAGCCGCCCGGGCCGACGACCGACCCCTGCGTCGACGCCGACGACGGCACGGTGCAGGTCGACTGGGTCGCCGTGGCCGGCCCGGAGGACGAGGACGGCGCGGCCCCGTGGACGTTCGTGACGTACGGGCGCGACCCCGCGGTCGAGGTCAGGGTCCCGGCCGAGGTCACCGCGAACCGGTCGACGTCGTTCCTCCTCGACCTCGGTCCGGCCGTGAGCCTCGTCGAGCAGACCCGCTCGTGCCTCTGACCGCGCCGCCCGCGCTGGCTAGGATCGCCGGGACACCTCGACGAAGGGATCTGGCGTGACGACTGAGCTCGAGCGCGTGGCGGTGATCGCCGGAGGCCTGTCCAACGAGCGCGAGGTGTCGATGCGCTCCGGGCGGCGCGCGCTCTACGCCCTCTCCGAGGCGGGCGTGGACGCGACCCTCTACGACGCGGACGAGTCGCTGCTCGACCGCCTCGTCGCCGACCGGATCGACGCCGCCTACATCGCCGTGCACGGCGCGAGCGGCGAGGACGGGTCGCTGCAGTCGGCCCTCGAGCTCGCGGGCGTGCCGTACGTCGGCTCGCCGGCCGCGTCGTGCCACCTGGCCTGGGACAAGGTCGTGGCGAAGGTGCTCATGTCGCGCGCCGGCCTCGCGACGCCCCCGTGGGTCGCCATCTCGGCGCGCTCCTTCCGCGAGCTCGCCCCCGCGCAGCTCGTGCGCTCGATCACCGACCAGCTCGGCCTGCCAGTCGTGGTGAAGCCCGCGACGAGCGGCTCGACGCTCGGGATGAGCCTCGTCGAGACGGCCGGGGACCTCCCCGGCGCGCTGGTCCGCTGCTTCACGTTCGGCGACGTCGCGCTGATCGAGCGCTACGTCGCGGGCCAGACGATCGAGACGGTCGTCGTCGAGGACGACGAGACGCCCACCGCCCTCCCGCCGGCGGCGTTCCAGAACCCCGACGTGTCGCCGTTCTCCTTCGAGGCCCGCTACAGCGCGGACCTCATCACGGTCGCCCTGCCCGCACCGCTGCCCGACGACGCCCTCCGGGCCGCGGCGCGAGCGGCCGAGCTCACGCACCAGGTCCTCGGCCTGCGGGACATCTCCCGGACCGACGCGATCGTCGACGACGACGGCACCCCGTGGTTCCTCGAGGCGGCCATCTCGCCGGGGCTCACGGAGACGTCGGTGCTCCCGCTCGCGGCGGCCGAGGTCGGGCGCCCGCTCGGCCAGCTGCTCGCGGACCTGCTCCGCAAGGCCCACCGCCGCGCGGGCGTGCCCACGGCCTGAGCCCCGCGCCTCGGGCAACCGCCTCGGACCCGCGGCGCCGTCACGATCGGGCCGGGACCGCGGGCCGTCGCCATGGGGGTCAGGCCCGCGGGCCGTCCAGGCCGAGGGTCAGGCCCGCGGGCCGTCCAGGCCGACGAGCTTGCCGCTGATGCCACCCGCGGCGCGCAGCGCGGCCCCCGAGCCGAAGCCGCTCGCAACCGCCGGGACGCCGGCGTCCCGGGCCTCGACCAGCGCGTCGCGCAGCACCTCGGCCGCGGGTCGCGTGCCAGCCCACAGGTACAGGGCCATGGCACCGGGCACCGAGTTGACCTCGTTCACCACGAGCTCGTGCGTCTGCGGCTGGTAGAGGAAGTCGACCCGCACGACGCCGGTCAGGCGCGTCGCGACGGCGACGCGCCGGGCGAGGTCGCGCGCCTGCTCCGTGACCGCATCGGGCACCTGGGCCGGTAGCTCGCGCGGGGCGCTGCTCAGGCCGGCGTCCTCGCCACCCCCACCCGCGAGGTACTTCTCGGCGTACGAGTACACGCCGTCGGACCCCCGGAGGGGCCGCTCGAGCGGTGAGACCTCGAGGGTCGGCGCCGTCCGGAAGGAGATGTTGAGGTCGACGAGGTCCTTGCGGAACGGCTCGAGGACGGCCCCCTGGCGCAGGTGGGTGCTCGTGCGGGCCAGCACGCGAGCGGCGGCGAGGTCGTCGACGATCTCGATCCCGATCGAGGAGCCGCCGTAGCGCGGCTTGACGATGTACGGGCCGTCGAAGCCGGGGTCGACGTCGGCGTCGAGCGCCGCACGCGGCAGCGTGGGCACGCCCGCCGCCGCCATGACGCCGCCGAACGCGAGCTTGTCCATGCCGAGCGCCGCGGCGTACATCGACGATCCCGTCGCCGGCAAGCCGAGGAGCGCGGCGAGCGCGGCGAAGCCGCCACCCTCGCCCATGCCGCCGTGCAGGCAGCTCAGCGCGGCGTCGATCTCGAGGCGCTCGGAGCGCAGCCGGCCCTTGACGAACAGGCCCGGGTCGGCGCCGAGCCGGATCTCGACAGGCTTCGAGCCCGCGGGAGCGCCCTCGAGGAAGTCCTTGGCCTCGGCACCCTGCGGCACCACGAACCAGCCGCCGGTGGGGCCCCAGTACAGCGACGTGACCTGCTCGCCGGCGCGCGTGAGGACACGCTCGCTCTGCAGCCCGGTCAGGACGGAGATCTCGTGCTCCGGGGACGGACCTCCGAACACCACTGCCCAGGACATGCACCCTCTTCTCGTCGTCGGGGTCGTTGCGCCGTCGGGGGACGGCCGCGCCGGAGGCGCGTGTGCGAGTCTGCCCGGGTCGCTCCCGCGTCCCGCGCAGCCGCGTCGGCACGTCGGGACGACGTGCCGTGGGAGCGCTCAGGTCATGGGTAGTGGTCGGGAAGGTCGTTCTCGTAGAGTACGACGCCGTCCTGGCCCGCCGCGGCGGTCGCACGCGGCACGGCGGCGGGTCGGTCGTCCACGACGTCGACGCTGCCGCCCGCACGTGCCGCACCCTCGACGAGCGCGGCGCGGTTCGTCCGCCCCACCACGACGAGGTGGGCACCCGCGGCCGCGGCCGCCTCGGCGAAGTCGGCGTTGCGCTCGTGCTGGACGGGGCCGAGCTCGACGATGCCCGGCGTCACGACCACGAGCCGGCCGCCGCGCTGCCGCGCGAGGTCCGCGGCCTCGTCGAGCGCGGCGCGCGCACCGATCGGGTTCGCGTTGTAGGTGTCGTCCACCACGACCACGCCGGTACCCGTGTCCTGGACCTCCGCGCGGTGCGCCGCACGCGGCAGCGACCTCAGGCGCGGCTCGGCCTTGGTCACGTCCGCACCGACGGCGAGCGCGACGCCGACGGCGACGCCGAGGTTGACCCCGTGCGCCACGCCGGGACCGACGGCGAGCGTCACGGGTCCCTCGGGGGTACGGGCGACCACCGTCCCCGCCGCGAGGTCGACGACGACGTCGGCGTCGTGACCCTCGACGGAGACGGTGAGCACCTGCTTGCCGGCCGCCCGGCAGCGCTCGGCGAGCGCCGCCAGCTCGGGCAAGTCGACCGGGAGCACGACGGCCCGCGCGCGCTCGGTGATCTCCGACTTGGCGGCGAGGATGGTCTCGCGCGTGCGCATGCGCTCGAGGTGGGCCTCGCCGATGGTCGTGATGACCGCGACGTCGGGCGGGAACAGCTCGCACAGCTCGCGGATCTCGCCCGGCCCGTAGGTGCCCATCTCGGCGACGAAGACCTCGGTGCCCTCGACGAGCACGTCGTTGACCGCGCGCGAGAGACCCAGCCGGTTGTTGAAGCTCGCGGGCGACGCGACGACGGCCGTGGTCCCGCTCAGCAGGTGCGCGATGTAGCCCTTGGTCGACGTCTTGCCGTACGAGCCCGTGATGGCCACGACCTGGGGACGGATGCGCGCGAGGCGGCGCTGGGCCTGCGCGACGAAGGGCGCCGAGAGCCGGCGCTCCACCCGCTCCATGACCGCCATCGCCACGTCGAGCAGCAGGGGCGCGCCGACGACGACCAGAGCCGCTGCGCCCGGGCCGACGAGGAGCACCAGCACGGCGCCGAGCACGACGACGAGCAGGAGCCAGCCGGCGGCGAGGCGGCGCAGCCGCGCCGTCCAGCTCAGCGAGGACGTGCGGCCGCGGATCCCGAGCCCGCGCGGCAGCACGACGGCGAGGAGCAGCGCCGGCACCGCCGCGAGCTCGAGGCCCGGGACGCACGCGACCACCGCGAGGACGGCGGCGGCGACGGCGAGCCCGAGGTCGAGCCGGGACCGTGACAGCCAGAGCGCCGCGATGCGTCCGGCCCGGCCCCCGATGTAGTGCTCGCGCTGACCGACGCGCAGCCAGCGCAGCGCGACGGGCGCGAGAGCGGCCGCTGCGAGCAGCGGCAGGACGACGTCCAGGACCTCCGTCATGCCGACCCGCCGAGCCGGGAGAGGACCGCGGTCCGGACCGCCTGCTCGAGTGCACCGTCGAGCAGGTGGCCGGCGCCGGGCACGACCACCAGGCGAGCGCCCGGCAGAAGCTCGGCGGCGAGCCGCGCACCCGCGAGCGGTGCGGCGTCGTCGAGCTCGCCCCAGACCATGTCGACCGGCACGCCCGCGGCTGCGACCCGCGCGAGGTCCTCGCGGTAGTCCTCGCCGACGAGCCGCACGAGCACACCGCGCATGACGCCCTGGGCCGCCTGGTAGTCGGCCGAGCCGCCGCGACGTCGCAGCCGGTCGACGACGCCCTCGGGCAGCAGGTGCGCGGCGTGCAGCCGCTTGGCGAGGCGCAGGGCGGGCCGCGGCCGGGGCGGCGACGTCGCGCGGACGAGCGGGACGCCCGTCAGGACCAGCGAGTCGACGAGGTGCGGACGGGACGCCGCGAGCCGCACCGCGACGCGTCCGCCGAACGAGTGCGCCACGACGACGTAGGGTCCGGAGCCCTCGAGCCCCTCGAGCGCCGCGGCCAGGTGGTCGGCGTACTCGACGCTCCCCCACACCTCGGGCGGCGGCTCGGTCGGGCCGAAGCCGGGGAGATGGACCGCGAGGGCATCGGTCCCCTCGAGGACGCGCGCGAAGTCGGCGCCCGAGCGGCCCCACCCGTGCAGCGCGAGGACGCGCGCGGGCGACTTGCCGACCCGGTCGGCGAGCACGTCCCCCGCCAAGACCGTCAGCACGCGGACGAGGCTAGCACCGACACCGGGACCGCTCCCGTCGGCCGACGCCAGCCTCCGGCGTGGCCCGGAGGAGCCCTCGGACGGCGCTCCGGCGCCGACGCGCCCACCGGAGGACGCCCGTGGCGCGACTACGCTTCGGGACGTGACCGAGTCCCACGAGCCTCACCAGAACGACGACACCACCCCCGAGGCGTCCGAGCCGGCGCACCGGTCACCGGCCACGCTCGCCGTGACCGCCGGACGGCCCGCCCGGGGCCGCGGGACGCCCGTGAACCCGCCCGTCGTCCTGTCGTCGACGTACGTCTCCGCCGGCGTCCCGGCGCCCGGCGAGCTGCTCTACACCCGCAACGGGACCGAGACGTGGCGCCCGTTCGAGGAGGCCCTCGCCGTGCTCGAGCGCGCGACGCTCCCGGGCCTCGTCTTCGGCTCCGGGATGGCCGCCATCGCCGCCGCGTTCGGGCTCGCCGAGCCCGGCGCGCGCGTCGTCATGCCACGGCACGCCTACCAGATCAGCCTCGGGCTGGCGGCCGAGCTGTCGCGGCGCAGCGGGCTGCGCGTGACGACCGTCGACATCGCGGACACCGCGGCGGTGCTCGCCGCCGTCCGCGGCACGGGCACCGGTGCGGACGGCGCCGACGAGGACCCGGCGGAGCTCCTGTGGGTCGAGTCCCCGACCAACCCCATGCTCGAGGTGGCCGACCTCCCCGCGCTGGTCGAGGGCGCGCACGCCGCGGGCGCTCGCGTCGTCGTGGACAACACGTTCGCGACGCCGCTCGGCCAGCGCCCGCTCGAGCACGGCGCGGACGTCGTCGTGCACTCGGTGACCAAGTACCTCGCGGGCCACTCGGACGTGGTGCTCGGCGCCGCGCTGACGTCCGACCCGGTGCTGCACGAGCGCCTGGCGACGTACCGCGCGATGCACGGCGCGATCGCAGGGCCCTGGGAGGTGTGGCTCGCGCTCCGCGGGCTGCGGACGCTCGCCCTGCGGGTCGAGCGGTCCCAGGAGAACGCCGCGGTGCTCGCCGCCCGCCTCGCCGCGCACCCGGACGTCGTCGAGGTGCGCCACCCCAGCCTGCCCGCCGACCCCGGCCACGAGCGCGCGTCACGCCTGCTCGACGGCTACGGCTCGATCATCGGGCTCCGGCCGCGCGGGGGTGCGGCCGCGGCGGACGCCCTCGTGGACGCCGTGCAGCTCTGGGTGCCTGCCACGAGCCTCGGCGGCGTCGAGTCGACCCTCGAGCGGCGACGGCGGTTCCCGACCGAGTCGGTGACGGTCCCCGAGGACCTGCTGCGGCTGTCGGTGGGGGTCGAGCACGTCGAGGACCTGTGGACCGACCTCGACGCCGCGCTGCGCCGCGGGACCACCGGCTCCTAGAGGCCCTCCGCCTTGTGCGGCCGGGCCAGGAGCAGCTGCGCCATCCGGTCGACCGGCAGCCCGTCGTGCAGCACGGCGACGACGGCGGCCGTGATCGGCATCTCGACCCCCACCGTCCCGGCGAGCTCGAGCACGGACGTGGACGACTTCACGCCCTCGGCCGTGCCGCCCGTCGCCGCGAGGGCGTCGGCGAGACCCATCCCCTGACCGATGTGCACGCCCAGCGTGTGGTTGCGCGACAGCGGTGAGGCGCACGTCGCGACGAGGTCGCCCATCCCGGCCAGGCCCGAGAACGTCTCCGCGTCGGCACCCAGCGCCAGCCCCAGCCGGGTGATCTCGACCAGGCCGCGCGTGATGACCGTCGCCATCGTGTTGTGCCCGAACCCGCGCCCCTGCGCGATCCCCACGGCGACGGCGATGATGTTCTTGACCGCGCCACAGAGCTCGACGCCGACGACGTCGGTGTTCGTGTAGGGCCGGAAGTACGACGACGCGCACGCCTGGGCGACGCGCTGCGCGGTCGCCTCGCTGGTCGAGGCCACGACCGTCGCCGTCGGCTGGCGCGCAGCGATCTCGCGCGCGAGGTTCGGCCCGGAGACGACGGCGACGCGCTCGTCCGGCAGCCGGAGCGCGTGCGCGACCACCTCGCTCATCCGGCGGTCGGAGCTGAGCTCGACGCCCTTCATGAGGGAGACGACGACGGCGCCCGGCTCCACGAGGTCGGCGAGCGGCTCGAGCGTCGCGCCGGCCGTCTGCGCGGGCACCGCGACGGCCACGACGTCGGCGCCGCGCAGCGCGTCCGCCACGTCGGGGGTCGCCCGGACGCCGGCCGGCAGCCTGACGCCCGGGAGGTAGGCCTCGTTGGTGCCGCGCTCGGTGATCTCGGCGCAGACCTCGGCGCGCCGGCCCCACAGCGTGACGTCGCACCCGGCGTCGGCCAGCACGGCCGCGAACGTCGTGCCCCAGCTGCCGGTCCCGAGCACCGCGGCACGCGTGCGGCGCGCGTCGTCGCCGGACCGGGCGGGCGCTGTGCTCGTCACCGGCCCGTCACCGGCCCTCGCCCGGCGGGCGGCGCCAGACGAAGCGCTCGGCGGGGGCCTGCTCGCCGCGGACGTCCTCGAGGAGCGCGGTGATCGCCGCCATGACGCGCTCGGTCGCCTCGCGGAGCACCGCGGAGTCCTGCGGGCGGTCGTAGAGGTCGGACAGGTCGACGGGCGGGCCCGCGACGACCGTGACCTTCTTGCGCGGGAAGGGCTTCAGGACTGCGGAGTACCGGCCGAGCAGGTCCTGCGGACCCCACTGGGCGATCGGCACGACCGGCGCGCGCGTCGTCAGCGCGAGGCGTGCGACGCCCGTCTTGCCCGCCATGGGCCACAGGTCGGGCTCGCGCGTGAGCGTGCCCTCCGGGAAGACCGCGACGCACTCCCCCGCGGCGATCGCGTCGATCGCCGCCGCGAGCGACTTCCCGGCCTCCACCGTGTTCCGGTAGACGGGGATCTGGCCGCTCGCGCGCAGGAGGCCGCCGACGACCGGGACCGTGAACAGCGAGGACTTGGCCAGGATCTTCGGCGCGATCCCGTTGTCGTACAGGAAGTGCGCGAACGTCAGCGGGTCCACGTTCGTCATGTGGTTCGCGGCCGCGATGAAGCCGCCGTCGTGCCGCAGGTGCTCGGTGCCGCGCCAGTCCCGGTCCGTGATGGCCAGCAGGATCGGGCGGACCACGCGTGCGATGTTGCGGTACGCGCGGTTGGAGCGTTCGGGTGCCGGCACGGGAGCCGATGCTACCCGCGCCGGCACCGACCGGGCGCGGGTGTCGGTCCGGTGTCAGGCCGGTGTGTCAGGCCGGTCTCAGGCTCGGTCGAACTCGGCGCCCAGCGCGGTCAGCTTGTCCGTGAAGTGCTCGTAGCCGCGGTCGATGAGGTCGATCCCCCGGACGGCCGAGACGCCCTTGGCGGTCAGCGCCGCGATGAGGTGGCTGAACCCGCCGCGCAGGTCGGGCACCTCGATGTCCGCGGCCGCGAGCGGCGTCGGGCCCGAGATCACGGCCGAGTGGTAGAAGTTGCGCTGCCCGAACCGGCACGCGTGGCCGCCGAGGCACTCGCGGTACACCTGGATCGTCGCACCCATGCCGCGCAGCGCGTCCGTGAAGCCGAACCGGTTCTCGTAGACCGTCTCGTGGACGATCGACAGGCCCTTGGCCTGCGTCAGCGCGACGACGAGGGGCTGCTGCCAGTCGGTCATGAACCCGGGGTGGACGTCCGTCTCGAGGACGATCGAGCGGAGGTCGCCGCCCGGGTGGAAGAAGCGGATGCCGTCCTCCTGCACCTCGAACTCTCCGCCGACCTTGCGGAACGTGTTGAGGAACGTCGTCATCTCGGGCTGGGTGGCGCCGCGCACCGTGATGTCGCCCGCGGTCGCGAGCGCCGCGGACGCCCACGACGCCGCCTCGATGCGGTCCGAGAGCGCGGTGTGCCGGTAGCCGTTGAGGCGCGGCACGCCCTCGATCCGGATCACGCGGTCGGTGTCGACCGAGATGATCGCGCCCATCTTCTGCAGCACGTTGATGAGGTCGAGGATCTCGGGCTCGATCGCCGCGTTCGACAGCTCGGTGAGCCCCTCGGCGCGGACGGCCGTGAGGAGCAGCTGCTCCGTGGCGCCGACGCTCGGGTACGGCAGCGCGACCTTGGTGCCCTGCAGCCCGCGCGGCGCGCGGATGTGGATGCCCTGCTCGCGCTTCTCCACGACGGCGCCGAACTGCCGCAGGATGTCGAGGTGGTAGTTGATCGGCCGGTCGCCGATGCGGCAGCCGCCGAGGTCGGGGATGAACGCCTCGCCGAGCCGGTGGAGCAGGGGGCCGCAGAAGAGGATCGGGATGCGGCTCGAGCCCGCGTGCGCGTCGATGTCCGCGACGTGCGCCGACTCCACGTTGCTCGGGTCGAGCGTGAGCACGCCCGCCTCGACGTCGGCGGTGACGGAGACGCCGTGCAGCTCGAGCAGGCCGGTGACCACACCCACGTCCCGGATGACCGGCACGTTGCGCAGCTCGCTCGGGCCTTCGCCGAGGAGGGCGGCGACCATGGCCTTCGACACGAAGTTCTTCGCGCCGCGGACGGTGATCTCACCGTTGAGGGGGGTGCCGCCGTGGATGTGGAGGACGTCAGACATGCGCCTATGGTCGCCTACCGGACGGGGTACGTCACGCCACCTCCGCGGGTCGGTACGACGTCGTCTCCCCCGCGGTGCCCGCTGCGCGCTCGGGGGCGCCGCGCGACGCACGCGCGGTGGGCCGCGCGACCAGCGACGACGCCGCGCGGCCGCCGACGACCACGCCCGCGGGCGTGTCGGAGGTCACACCTACGGTTCCGCTGAGGGCTGAGCGACGTCGTCCGGCGACGGGACGCGACGACGCGCCGGCACGGCCGACCAGGAGGTGGTCTCGTGCGGTACGGGTTCGTGGGGAGCTATGGGAGCGTCGCGGAGGTCGTGCGGATGGCCGAGGAGGCCGAGGCGCACGGCTGGGACGGCTTCTTCACGTGGGACGGCATCAGCATCGGGCCGATGGACACCTGGGACCCGTGGACGCTGCTCGGGGCCGTCGCGGTCCGCACCAGCAGCGTCCGGCTCGGGGCGATGATCTTCCCGCTCGCGCGCCGTCGGCCGTGGAAGGTCGCGCGCGAGGCGCTGACCGTCGACCACCTGTCGGGCGGGCGGCTCGTGCTGCCCGTGGGCCTCGGCGTGACGGACGACGGCGGCTTCGGCCGGGTCGCGGGCGAGGCTCAGACGCTGCGCGAGCGCGCGGAGCGGCTCGACGAGGCGCTCGCGATCCTCGACCTCGCGTCGACCGGGGAGCCGTTCTCCTTCAAGGGCGTGCACCACCGCGTCGACGGGCTGCAGATCGCCCCGCGGCCGGTGCAGCGGCCGCGCGTCCCGGTCTGGCCGGTCGTGGCGGTCGGCCGTCCCCGCTCGATGGCTCGCGCGGCGCGCTGGGACGGCGCGGTGCTGCAGGGCAGCGGGGGCGAGCCGTCACCGCAGGAGGTCGCGACCTCCGTCGCGTGGTTCCGCGCTCGCCGGGACGAGCGCCGGGCGCAGGGTGAACCGGTCCCCGACGCGTTCGACGTGGTGCAGCAGGGCGTGCTGCCGGACGACCGCGGAGCCGCGCGCGAGCACGCCGCCGCCCTGGCGGAGGCGGGCGCGACCTGGTGGGTCGAGTCGCGCTGGGACCCGACGACAGCGACGCCGGAGGCGTTGCTCGCCGCGATCCGTCAGGGGCCGCCCCGCTGAGCGGCGCGGCCCCTGCGGGAGCGCGGTGCGTCGGTCGTGCGAGCCCGACGCTCAGACGAGCGCGTCGTCGCCCGTCCGCACCACGGGACGCGCCGCGACGATCTCGACGGGCGGGAGGTGCTTGGCGGGGAGCGTCCGCGGCCGCCACGCCTCGCGGCTCGCCTCGAAGGCCGTGATCTCGGCCTCGTGCTGGAGGGTCAGGCCGATGTCGTCGAGGCCCTCCATGAGGCGCCAGCGCGTGTAGTCGTCGACCTGGAACGGCACGGTGACGTCGGCGCAGTGCACCAGCTTGGCGGCGAGGTCGACCGTGACCTCGGTGCCCGGGACGGTCTCGAGCACCTTCCAGATGAGCTCGATGTCCTCCTGCGCCAGCTGCGCCGCGAGGAGCCCCTGCTTGCCCGAGTTGCCGCGGAAGATGTCGGCGAAGCGCGCCGAGAGCACGGCGCGGAAGCCGTAGTCCTTGAGCGCCCACACGGCGTGCTCGCGGGACGAGCCCGTGCCGAAGTCGGGGCCCGCGACGAGCACCGAGCCGGCCTTGTAGGCGTCCTGGTTGAGGATGAACTCCGGGTCACCGCGCCAGGCGGCGAAGAGCGCGTCCTCGAAGCCGGTCCGCGTGACCCGCTTGAGGTACACGGCCGGGATGATCTGGTCGGTGTCGACGTTGCTGCGCCGCAGGGGCACGCCGACGCCGGTGTGCTGGCTGAACTTCTCCATGGTCTGTCTCCTCGTGGGGCGTCGTCGGGCCGTCAGGCGTGCTGCAGGTCGCCGCGCACGTCGGTGAGCGGGCTGCCGTCCGGCGGGACGACGTCGGCACCCAGGTCCGCGACGGACGAGAGGGTGCCCCGGATCGCGGTCGCCGCGGCCACGAGCGGCGAGACGAGGTGCGTGCGCCCGCCCTTGCCCTGACGCCCCTCGAAGTTGCGGTTGGACGTGGAGGCGCTGCGCTCGCCGGGCGCGAGCTGGTCGGGGTTCATGCCGAGGCACATCGAGCAGCCGGCGTTGCGCCACTCCGCGCCGAAGTCGAGGAAGATCTTGTCGAGCCCCTCGGCCTCCGCCTGGAGGCGCACGCGCGCCGACGACGGCACGACGAGCACGCGCACCGACTCGGCCTTGCGCCGGCCCTGCACGACCTTGGCGACGGAGCGCAGGTCCTCGATCCGGCCGTTGGTGCACGAGCCGATGAACACCGTGTCGACCGGGATGTCGCGCAGGGGGGTCCCCGGCTCGAGGCCCATGTACTCGAGCGCGCGCTCGGCCGCGACGCGCTCGTTCTCGTCGGCGATCTCGGCCGGCACGGGCACGCGCGCGGAGAGCGGCAGGCCCTGCCCGGGGTTGGTGCCCCACGTGACGAACGGCTCGAGGTCGGACGCCTCGAGCACGACCTCGGCGTCGAAGACCGCGTCGTCGTCGCTGCGCAGCGTCCGCCAGTAGTCGACCGCCGCGTCCCAGTCCGCACCCTCGGGGGCGTGCGGCCGGCCCTTGAGGTACTCGAACGTCGTCTCGTCGGGCGCGATCATGCCCGCGCGCGCGCCGGCCTCGATCGACATGTTGCAGATCGTCATGCGCGCCTCCATGGAGAGCGCGCGGATCGCCTCGCCGCGGTACTCGAGCACGTAGCCCTGCCCGCCGCCCGTGCCGATCTTGGCGATGATCGCCAGGATGATGTCCTTCGACGTCGTGCCGGGCGGCAGCGTGCCGTCGACCGTGATCGCCATGGTCTTGAAGGGCGCGAGCGGCAGCGTCTGCGTCGCGAGCACGTGCTCGACCTCGCTCGTGCCGATGCCGAAGGCGAGCGCGCCGAACGCGCCGTGGGTCGACGTGTGCGAGTCGCCGCACACGACCGTCAGGCCGGGCATCGTGAGCCCGAGCTGCGGCCCGACCTGGTGGACGATGCCCTGGTCCGCGTCGCCCAGCGAGTGCAGGCGGACGCCGAACTCGGCGGCGTTGTTGCGCAGCGTCTGGATCTGCGTGCGGCTCGTGAGGTCCGCGATCGGCCGGTCGATGTCGAGCGTCGGCGTGTTGTGGTCCTCGGTCGCGATCGTGAGGTCCGGGCGGCGCACCGGGCGCCCCGCGAGCCGCAGGCCCTCGAAGGCCTGGGGACTGGTCACCTCGTGCACCAGGTGCAGGTCGATGTAGAGGAGGTCGGGGGCTCCGTCGGTGCCCCGGCGCACGATGTGCGCGTCCCAGACCTTCTCTGCCAGCGTGCCGGCCATGTGCGTTCCTCTCGCGTGCGTTCACCCGGATGCAGGTGGGTCCGGGGCCCAATTCGGTGCGGCTACTTGCGTCTCAGTGATCGAGACGCCAATATCGACCTATGGACAACTCTAGCGGAGTCGGCGTGCTGGACAAGGCCGCATCGGTCCTCAGCGCTCTCGAGGCGGGACCGGCGACCCTTGCGCAGCTGGTCGCTGCGACCCATCTTGCCCGACCGACCGCGCACCGGCTGGCGGTCGCCCTCGAGCACCACCGGCTCGTGGCGCGGGACATGCAGGGCCGGTTCGTGCTCGGCCCCCGCCTCTCCGAGCTCAGCACCGCCGCGGGCGAGGACAGGCTGCTCGCCGCGGCCAACCCCGTGCTGGCCGCGCTCCGGGACCACTGCGGCGAGAGCGCCCAGCTCTACCGGCGCCAGGGCGACCAGCGCATCTGCGTGGCGGCGGCCGAGCGTCCGATCGGTCTGCGCGACTCGATCCCCGTCGGCGCCACGCTCACGATGCAGGCCGGCTCTGCCGCGCAGATCCTGCTCGCCTGGGAGGAGCCCGACCGCCTCCACCGCGGCCTCCAGGGCGCCAAGTTCACCGCGACGATCCTCTCGGGCGTCCGACGGCGCGGCTGGGCCCAGTCGGTGTCCGAGCGCGAGGCCGGCGTCGCCTCGGTGTCCGCACCGGTCAGGGGCCCGTCGGGTCGCGTCGTCGCCGCGGTCTCGATCTCAGGCCCCGTCGAGCGCCTGAGCCGTCAGCCCGGCCGCCTGCACGCGGGCGCCGTCGTCGCCGCAGCGAACCGGCTCACCGAGGTCCTGCGCCGCACGGGCGACTGACAGCACTCCCCGCCCCACGACGCACGCCGAGGTCGCTCGCCGGCGTCGGGGTCGCCCGGCTCTCGTCGGCGATCCCGGCACCGGAGGGCGACCTCGGTGCATCCGAGGGACCGCGTCACGGGAGCCGGCCGGGACAGAGGCCAGGAACGACAGAGGCCAGGAACGACAGAGGCCCGGTCACCGTGGTGACCGGGCCTCATCTGTACCCCCAAGGGGATTCGAACCCCTGTTACCGCCGTGAGAGGGCGGCGTCCTAGGCCTCTAGACGATGGGGGCCTAGCGTCCTGATCCTGCTCGGTCTTTCGACCTGCTCGGTGCGAGGACGTCGATACCTTACATCATGTTGATCGACGCTCTGACAACCGTGGCTGCCGGCCGCGCCGCGTGCCTGAACACGCTGCGATCAACGCTGGGGTACCAGGACTCGAACCTAGACTAAGTGAACCAGAATCACTCGTGCTGCCAATTACACCATACCCCATGGGGGTATTCGGACCGCTGATCCGGCGCCCTTGGGGGAGCCGTCCGGCGGACCTCGTACCGGCGGGGAACAATACCCGAGCGGCGGCGGCGCTCCAAACCCTCGCCCGGCGCCCACCTCCCGCGACGGGCGGCCGTCGGGTGACACCCGCGCCCCCGTGCGACGATTCCGGGCGTGAACGCCTTCACCACCCGTCCTGAGCTCGTCGGCACGCACGGGATGGTGGCCTCCACGCACTGGCTCGCGACGGCGAGCGGCATGTCCGTCCTCGAGCGCGGGGGCAACGCCTTCGACGCCGCCGTCGCGGTCGGGCTCGTGCTCCACGTCGTCGAGCCGCACCTCAACGGGCTCGGCGGGGACGTGCCCGTCCTCGGGTGCGCCGCGGGGGGTGAGCCGTTCGTGCTGAGCGGGCAGGGGACCTCGCCGGCGGCGGCGACCGCCGAGGCGTTCGCCGCGCTCGGGCTCGACGCCGTCCCGGGGACCGGCCTGCTGCCGGCCGTCGTGCCGGGTGCGTTCGGCACGTGGATGGACCTGCTGGCCCGGTACGGGACCTGGTCCGCGCCAGACGTCCTGGCGTACGCGATCGGGTACGCCCGCCACGGGCACCCGCTGCTGCGCCAGGCGGCCGCGACGATCGCTTCGGTCGCCGACCTCTTCTCGGCCCACTGGCCGACGTCGGCGGCGACGTACCTGCCCGGTGGCCAGGCGCCCGCGGCCGGCTCGGTGCTGCGCAACGTCGCGCTCGCGGAGACCCTCGAGCGGCTGGCCGCGGCGGCCGCGGCCCACGCCGACCGCGAGGCGGGCATCGAGGCCGCGCGCGCCGCCTTCTACGAGGGGTTCGTCGCCGACGCGGTCGACGCGTTCTGCCGCGAGCCGGTCATGGACTCCACCGGGGACCCGCACCGCGGGCTCCTCACGGCCGACGACCTCGCGGCCTGGCGCGTGCGCGAGGAGCGCCCCGTGACGGCGTCGTTCGCGGGCCGCACGATCGCGAAGACGGGGCCGTGGGGACAGGGACCCGTTCTGCTCCAGCAGCTCACGCTGCTCGAGGGCATGGACCTCGAGGACACGCGTCCGGGGTCGGCGGAGCTCGTGCACGCCGTGGTCGAGGGCGCAAAGCTCGCGTTCGCGGACCGCGACGCCTGGTACGGCGACCCCGACCACACGGACGTGCCACTCGACGCGCTCCTCTCCCCCGCCTACGCGGCCGAGCGGCGAGCGCTGATCGGCCCCACGGCGTCGGACGAGCTGCGCCCGGGCCGGCCCGGCGACGTCGAGCCTCGGCTCGCACGCCTCGCGCTCGACGCCGTCGAGGCGGCCCGCGCGGGCCGCTCGGCCCGCGGCGCACGCCCCACCGGCTCGGGCGAGCCGACGTTCCAGCCGGCCGCCGAGACGGACCCGGAGGTCGCCACGGACGGCACCACGCGGGGCGACACCTGCCACCTCGACGTCGTGGACGCCGCCGGGAACGTCGTGTCGGTGACACCGAGCGGCGGCTGGCTGCAGAGCTCCCCCGTCGTGCCCGGTCTGGGCTTCGCCCTCCCGACGCGCGCGCAGATGTTCTGGGTCGAGCAGGGGCTGCCGTCGTCGCTCGGGCCGCGACGGCGCCCGCGGACCACCCTGAGCCCGACGCTCGTGCTGCGCGACGGCGTCCCGGAGATCGCGTGCGGGACGCCGGGCGGCGACCAGCAGGACCAGTGGCAGGTCCCGTTCCTGCTCAACCACCTCGTCTACGGGATGGGCCTGCAGGAGGCGATCGACGCGCCCACGTGGCACACGACGCACCTCGTGTCGTCGTTCGCGCCGCGCGAGGTCGAGCTGCGCGGCCTGCACGCGGAGGATCGGCTGGGCGCCGACGTCCTCGACGACCTGCGGCGCCGGGGGCACGACGTCACGGTGACCGGCCCGTGGTCGCTCGGCCGGCTGACCGCCGTGGCGAGGCGCGACGGGCTGCTGCGCGCGGCCGCGACACCGCGCGGCATGCAGGCCTACGCGGCGGGGCGCTGACGTGGACGGGCTCGAGCTGCTCCTCGTGCTGCTGGCCGGCGTGCTGGCCGGGACGATCAACACCGTCGTGGGGGCCGGGACGCTGGTCACCTTCCCCCTGCTCGTCTGGCTCGGGATACCGCCGCTGACCGCCAACGTGTCCAACACGGTCGGCCTGGTGCCCGCGTCCGTCACCGGGGCGTGGGGCTACCGGCGGGAGCTTGCGGGCGCCTGGGGCGTCGTCGCCCGGATGGCCGTGCTCTCCGCGATCGGCGGGGTCGCGGGCGGCCTTCTGCTGCTCGTCGCACCGGCGGAGTCGTTCACCGCCGTCGTGCCCTGGCTGCTCGTCGTCGCGGCGGTCCTCGCGGCGGCGCAGCCCCGCGTCTCGGCCGTCGTCCGACGGCGTGCGGCGGCACGCGAGGAGCGCCTCGCGGCCCGCCGTGACCTCAGCGGAGAGACCGCAGCCGGCACCACGTCCGAGCTCGGCACGACGGAGGCCGGCACGGCGGAGGCCGGTACGGCGGAGGTCGGTACGGCGGCGGCCCGCGCGACCGCGGCCGGCCGCGTCGGCGGCACGACGCTCCCGCTCACGCTCGGCCTCGGCGTGGGCGTCGCCGCGACGGGCGTCTACGGCGGCTACTTCGGCGCCGCCCAGGGCGTCGTCCTGCTCGCGCTCCTGGGCATCGGCTGGACCACGGACATGCACCGCGCCAACGGCGCGAAGAACGTGCTCGCTGGGGTCGCGAACCTCGTCTCGGCGACGGTGTTCGTCGTGGGCGGTGTCGTCGACTGGCGCATCGCCGGGCTCGTCGCGGTCGGCTCCGCCCTCGGCGGGGTGATCGGCGCGCGCGTCGGCCGGCGCCTGCCTGCTCCCTTGCTCCGCGGCCTCATCGTGGTCGTCGCGCTGACGGCCGCCGTCGTGCTCTGGTCGGGCGGCTGAGCGGGCCGACCGTCAGCCCTGGGTGAGCCGGAACGCGACGCCGTCGGGATCCGCGAGCTCCACTCCCCCGTCGACCTCCTGGCCGTCCCTCCGCGTGGCGCCGAGGGCGACGAGACGTGCGACCTCCGCTCCCACGTCCGTGGTGGCCAGGTCCAGACGCTGCCGGTCCGCCCAGGGCCCGGGCTCGGGGGGCTGGCCGCTCCAGGCCACCTTGGTGCCGCCGGCGGGCGACTGGACGGCGGTCTCCCCGTCCTCGTCCCACACGAGCGGCCACCCGAGGGCGTCCCGCCAGAACAGGCCGACGGCCCGGCTCCCCTCGCACGCGACCTCGCCGAGGAAGCCGCACCCGGCGAGGAACCTGTTGCCCGGCTCGATCACGCAGAGCTCGTCGTCGCCGGGGTCGGCGAGCACGACGTGGCCCTCCTCCGGCCGTTGCCCGATGTCGATCTGACGGCCGCCGAGCCTCAGCGCGGTCTCGACGGTGCGTCGCTGGTCGTCGGGGCTGCTGCTCGTGACGTGGAGGTGCACCCGGTTGAGCCCCGACTTCGGCACTCCCGCGGTCACGAAGCGCAGACCCACCTGCGTCGCGTCGCCGGGCAGGAGCACCCCGTCGGGCTCCTCGACCGTCGGGCGGTCGAGCAGCGCGCCCCAGAAGGCCGCCGGCGGGGCCGGGTCCTCGACCTGGAACGTCACGGCGACGAGTCGCGAGGTCACGCGAGCACCGTAGGACTCACCCGGACGGCTCGTCATCCCCTGAGCGGCAGGCGTCGCGCCCCGCAGCCCCCGGTCAGAGCCCGAGGGCCGCCGGCAGCTCGTCGAGCGAGCGGACGACGAGGACCCCGGCCTCGCGCGCGGCGGCGATGTCGGCGTCGGGCACGTCGACGCGCCGGGGACCCGGGCGGTCGACCCACACCCCGAGCAGGCCGGCGGCCACGGCGGCACGCGCGTCGACGTCGAGCTCGTCGCCGACGTAGGCCGTGCGCGCGGGCTCGGTGCCCAGACGGCGGCACGCCTCGACGAACACACGCGGGTCGGGCTTGCCGACGCCCAGCGTGTCGACGCCCACGAGCATCGGGACGCTCGTGTGCAGACCGGCGCGCTCGAGCTTGCTGGTCTGGTACGCCACGGACGCGTTCGAGAGCGCCCCGACAGCAACCCGGGCGGCGAGGAGACGGTCGACGACGTCGCGCGCGTCCGGGTGGGCCGCCCACGCGCTCGCGAAGCCCTCCTCGAAGACGGCGTTCCAGGCCGCGTAGCCCTCGGCGTCCAGCGGGGCGCCGCCGAAGGCGTGCTGGAGCTCGTCGGCACGGGTGCGGCGCTGCTCGTCGTACCCGGTCTCGCCGCGCGTGTAGCGCGCGTAGTGGCCGCCGGCGTCGGCACGCCACATCGCGAGCAGGTCGGCGTGGCGCTCCGGCGGGACGTGCGGCAGGTAGCGCTCGGCGATCGCAGCCAGCGCGGAGGCGAACGCCGAGCGCGTGTCGACGAGCGTGTCGTCGATGTCGAACAGCACGCCGTCGACGCGACGCCGCGCGTCGGACGTCACAGCGTGGCGCGCAGCGCCGCGATGCGGGCGAGCGTCGACGCGCGACCGAGGATCTCCATGGACTCGAAGAGCGGCGGCGAGACACGACGACCCGAGACCGCGACGCGGAGGGGGGTGAAGGCGAAGCGCGGCTTGATGCCCAGGCCGTCGACGAGCGCGGCCGTGAGCGCCTCCTGCGTGGCGGCGGTCGTGAACGCCTCCTCCGGGATCCCGTCGAGCGCGGCCGCGGCCGCGTCGAGCACGGTCGCGGCGTCGTCGCGCAGGGCCGACCGCGCGTCGTCCTCGACCACGAGATCCGCGTCGGCGACGAAGAGGAAGCCGAGCATGCCGACGGCCTCGCCGAGCAGCGTCATCCGCTCCTGCACGAGCGGTGCCGCGGCGTCGAGCACCGCGCGCTCGCGCTCGGTCAGCCCGTCGACGGACGGCGCCGAGACGCGCCCGGCCGCGTGCAGGTACGGCACCACGCGCGCGCGGAAGTCGGCCGGCTCGAGCAGGCGCAGGTGCGTCGCGTTGATCGCCTCGGCCTTCTTGAGGTCGAACCGCGCCGGGTTGGGGTTGACGTCCGCGACGTCGAACGCGGCGATCATCTCGTCCACGGTGAAGATGTCGTTGTCGGGGGCGATGGACCACCCCAGCAGCGACAGGTAGTTGAGCAGGCCCTCGGGCGTGAACCCGCGCTCGCGGTGCAGGAAGAGGTTGGACTCCGGGTCCCGCTTGGAGAGCTTCTTGTTGCCCTCGCCCATGACGTACGGCAGGTGGCCGTAGACCGGCTCCACGGTGGCCAGGCCCAGTGCCATGAGCGCGCGGTAGAGCACCACCTGGCGCGGCGTCGAGGAGAGCAGGTCCTCCCCGCGCAGGACGTGCGTGATGCCCATGAGCGCGTCGTCGACCGGGTTGGTCAGCGTGTAGAGCGGCTGCCCGTTGCCGCGGACGACGACGAAGTCGGGCACCGAGCCGGCCTTGAACGAGAGCTCGCCGCGGATGACGTCGGTGAACGTCACGTCGTCGTCGGGCATCCGGATCCGCAGCACGGCCTCGCGCCCCTCGGCGCGGTACTGCGCGCGCTGCTCGTCGGTGAGGTCGCGGTCGTAGCCGTCGTAGCCGAGCTTCGGGTCCCGCCCGGCCGCCCGGTGGCGCGCCTCGACCTCCTCGGGCGTCGAGAAGGACTCGTACGCGTACCCGGCCTCGAGCAGGCGCCGCGCGACGTCGGCGTAGACGTCCATCCGCTCGGACTGGCGGTAGGGGGCGTGCGGCCCGCCGACCTCGACGCCCTCGTCCCAGTCGAGGCCCAGCCACCGCATCGCGTCCAGCAGCTGCTCGTAGCTCTCCTGGCTGTCCCGAGCGGCGTCGGTGTCCTCGATGCGGAACACGAACGTGCCGCCGACGTGCCGCGCGTACGCCCAGTTGAACAGCGCGGTCCGGATGAGCCCGACGTGCGGGGTCCCCGTCGGCGAGGGGCAGAACCGCACGCGCACGTCGGCGCCGGAGGCGGTCGAGCGGGCGGCGGTGGGCGTGGCGAGGTCGTCAGTCATGGTCCCGCCAGCCTAGTGCGGTGCCCCGACCCGTCTGGACGGCGCGGGCTGCTCCCGACGTCGGTCAGTCGCGCCGGAGCACCGGGTTGCGCAGGACGCCGATCTCCTCGACCTCGACCTCGACGACGTCGCCGTGCACGACCGGGCCGACGCCCGCAGGCGTCCCGGTGAGGATGACGTCGCCGGGGAGCAGGGTGAACGCCTCGGAGATGTACGAGACGAGGTGGGCGACGTCGAAGATCAGCTGCGACGTGCGCCCGTCCTGTCGAAGGTCGCCGTTGACGCGGGCGAGCACGGCGAGGTCGTCGACGTCGAGGCCCGGCACGACCCACGGGCCGAGCGGGCACGAGGAGTCGAAGCCCTTGGCGCGCGCCCACTGGCCGTCGGTGCGCTGCGCGTCGCGCGCGGTGACGTCGTTGGCGACCGTGAAGCCGAACACCTGGTCCAGGGCCCGCTCGGGCGACACGTTCTTGGCGACCTTGCCGATGACGACGGCGAGCTCGGCCTCGTGGTGGACCTCCTGGGTCCACGCGGGCAGCGTGATCGGGTCGTCCGGGCCGATGACGCTCGTGTTGGGCTTCAGGAAGAGCAGCGGCGCCTGGGGCACCTCGTTGCCCATCTCCGCCGCGTGCTCGGCGTAGTTGCGCCCGACGCCGATGATCTTCGAGCGCGGGATCACCGGCGCGAGCAGGCGGACGTCGTCGCGCGCGAGCGGGACGCGCTCGCCGGTGGGCTGCACCGGCATGTAGATCGGGTCTCCGGTCAGGACGACGAGCTCCTCGGAGCCGGCCGGACCGTCCACCATGGCGTAGCGGGGATCCCCGCCGGTCGTGAACCTCGCGATGCGCACGCCGTCACCCTAACGCCGGCGGCCTAGGCTGCCGCTGTGCAGCGCATCGTCGGCGTGGACCTCCTCCGCGGCATCGCGGTGCTGGGCATGTTCGCCGCCCACGTCGGGCACGACGAGCCGCCGTTCTGGTCGGCCACCGGGTGGCTCGTCGTCGCGGACGGCCGGCCGGCCGCGACCTTCGCGCTGCTCGCCGGCGTGTCCGCGGCCCTGCTGAGCGGCGGGCCGCGCCCGAGGTCGGGCCCGCGGCTGACCCATGCGGTCGTGCGGATCCTCACGCGCGCGGCAGCCCTGTGGCCGATCGGGCTGGTGATGATCGCGCTCGGGACGCCCGTCGCGGTCATCCTGCCGACGTATGCGGTGATGTTCGGCCTCGTCACGCTCACCCTGCGCTGGACGCGCCGCACCCTCGTCGCCGTGGCGGGCGTGGTCGCCGTCGTGGGGCCGGTCGTGTGGGTGCTGGCGCGGGAGGCGACGACCAGCGCCGGGATCCCGCGGCTCCCGCAGGCGCTCGACGTCCTGCTGGGCGTGCACTACCCCGCCGTGGTCTGGATGGCGTACCTGCTCGTCGGCGTCGCCGTCGGACGCAGCGACCTGACCGCCCCCGGGACGGTGCGCCGGCTCGCGGCCGTCGGGGCGGCGTGCGCCGTCGTCGGCTACGGGGCCGGTGCCCTGGCGACCGCGGCGGTCGCACCCCAGCACACCGTGCGGCGCGCGCTGGTCTCGATCGAGCCCCACGCCAACAGCACGCCGGAGGTGGTCGGCAACGTCGGGGTGTCCCTGCTCCTGCTCGCGGGCTGCCTGCTGCTCGTGCGGCACGCCGCACCCCTCGTCGCCCCCGTCGCGGCGACGGGCGCGCTCGCCCTCACGGCCTACTGCGGCCACCTCGTCGCCATCGCGGTGCTCGGGGACTCGGTGGTCTGGCTGCCGAGCAACGGCACGCTGCTGGCCTTCGTCGGCGTCACGCTCGCGCTCACGTGGCTCTGGCGCACCTCCCTCGGCCGCGGCCCGCTCGAGCGGCTGCTGCACGAGCTCTCGACGGCCGTCGCCGACGCGCTGGTCCCGGCCGGCGCGCCGAGGCCGCCCGAGCCGGCGCAGCTCAGCCCGAGATGACGTCGCCCGGCGCCGGGTGGGCGCGGGCGGTGTCGATCCGGTGCGGTCCGGGCGCGGGTCAGGCGCGGGCGAGCACCCAGCCGTGCAGCACGGCGAACCAGGCGTCGTCCGCCTGGCCCCACGTGCGCCACGCGTCGGCGAGGACCTCGAGCGCGACGTCGTCGGCCAGCCCGTAGGAGACCGCCTGCTGCGCGAAGGCCGACGACGTGACGCGCTCGGCCCACACGCCCGACCACCACGCGCGCTCCTCGGGGGTCGAGTAGCACCACGCGTCGGCACCGCTCGTGATGCCCGACGGCTCGAAGCCCGCCTCGCGCGCCCACGAGAGCAGGCGGCGACCGGCGTCGGCCTCGGCACCGTTGGCGTCCGTGACCTCGTGGTACAGCGTCAGCCACTCGTCCAGGCCGGCGCTGAGCGGGTACCAGGTCATCGCGGAGTAGTCCGCGTCGCGCACCGCGACGAGGCCGCCCGGTCGCGTGACGCGGCGCATCTCGCGCAGCGCGCTCACGGGGTCGGAGAGGTGCTGGAGCACCTGGTGGGCGTGCACGACGTCGAAGGTGTCGTCCTCGAACGGCAGCGCCATCGCGTCGCCGGTGCGGAACTCGACGTTCGCGACGTCGCCCGCACCCTCCTGCGCGATCTCGATCACCGCGGCGGAGCTGTCGACGCCGACGACATGCCCGGGTGAGACCCGTCCGGCCAGGTCGGTGGTCACGGTGCCCGGACCGCAGCCGACGTCGAGCACGCGCTGGCCGCGCTCGAGGGCGGGCACGAGGTAGGCGGCCGAGTTGGCGACGGTGCGCCAGCGGTGGGAGCGCAGGACGCTCTCGTGGTGGCCGTGGGTGTAGACGTCGGTGCTCACCCGTCCAGTAACCCGCACTCGCGTGGCCGTATCAAGTTCCGGAACGCGGCGTCTCGCCCAGCGGTCGGGACTTCGCCCGCAGTGATCAGCCCGCGACGGCCGCAGCGCCCCGGGCGACGTCGACGCCCTGGTTGGCGAGCCGGTCCGCGCGCTCGTTCCCCGGGTCGCCGGCGTGCCCCTTGACCCACACCCACGAGACGTCGTGGCGCTGGACCTCTTCCTCGAGCGCCTGCCACAGGTCCTTGTTCTTCACGGGCGCCTTCGCGCCCGTCATCCACCCGTTGCGCTTCCAGCCGGCCAGCCAGCGCGTCATGCCGTGCATGACGTACGTCGAGTCCACGTGGAGCGTCACCGCGCAGGGGCGGGTCAGGGCGCGCAGGCCCTCGATGACCGCGGTGAGCTCCATCCGGTTGTTGGTCGTGACCAGCTCGCCGCCGCACAGCTCACGCTCGCGCTCCCCCGAGCGCATCCACGCACCCCAGCCGCCCGCACCGGGGTTGCCCTTGCACGCCCCGTCGGTCCACATCTCGACGACGGTCAGCGGGGAGTCCTGGGGCATGGGCGCCACGGTAGACGGCGCCGAGCGGGCGGCGGGCGCACGGCTCGCCGACACCGCGCCGCCGCGGCGTCAGCGGTGGTCGAACGCACCCGACCTCACGGCCTCGGGGCGAGCCTCACGGCCACGGCGCGAGCTCGGGCAGCGGCACGACGACGCCGTCGCGCTCGGCCGAGACCGCGCCCAGCGGCTCCCGGCCCGCGAGCCACGCGGCCAGGTCGTTCGCGGCCCCGCGCACCGTGACGACGTCCTCGCCGTCACCGATCGCGCGCCGCTCGTCGAGATCGGTCGCGGCCAGGTCGACCCGGAGGCCGGCCGGCACGCGATCGGCGAGGTAGTCGTGCAGGTGCGCCCGGAGGCCTGCGGTCCAGCCGGTCGACTCCACCCCGACGCCGAGGTCCGTCGCGTGGATCTCGGCCTCGCGCCACCAGAGCAGGACCACGGCCCCGACCGGACGCCCGCGGTAGCCGGTGGCCTCGTCGAGGATCTCGGGCCGCACGCGGCCGAGGGCCTCCTCGACCCGGGCCACCGTCGCGGCGACGGCAGCGCGGTGCTCGTCGGCCGATGCGCCCGCGCCCGCCTCGATCGCCGCGTCGCGACCCGCGCGGCCGCCGTCGTAGAAGTCGACGCGCTCCTCCCCCGCGACGGCGTGCTCGAGCTGGCGGGCGGCGCCGGCGCCCACGCCCGCGAGGTGGGCGAGCACGTGGCCCCGGGTCCACCCGGGCAGCCGCGAGGGCGCGCGCACGTCGTCGTCCGTGAGGTCGGCCACCGCAGCCAGGAGCCGGGCGTCGATGCGCCGGATGTCGTCGATGAGCAGGGCCAGGTCCGTCGCGGTCGTCATACCGCCATCCCACGGGAGCCTTCCGCGGCGTGCAAGCGCGGGGGGCTCGGCGTGGGGCGGGCCCCTCGCACGCGGGGCTCAGCGCCAGAGGAGCGACGCCCCGCGCCTACGCTGGGCACGTGCCTCACACCGTCCTCGCGCCGGCTGCGTGGACCGCGCAGGCCGGCGCCCACGCAGCCCGGGCCGATGCGCTCACCGCGGGCCACCGCGCGC
>NZ_JACVQL010000070.1 GCF_019733465.1 Actinotalea ferrariae | reverse complement strand
GCGCGCTCCCGGGCCGCGGCGGCGTCCTGGGCTGCGCGGCGACCCGCGGCCCGCTCCGCCCACCGGCGCACCTCCGCCTCGACGTCGCGCAGCGGCGTGATGACCGGCGGCCCGCCGAGCAGCTGGCGGCGCGCCTGCACGATGCGCGCGTTGAACTCCTCGACGGCACCCCGTACCTGCTCCGCGCCCCGCATGCGGTCGAGCCGGTCGTCGAGCGCCGCGTCGTCCGTGCGGAGCTGGAGCGCCTCGGGCAGGACGCCCGTGATCCGCTCGCGCTCGACGAGGTTCTTGAGCCACCAGTCCGGGTCGTGGTGGCCGTCGATGCCCGGGATCGGCTTGCCCGCCAGGGGCAGGTCGTCGAACTCGCCGCGCGCGATCGCCTGCCGCACGAGCTCGTCGACCCACTCGCCGCGGCGGTCCATCCGGCCGCGGCCGTCGACCTGGCTCAGGCGGCGCGTCTCCGCGCCGGACGACCCGTCCGGGTCCGGTGGGACGCCGCCCGTGGCGGCGTCCTCCTCGACCCAGCGGTCCACGTGGTAGCGCGCGGCCGAGCGCGAAGGGTCGGGTGCGCGCGGCTCGCGCGGCTCGCTCGACGGCATGGCACCTCCCGTCCTCCGACGGTAGGCGACGTGACGCCCGGAGGCCCAGCCCGGCACGACGACGACGTCGTGGACCCGCGTGCGGGCGCGACGAGGCGACCCGGCGAAGGGTGGGAGAGGGGTATGACCGTTCATCGTCACGGTCGAGGCGGACCTTGAGGGATCCGCGCGACATTCACCCGTTCGGGCTAGCGGACCGGTGGCCGAGCCCCACGACGCCACCCGTGGTGCCCACGACGACGTGCCCGCCGGGCGTCGCGGTGATCGTGAACGTCCCCGTCGGCAGGGCGCTGCGCCACCGCTCGATCCCGTCCGCCGGGTCGACGGCGATCAGGTCGAGCACCGGCCGCGGTCGAGCACCCGGAAGGTCGCTCAGCGCGCTCCGTCCCGCGACGGGCAGCAGCAGGACGCGGCCGTCGAGCAGGGGGCCGAAGCGCACGTGCGCAGCCGTCGGCACGGTCCAGACGACCTCCCCCGTGCCGGCCGCGAGGGCGACCGTCGCCTCCTCCTCGCGCAGCACCACGAGCCCGCCCACCTGCACGAGCGGCGTCGCGGGCCCCGTCCGGCGCCACAGGTCCTCGCCCGTCGCGGTGTCGACGGCGACGACCTCGGCCGCGGCGCGCAGCCCCACCGCAGGGCCGGTGCCGTCGTGCAGCGGCGGCCGCACCGCGAGCGGCTGCTCGGCGAAGGCGCTCGCGGCGATCCGACGTCCGAGCACCTGTCCGGTGTCGACGTCGAGCCGCAGAGGTCGCGGGTCGTCGACGGTGAGCGTGCCGTCGTCGACGGAGGCGTGCCAGACGCCGTGCACCGGGCCGTCGACCTCCTGCTCGGTGACGGTGTGCCAGCGCCGCTCCCCCGTGCGCACGTCCCAGCGCGCGACCTCGAGGTTCTCGCCCGGCGTCCGCACCGCCGCGACGACGTCGTCACCGCCCAGGTGCTCGACGAGGACGACGAGCCCGCGGGTCGTCCAGCCGTGGAGCTCCGTGCCGTCGTCGGCCGCGAGGACCGCGACGCGCGCCTGCTGCGTGACGATCCGCCCGGCCTCGCGCACGACGGGCGACTCGCGCAGGCAGGCGATCAGCGCGGCGTCACCCGCGGGGCCGCCGGGCAGCGGACCGCTGCGCACCGCGGGCGCCAGCTCGGCCGGGCCGGGCGCACGCAGCGGCACGCAGAGCTCGTCGTCGGCACCGACGACCCCGTCCTCGACCCGTCGGTCCCAGACCGTCGCGCCGGTCGCGACGTCGACCGCCAGCGTCGCCTCGCTGGTCTGCAGCAGCGCGAGGTCGGCCGTGAGACCCATCAGCATGGAGCCGGGGACGGACCAGCTCGGCACGAGCGGCCCCTCGACGGGCTCGAGCGAGCCGGGCAGCGCCGCGACGGCCGCGAGCTGCTCGGCGTCGGCCCGCGTCTCGCTCACCGTCGCGACGGTGACCGCGACGGCGACGAGGCCGAGGACGGCGACGGCTCGGCGCCCGACGTGGGTGGGCGCGCGGTGCCGTGACGGGGCGTCGTGCGGCGCGCGCGTGCGCACCGGGCGCCCCGGGGACGGCGGGACGACGTCGTCCTCGACGAGCTCGACCTCGACCTGCCCGGGGGCCCCGGAGGGCCGCTGCGCCGTGAGCCCGCGCATGGGGCGAGCGTAGCTCCGTGCCTCTCGCGCCACACGGGGTGCGGCGGCCGCGCGCTGCGCGGCCGTCTGCCGGACACAGGCGGGCGGGCGGCGAGAATGGCGGAGCACGGACGCGGGCCCGGCCGGGCCCGGCGACGGACGGGGGTGCAGGTGGACGGGGGTGCAGGTGGACGGCGGTGACGACGACGCCTGGTCGGCGGTGGCCGGCGAGTGGGCCGACCGGTGGGGTGCGTTCGCCGACCCCGTGCGCGCCGTGCTGCTGGACGCGACGCGGACCGGACCCGGGACCCGGCTGCTCGACGTCGGCTGCGGCAGCGGTGAGCTCCTCGCGCTCGCGCTCGCCCGCGGCGCGAGCGCGTCCGGCGCGGACCCCGCACCGGGCATGGTCCACCTCGCCCGCACGAGGGCCCACGAGGCGGACGTCCGCGTCGCCGAGGCGGCCGCGCTGCCGTGGCCGGACGCGAGCGCGGACGTCACGACGGCCGTGAACGCGCTCGAGCTCACGGGCGACCCGGCCGGTGTGCTGCCCGAGCTCGTGCGCGTGACCGCTCCGGGCGGGCTCGTCGCGGTGGCGAACTGGGCCGAGGCGGCGCGCAACGACCTCGACGCGGTCGAGGCCGCCGTCGCGCGAGCCCTCGACGACGAGCCGGGGCCCGACGGGGAGCTGCGCCTGCCGGGCGGCCTCGAGCGCCTGCTCGCCGCCGCGGGCCTGACTGTCGAGGCGTCGGGCCTGGTCGAGGCGCCGTGGGACGCGTCCGACGACGACGCGCTCGTGCGCGGCGTCCTCCTGGGCGAGGACGACGCGACGCAGGCCGAGCTCGCGCCGACCGTCGTCGGCGCGGCGGCCGGCTTCCGCACGGCAGGGGGCGGCTACCGCCTGCGCAACGCGTTCCGCTACGCGGTCGCGCGCACCCCCGGCTGAACGCCCCTCACGACGTCGGCAGCCAGACCCTCATGGTCGACGGCCCCCGGTTCGCCCAGTCGTGGTACGGCACCAGGGGCACCTCGACCGGCTCGTCGACAGGCGGCGCACCGACCGGCCCGTCGCGGTAGGGCCACCCGTCGTCCGGGAGCTCGAGCAGCGACGCGCGCACGTAGGTGCGCCCGTCGCGCTCGACCGGCGCCGCGGTCGGGTCCACCCTCAGCCGATCGACGTGCACCTGGCCCGGCAGGTCGACGGACTCCGCGCACAGAACCTCGGGTCCGCGCTCCACGACGACGCACCCGCGGACGGCGTCGATCCGCGGGTCCGGCTGGACGAACCGCGGCCGCACGGGGAGCTCGAGACGCACCTCGTCACCGGGTGCGAACTCACGGCGCACCTCGACCGCACCGGGCTCGGCCGGCGTCCGCACGCCGTCCACGACGAGCTCGGCACCGCGCGCCCACGCGGGCACGCGAAGCGTCAGCGTCCACGTGCCGGCCCGCTCCCCCGCCACGCGCACCACGACGGTGCCGTCCTCCGGGTAGCGCGTCTCGACGTCGAGCGCGACGACGCGGCCGTCGGGCAGGACCGTGCGGATCTCGGCCGTCGCGTACTGGTGGACCTGGACGCCGTCGTCGTCCGCCGTGGCGACGTACGCGCCGAGGCTGGCGAACGTGCGGGCGACGTTCGTCGGGCAGCACGACACCGAGAACCACGGGGCGCGCATGGACGACGCCGCTCGGGGCACGGCCCGGTCGTCGTCCGGCACGGTCGTCGTCACGCGCTGGTGCAGCGTGTTCGTGTAGTAGAACGCGTCCCCCGCGTGCGACGGCGAGGTCGCCACGACGTTGTACAGGGTGCGCTCGATGAGGTCCGCACGCTCCGGGCGGCCGTCGGCGAGCAGCAGGCGCCAGCTGAGCATCACCGAGCCCACGCCCGCGCACGTCTCGGAGTACGCGCGGTCGGCGGGCAGCACGAAGTCCTCGCCGAACGCCTCGTCCTGGTGCCTGCTCCCCATGCCGCCCGTGACGTAGGTGCGGCGGGCGACGGTCCGCGCGAGCTGGGAGTCGACGGCCGCGAGCAGCTCGTCGTCCCCCGTCTCGACCGCCAGGTCGACGCCGCCTGCGGCGAGGTAGGTGGCACGGACGGCGTGACCACGCAGCACGCTCGCCTCCCGCAGCGGCACGTCGTCCTGGAAGTAGCTCCGACCGAACTCGATGTCCTCGAGCACACCGGTGCCGCGCCGCTCCAGGAACAGCCGCGCCTGCTCCAGGTACCGGCGCTCGCCGGTGACGCGGTAGAGCTCGACGAGCGCGGGCTCGATCTCGGGATGCCCGTCGACCGACGCGATGCCGTCGGGTCCGAACGTCTCGCACACGTGGTCGGCGACGCGCCGGGCGATCGCGACGAGCTCGTCCTCCGCTGCGGTGCGCGCACGCGCGACGCCGGCCTGGATGAGGTGGCCGAAGCAGTACAGCTCGTGGCCCCACTCGAGCGCGGAGTAGCGCGCCCCCTGCCCCGGCCGGCCGAAGTGGGTGTGCAGGTAGCCGTCGGGCTCCTGCGCAGCGCCGACCCTCGCCACGATCGCGCGGTACCGCTGCTCGAGGTCCGCGTCCCCGGTGCGGCCGATCTCCCACGCCATCGCCTCGAGCAGCTTGTACACCTCGGAGTCGGCGAACTCCCGGCCGCGGCGGTCCCCCGGGAGCCGGCCACGGTGGGCCGCGTCGAAGTTGCCGAGCCAGCCCTCGCGCTCGAGCCAGTGCTCGATGTGGCGCAGCGTCGTCGACCCGTTGACGTGCTGCCGGCGGCCCCAGAAGCCGCCGGTGATGCTCACCTCGTGGAGCCCGAGGGGACGCAGCCGCCCCCGGGAGGGGTCGACGGGCTGGGCGCCTCGGCGCCCGGACCCGGCGGTGGTGGCGAGGTGGGACGAGGCCGTGATGTCAGAAGTCATGGATCAACCCTTGAGAGCGCCGGACATGAAGCCACGGACGTAGTGGCGTTGGAGCAGGAGGAAGAGGACGACGCACGGCAGGGCGAGGACGACGACGCCCGCCTCCGTCGCGCCGTAGTCGACGATCCCCATGACCTGGCCGCGCAGGTTCGCCACGGCGAGCGGGAGCGGCACCTTGGACGAGTCGCTGATGAGGATGAGCGGCGCGATGAAGTCGTTCCACGCCGCGAGGAAGGCGAACAGCCCGACGGTGATGAGCCCCGGCTTCACGGCCGGGACGAGGACCTGCACGAGGGCGCGGAACGTGCCGCAGCCGTCGACGAGGGCGGCCTCCTCCAGCTCCCTCGGCACCGCCTCGAACGAGATCCGCATCATGAAGGTCGCGAACGGGAGCTGGAACATCGTGAGCACGAGCGCGAGACCGAGCAGCGAGTTCTGCAGGCCCAGGGCGTTGAGCAGCACGTACAGCGGGATGAGGAGCGTCGCGTACGGGACCATGAGGATCGCCAGCGTGATCATGAACAGCACGTTCTTCCCGGGGAAGCGGAAGCGTGCGAAGGCGTACCCGCCGAGCATCGAGATGCTCACGGTGAAGAGCACGGCCAGCAGCGAGACGACGGTCGAGTTCAGCAGGTACCGGCCGATGCCGGCCTGGAACGTCGCGAGCGTCTCGTAGTTGCCGAACCCCCAGCCGTCCGTCTGCGCCGTCCCACCCTGGGGTGACACCGAGGCGACCGCCGCCCACACGAGCGGGAACAGGAAGAGGATCGCGAGGCCGCCCGTCAGGACGTAGTAGGGGGTGCGCGCGAGCGCCTGGACACCCGTCGACCGCTCGGTCATGGTCAGTCCTCCCTGCCGCGGAGCCCGCGGAACTGCAGCGCGTTGAGGGCCAGGAGCGCCACCAGCACCATGACGGACAGCGCGGCGGCCAGTCCGAGGTGGTTCTGACCGGCGAAGGCCATGTTGTAGACCAGCTGGACGATGGTCACGGTGCTGTTGTCCGGGCCGCCCTTGGTGAGGATGAAGAACTGGTCGAAGGCGAGCAGCGAGCCGGTGACGCAGAGGATCGTGCAGAGCGCGATCGACGGGCGCAGGAGCGGCAGGGTGATGCGCGCGAAGATCTGCCGGCGGTTCGCACCGTCGATCCGGGCCGCCTCGTAGACGTCGCCCGAGATGCCCTGGAGGCCGACCATGAGCAGGAGCATGTAGAAGCCCGCGAACCGCCAGACGATGAGGAACACCGTCGACCAGAGCGCGGAGTCCGGTGTGCCGAGGAAGGACACGGGCCGGTCGACGACGCCCAGGGCGGCGAGGGCCGGGTTGATGGGGCTGCTCTGCGGCGAGTACAGCGCGTAGAAGAGCAGCGAGGCCGACGCGAGACCGAGCGCGCTCGGCACGAGGATCGCCGTGCGGAGGCCGTTCTTCCAGCGCGTGCTCTCCTGGACCACGAGGGCGAGGCCGAGGGCGACGCCGAGCAGGATGAGCGTCGTGATGACGGTGTACTTCAGGGTGAACGTCACCGCCGGCCACAGCAGCCGGTGCTGGGACGCGTCGACGAAGTTGTCCGGGGCGTTGAGGCCGCGGTTGCCGGCGAACAGGCTCCAGTCGGAGACCGACATCTGGACCACGAGCAGGATCGGCACGACGAAGAAGATCAGCACCATGACCGCCGTCGGCGCGGCGTAGAGCCAGCCCTGGAGCGAACGGGGCACGCGCCGCGCCCGCCCGGACGGGCCGGTCACCGGGCGTCGCGCGCCCCCGCCGCGGCCCGCCCTGCGTCGGGCGACCTCGGGGACGGTCGGGATCGTGGTGTGCGTGGTGTTGGCCACGGGGCTCTCCTTGCAAGGGCGGCGTCGGGCCGGCGGGCGGCCGGTGGTCGACGCACGACGCGTCGCCCACCGGCGCCCTCCGGACGGTCCCGGACTACTGGCTGAGGACCTCGGTGATCGCCTCGTTGTCCTCCTCGACCGAGCCCCCGTCCCCGAAGATCGCGTTGCGGAAGAGGGTCAGCCACGGCGAGTCGGTCGCGTTGAACGCCTGCTGGAAGTTCCGGGCGAACGGGGTGCGGCTGTTCGGGTCACCCGCCACCTCGTTGACCGTCACGACCCGCGGGTCCGCCTGGGAGTACTCGTTGTCGACGAGGTCCGTGCGCGCGACGACGTCGCCGTTCTGGGCGAGCACCTCCACCTGCGCCTCCTCGGACATCAGCCACGCGAGGAAGTTCCACGCCTGGTCCGTCGCCTCGGAGTCCTTCGAGATGCCGATCCCGTCGCCGCCGATGAAGGTCGCGACGCCGCCGTCCACGCCCGGGATGCCGCTGACGCCGACGTCGACCGTCTCGCTCGCCGTCGCGAGCAGCGTCGCGGGGTAGGGCATCACGCCGACGTTCCCTTCCTGGAAGCCGGCGGTCCACGTCGCACCGGTCTCCTCCGCGGCGCCCGGGTACAGCGCATCGGCCTCGTTCAGCTCGCGCCACACGGCGTAGACCTCCTGGGCGGCGTCGCTCGCGAGGTAGGACTCGGTGCCGTCCTCGTTCATGACCTCCTCCCCGGACGCCCAGACCATCGGGAACCAGGTGAAGACGCCGCAGCCGCCGCAGTTGCCGCCGAAGAAGGAGCCGTACACGCCGGGCTTCTCGAGCGCCTGGATCGCGAGCGCGTGCTCCTTGAACTCCTGGAGCGTCGTCGGCCCCTGCTCGGGGTCGAGGCCCGCCTCGCGGTAGAGGTCCTTGTTGTAGAACATCACCGAGAGGTCGAGCACGAACGGCAGCACGTACTGGCTGTCCTCGTAGGTACCGGCCTCGACGTGTCCCTGGTTGATGTCGTCGGCGAACGGCAGGGACGAGATGCGGTCGGTGATGTCGCTGAAGAGACCCTGCTCCGTCCAGTTCGGGACGTACACGATGTCCGCGGCGAAGAGGTCGGGCAGGTCGCTGCTGCCGGCGGCCGCGCCCACGCGGGCGACGTAGTCGTCGTTCGGCGTGATGGTCAGCTCGACCTGGTTCTCGTGGGTCGCGTTGTACGCCTCGACGAGCAGGTTCGCCTGGGCCTCGAGCGGCGCGCGCGTCCACAGTGTGAGGGTCGTGCCGTCGTCGACGCCCTCGGGCGAGGCAGCCGTGTCGTCGCCGCCGTCCCCCTCGGCCGGGTCTCCGCCGTCCCCACCACCGCAGGCGGCGACGCCGCCCACGAGCAGGGCGGCCGTCGCGATCCCGGCCATGGCCCGGCGGACGCCCGGCCTTGCGATGCTCCTCATGGTCTCTCCTCGTGGTCGTCGAGCGTGTGAGCGCTCACCTGGCGGGGCGCACGGGTCCCGTGGGCGAAACCCATGGTGATCCTTCGAGTTCGGCGTTTCTGCCGACGGCCCTGGGACCGCCGTGCGTGCTCGCCGGAATGACAAGAAGGCGTCTCATCTGCACCGATGCGCGCCGAGGTCATGACCAGCCGCACGCCTTCGTGCCGAAAAGGTTTTCACAACGTATTCAGGTCGGACCACGCCGTCAAGCACCTTTGTGGCTACAGTTCACCGACAGGACCGACCGGTTCGAGGGGGTGACGGTGGCGACGAACGGCTCTCCGTCCTCGCGTGCCACGACCCTGAGCGACGTCGCGCGCCTCGCCGGCGTCTCCATCGCGACCGCGTCGAAGGCGCTCAACGGCCGTACCCAGGTCAAGGCGGAGACACGCGCGCGCGTGCTCGACGCGGCCGAGCGGCTCTCGTTCTCCCCCAACGCGCTGGCCCGCGGGCTGCTGGCGGGGCGCACCGGCACCGTCGGCCTCATCACGTCGGACCTCGACGGCCGGTTCTCGATCCCGATCCTCATGGGAGCCGAGGACGCCTTCGGGTCCGGCCGCGTGTCGGTGTTCCTGTGCGACGCACGCGGCGACGCCATCCGGGAGCAGCACCACGTCCGTGCCCTCCTGTCGAGACGCGTCGACGGCCTGATCGTGGTCGGGGCCCGGCCCGATCCGCGTCCGCCGCTCGAGCCCGGTGTCCCGGTGCCCGTCGTGTACGCCTACGCGCCGTCGCAGGACCCGAAGGACGTCTCGCTCGTGAGCGACAACGTCGGCGGCGGCCGCATCGCGATCGAGCACCTGATCGCGTGCGGCCGCCGTCGGATCGCCCACATCACGGGCGACCCGACCTACGGCGCGGCACAGGACCGCTCGGTCGGGGTGCTCGACGCGCTGGGGAGGGCCGGCCTGGAGCTCGCCGGCGGGACCGTGCTCTACGGGACCTGGTCCGAGGCCTGGGGGCGAGGGGCCACCCGGCTGCTGCTGCAGCAGGGGACGGACGTCGACGCGATCTTCGCGGGCTCGGACCAGATCGCACGCGGCGTCGTCGACGCGCTGCACGAGGCGGGCAGACGGGTCCCGGAGGACGTCGCGGTCATCGGCTTCGACAACTGGGAGGTGCTCGCCGCGAACGCGCGCCCGCCCCTGACGAGCGTGGACATCAACCTCGAGCACCTGGGGCGGGTCGCCGCGCAGCGCCTCGTCGCGGCCATCGACGGTCACGCGGCGTCGGGCACCGAGGTGCTCCCGTGCCGCCTCGTCACCCGCAGCTCGACCGCACCGATCGGCTGAACGCGACCTCAGCCGACCAGGCGCCGGTAGGTCACGTCGAAGTCCGTGTCCCACGTCTCGCCGTCGGGCGAGGCCTCCCACCGGGCGTCGATCGTGGACCCGTCGTCGGACACCTGTCCGGCGAAGCGCTGGTGGAAGTCGTCGCCCGGGCGTCCGGCGAGCGTCCAGCGCCCGGCGCCGAACGTCATCGCATACGTGCGGCACACGCCGCGCGCGTCGGAGTAGAGCATCACGAACGTGTCGGTGTGGTCGTCGAGCCCGATCATGGCGTGCGACCCGAGCGGCGCGGCGCCCACCCACTCGGGCACGAGGAAGGACGGCGCGTCGACGCGCTGGCCGAGGAACCCGCTGTCGCCCAGCCACGCGAAGGTCGCACGTGCCGTGCTGAGGACGCGACCGTCCGTCGACGCCGTGATCTCCCACGCCCCGACGAGGACGTCGAGGCGCCCGAGCCCCGGGTTCAGCGAACGGTCCATGACTGCTCCTCGGGTCTCGTGGTGGCCGTCAGTGGGGGGCGAGCGTGACGTCGAGCCGCCAGGGGGTGCCCGGGCGCGGGGGTGGGACCGCCACGGCCCGCCACGGGTCCGTCAGCGCCTCGGCCAGCTCGACGGCCGTGCCGACGTCGTCGCCCGCCTCGAGCAGGTGACGCGCCAGCTGCCCGCGCACCTGCTTGCCCGTGTGCGCGCCGACCGCTGAGCCGTCGTCGCGCTGCACCCGCACGACGACGGTGCGGTCGCCGGCCCCGTCCGGCGTCCCGACCGACCGGTAGCTCGACGACCGCAGGTCGACGACGAGGCGTGGCCCCGCGGCGCGCGCCAGCACGGGCCCGAGGAGGCCGCGCCACAGGGGCTCCAGGGCCGGCAGCCCGACGAGCTGGGCGCACACGTTGAGCCGGTACGGCGGGATCCGGTCCTCGGCGCGCAGCGCACCCCACAGGCCCGAGACCACCACGACGCCCGACTCCGCACGCCCCCGCACGGCCGCGGGCAGCGTCGCCCAGCCGAGCGCCTGGTAGAGCACGCCGCCGTAGACCTCGAGCGCCGGACGGGCCGGCAAGGACGACAGGCGCGTGTTCTGCTCGACCTGCGGCGCGACGGAGCGACCGACCATGAGCCGGCGGAGCGCGTCGGGGCGGGCGCTGGTCTCGACGAGCGCGTCGAGCACGCTGCGCCGCGTCGCGGTGAGCTCGGGGAAGGCCAGCACGTCGAGGTCGACCGGGTCGCCCGAGGGCGCGGGCTGCGCCTTCTCCTCCGACGGGGGAAGGAGCAGCAGCACGGACCCACAGTAGGACGCACCCTCGCGCTCCGGCAGGTGGTCAGTTTCGAAGAAGCGCCACGGCGTCGCGGCCTCGCATGCTGGATCCACGAGCAGGACCGGGACGAGGAGGAGTCATGGCGAGCACGACGGAACGGGCGGGTGCGGTCGCGGCGGAGGGCTTCACGCCCGAGGAGCGCGCGGCGATGAAGGACCGCGCCCGGGAGGTGCGCGAGGCGGCGCGACGCACCGGTCGCGCCGACGAGGAGCAGGCCGTCCTCGCGAAGATCGCTGAGATGCCCGAGCCCGACCGCGGCATGGCGGAGCGCATCCACGCGCTCGTCCGGGCCGAGGCGCCCGACCTGTCCCCGCGGCTCTGGTACGGGATGCCCGCGTACTCGAGGGACGGCAAGGTCGTGTGCTTCTTCAAGGCCGCGCACAAGTTCAAGGCGCGCTACGCGACCCTCGGCTTCGAGGACGCGGCGTCGCTCGACGACGGCACGATGTGGCCGACGACCTTCGCGCTCCGCGAGCTCACCGCCGCCGACGAGGTGCGGATCGGCGACCTCGTGCGCAGGGCCGCGGTCCGGCCCGCCTGAGGGACGGGCGGAGGATCGGGCTATGGGACCCGGAGCCGAGCCCGTGCTCGTCGACGTCGACGCCGTCACGCTCGCCGTGCCCGACCTGGACGCGGGCCTGCGCGTCTACCGCGACGCGCTGGGCCACCGGCTCCTGTGGCGCAACGACGCGACCGGTCAGGCCGCTCTCGGCACGGCGCGCGGCACGGCCGAGATCGTCCTGACCACGCGGCAGTCGTCGGCGCCGAACTGGCTGGTGCGCTCGGCCGACGCGGCGGCCGAGGCGTTCGTCGGTGCCGGCGGGCGGGTCCTCGTCGGGCCGACCGACATCCCCGTGGGGCGCCTGGCCGTCGTCGCCGACCCGTTCGACAACGTCCTCGTGCTCGTCGACCTGACCAAGGGCACCTACACGGTCGACGCCGCGGGCGACGTCACGGGCGTCGAGCCCTGAGGCCACCCGCCGTCGTCCGGTTGGCTGGTGACTTAGCGTCACCATGCGACGCAAGGTCACCAGCGAAGGCGGCGCACGGGTGTGGGGAGGATCCGCGTCGCCCTGCGACGCGGATCCTCCCCACGAGGCCGCTACCCCTGCGGCCGCTCGACCTGGACGCGGACCGAGGCCTCGCCGTCGCGAAGCCGGACCGTCACGGTCCGCTCGCCGGGCTCGAGCGTGGTCCACGCGTCGAGGCCCCGGGCCACGTCCTGCCCGTCGACCGACCAGACGGCCTCCTCCCGCTCCGCCTCGTCGCGCTCACCGACGACGGAGGCCCAGAGCCGCACGGTCTGCCCGCCGACGTAGGTGTGGCCCTCGACCGGGTGCAGCACGACCATGGACGGCGGCCGCTCGGGCAGGCTGATCCGGACCGGCTCGGAGTACACCGAGTGGAACCCGTCGTGCGCGACCACCTGGAGCAGGCCGTCGCCGGCGGGCACGTCGCCGATCGGGACCCGCGCCCCTCGCTCGGTGAGGCCGGTTGCGACCGACTGCCAGCGCTCGCCGTCGGCCGACCAGCGCAGCCAGTACTCGGCCACGTCGCTCGACGCGTCCCACTCGAGCCGCACCTCGCCGCGGCGCTCGTCGACCTCCGCGTCGCCCACCCGCACCTGCGGCGGCTCCGACGGCGCCTCGCGTCGCCAGACGACGTCGTCGCCCTTGGTGATGTCGATCGACGCGCCCGGCGCGACGTCGGGCACGAAGGCCTGCGCGAGGTACGACGTCGGCGCGAACGAGCGCCCGCCGGTCCCCGCGCCACCCCCGCAGCCGCACGCGTCCGTGTCGAGGCGCATGAGCGCGCCGCTCGCCAGCACGGCACCCTGCTCGTCGCGCAGGTTCACGGTGAACGACGTCTCCACGGCACCTCGCAGCGCGGTGTGCGCCGAGACGCGCGCCACGTGCATGACCTCGGTGACCTTGCCCCGCTCGACCTTGACGATGAGCGAGAGGACGTCCTGGGCACGCGAGGGCGGGAACATCGGCAGCTCCAGCTCGAAGGGCGGTCGGCCGAGGTCGAAGGGCGGGTCGCCGTCGGGGATCGGCGGCCACTTCTTGACCTCCTCCCAGACGAGGTCCTTCCACCAGAAGTGGTCGATCCCGACGGTGCGCGGCGTGAACCGGTCGTTGTCGGTCAGCCTGCCGTAGTGGTACAGCCCGATCCACGACGGGCCGCCGTAGGCCATGAAGTCGCGGAACGTGGCCGGCGACGCGACGGCGCCCGTGTTGACGTTCAGCCCGTACTCGCCGATGGACGCGCGCCGCGCGGCCGGGGTGTCGTACGGCTCGTACGCGGGGTAGTTGACGTCGGCGTTCGGCGCGCCGCCCGCGGGCGCGTGCGCCAGGCCGGCCGCGTGCCCCGCCTCGTGCGCGAGCGTGCCCGGCTGACCGACCGGTCCGACGGCGACTCCCCCGCCGCCGCAGCCGCCCACCGGACCCATCGGGACGCCGGCCGGGAGGAGCCCGTAGTAGATCCAGCCCGGCTGGTTCCCGTCGGCGGTTCGGGCGTTCGCGACGCGGCCGTGCAGGGCGTCCCAGTTCGGTCCGCAGCCGCTCGCGGGGAACACGGCCTGCTGGAGGTGGGTGGTCAGCGTGAGGGTGCCGGCCGTGCGGAACTGCGCCTGAGACTCGACCGGGAACAGCGTGAGCGTGGTGCCGGACATCGCCTGGAGGTCGGCCAGCCCGGGGGCCGCGATGGTGAGGTTCGGCGCGTTCGCCGCCATGCTCGCCGGCCCGTTGTAGGCGATCATCACGCCCGCGAGGCGCAGCGTCTGCCGCAGCGTCGCGGCCACCTGGACCTGCCCGCCGGTGGACCAGCCGCCGGCCTCCACCTTCGCGACGAGACGCAGCGTGCCGATCATCTCGTTCGCCGGGATGACGAAGTTGATCGAACCGCCCGCGCTCCCGCGGCGGGCGGCGTAGTCGGCCGTGCTCATCGAGGGGACCGACGTCATCGACGACGGGTCGGGGCTGAGCGTCGCGATCGTGGTCCACAGGAAGCCCGAGTGGCGGCGCTGCACCTCGAGCGTCGCCGTGACGCCGCCGGCACCGAAGATGCTGTTGACGAAGACCCGGACCCACGCCGGCTTGTACGCGACGAGCCGGACGGCGTTGTCCGTGCCCCGGTCCGCAGGGTCCGTGAGGTGCTCGGACGAGTCCTGGTACTGGATCGCCTGGGTGACCTCGATGCCGTCGAAGAACAGCCCGAAGATGGTGTGGAAGTTCTTGGGGATGATCCGCTCGAACTCGATGTCCGACCGGACGAGCCTGCTGAGGTCCATGACGCCTTCCCGTGTGCGTGCCGCGGACGTGCCGGGCGGGATCACGCCGGCCTGCCGGCGCGGAGGCGTCGGACCGCGGTCCGCGGTCGGCGCCTCAGCACCTCAGGAGGAGGGAGCGGCGGCGTTGTGACCGCCGGCGTCCTGACGGTCCGCGTCGACGCGGAACACCTCGGCGTACGACGCCGCGAGGGCGTCGTCGTCGTCGTTGGGCGCCGCGCGGGCGGCGTCCATCACCCCGGTGGTGGGGACGGCCTTCCCGCGATAGGTGTGCCCCATGGCACCCATCCCGACGGCGGCAGCGCACGTCGTCCTGCTCGGCGACTCCGTGCTCGACAACGGCGCCTACGTGCCGGGCGAGCCCGACGTCGCCGCCCAGCTGCGCGCCGAGCTCGACCGCAGGGTGACGCTCCTCGCGGTGGACGGCGACGTCGTCGCCGGTGTGCCGCGGCAGCTCCGCGCGCTGCCGCCGGACGCGACGCACCTCGTGATCAGCGCGGGCGGGAACGACGCCCTGGGCCACGCGCACCTGCTGGGGTCCGGGGTGGGGACGGTCGCGGAGGGGCTGGACCTGCTCGGTCGCGCACGCGAGGAGCTCGCCGTCGCCTACGCCGCGATGCTCGACGACGCCCAGGCGACCGGCCTGCCCGTCGCCGTCTGCACGATCTACGACACGCGGCTGGTCGAGCTCGGGCTGCGCGTCGTCCGTGCGGCGACCGCGCTGTTCAACGACGTCATCACGCGCGAGGCCTTCGCGCGCGGCGTCACCTTCGTGGACCTGCGCCTGGTGTGCGACGAGGACGCCGACTTCGCCAACCCGATCGAGCCCTCCGCGCACGGCGGCGCCAAGATCGCGCGGACCATCGCGTCGTGGGTCCGCGGGGACGACGGCGCACGACGCTCGGCGGTGCTGGCCTGACGGGCCGCGGCAGGCGTCAGGCGCGGTCCCGGACGGCGTGGCGCACGTAGACCGCACCGGTGCCGAACCGGCGGAGGTCCAGCAGCTCGAGGTCGAGCCGGAGGCCCCGGGGCAACGCCGGCTTGCCGCCGCCCACGACGACCGGGTGCATGACCAGCACGCACTCGTCGACGAGCCCGTGCCGGAACGCCTCCGCACCGGTGGTCGCGCCGCCGATGCTCAGGTCCGAGGGGGACGCCTCCTTGAGCCGGCGTACCGCCTCGGGGTCGAGCTGCCGCTCGATCGTCGTCCGCGCCGTCGACACCTCGTCGAGCGTCGTGGAGTAGACGATCTTGTCGGCGTCGCGCCAGACCTGGGCGTACTCCCGGATGACGTCCGGTTCGCCCGCGAGCCAGTCGTCGTCCTCCCAGACGCGCATCGTCTCGTACATGCGGCGGCCGTAGAGCGACGTGCCGATGTGCCGCTCGTGCTCGTTCCAGAACGCGTGCACCTCCTCGGAGGGCGCGGACCAGTCGAACGAGCCCGTCTCGTCCTCGAGGTAGCCGTCGAGCGAGATGTTCGCTGCGTAGATCAGCTTCCCCATGGGCTCCCCTTCGGCCGGACGAGGCCTCCAGCGTCCAGGATCACGCCGGGACGGGCAAGCATCGGCGACCGGGCGAGCACGCTCGGCAGCCGGCCCCCGATGGGTTCCGTGAGCGCGACCGGTCTGTCCACTCGTCGGAGTCCCGCGACGAGAGGCCCGCTCATGGAGAGTCCCGAGATCCTGCGACCGGACGAGCCCGGGTACGACGACGCCCGCCGGGTCTGGAACGCGATGATCGACCGCCGTCCGGCGCTCGTGGTCCGCTGTCGCCGGACGGCCGACGTGGTCGCCGCGCTCGCCCTGGCCCGGCGCGACGGGCTCGAGGTCGGCGTCCGCTGCGGCGGGCACAGCGTCGCCGGGCACGCGGTGCCCGAGGGCGGCCTCATGATCGACCTCACCCCGATGGGCGAGGTCCGTGTCGACCCCGAGCGGCGGCGGGCCCGGGTGCAGGGTGGCGCTCTGCTCGGCGCGCTCGACGCCGCCACCCAGCCGTACGGGCTCGCCACGACGGCCGGCAACGTCTCCCACACCGGCGTCGGCGGTCTCACCCTGGGCGGCGGGATGGGCTGGCTCGCCCGCCAGTACGGCCTGGCGTGCGACAACGTCCTGTCGTTCGAGGTCGTCACCGCGGACGGCCGAGTGGTGCGAGCCTCGGCGGCGGAGAACACCGAGCTCTTCTGGGGCCTGCGGGGCGGCGGCGGCAACTTCGGCGTGGTCACGGAGTTCGAGTTCCAGCTCCACGCCACAGGAACCCGCACGCTGACCGCGGAGCTCGACTTCCCGGCCGCCGAGGCCGCTCCGGCGATGGCGCGCTGGCGGGACCTGGCTCTGGCCGGACCGCGCCGAGCGACCTACGAGGCCACGGTCATCGGCGGCATCGCGACCCTGGGCCTGGTCTGGGTGGGCGACCCGGACGAGGGCAGGGACGTCGCCCGCAGCCTGGAGGTGCTCGGCGCGCCGGTCGCGCGGCGGGAGGTCGAGCGCTCGTACCTCGACCTCCAGCGCTGCGGCGACACACCGCAGGGCCACGCGTACCGGCGCTACTGGAAGGGCCACTACCTCCCGGGCCTGCCGGACGCGGCGATCGAGGCGCTGCTCGGGCACCACCCGTCGGTGGGGGCGAGCCTGCAGACGCACGGCGGCGCGATCGCCGACGTGGCTGCGGACGCGACGGCGTTCGCGCACCGCGGCACGGCGTTCGAGTACATGGTCGCCGCGCGCTGGACGGACCCGGCGGAGGACGCGGCTCGCGTGGCGACCGTCCGCGAGTGCGCAGCGGGCCTCGCGCCGTTCGCGCGCGGCGCCTACGTCAACGCCCTCAGCGACGACGGCCACGCGGGCGTCAGCCGTGCGTACCCGGCCGCGTCGCTCGCGCGGCTGACCGCGCTCAAGGACGCCGTCGACCCGGACAACGTCTTCCACCTCAACCAGAACATCCGCCCGAGCCGCGAGGTGGTCGCGACGACGCCCACGACCTGACGTCAGGTCTGCTGCGCCGCGTCGAGCTCGTCGCGCGCCGGCACGGCGTCCTGCGCACCGTGCCGGGTCACGACGCGCGCGGCCGCGAGCACCGCGCGCCACGCCGCCGTCGTGAGGTCCGAACCCTCGGCGAGGCCGGCGGCGAGCACGCCGCAGAACGCGTCCCCTGCACCGGTCGTGTCCACGACCTCCACGCGCGGTGCCGGGATGCGGTGTGCGTCGGTGCCGCGCTCGGCGACGAGGCAGCCCGCCGCGCCGAGCGTGACGACGACGGCGGGGACAGCCTGCAGCAGCCGCGCGGCGAGGTCCTCCGCCGAGGCCCGCTCGGCGGTCGCGCCGAGGTCGCCCACCATCCCACGCGCCTCGTGCTCGTTGACCACGAGGACGTCGAGCATGCCCCAGAGCTCGTCGGGCAGAGGGCGCGACGGCGCCGCGTTGAGCACCATGAGGCTGCCCGGGCGGCGGGCGCGTGCGGCGTCGAGCACCGCCTCGAGCGGGACCTCGAGCTGTGCGAGCACGACGTCGCCACCCGCCACGGCCGCGGCGGCCTCGCCTCGCACCTGGAGCAGCGCGTTCGCGCCGGGCGCGACGACGATCGCGTTCTCGCCGCTCGGGTCGACCATGATCAGCGCCGTCCCCGTCGGCGCACCGATCCGGACGACGGCACCGGTCCGCACGCCGGCACCCTCGAGCGCCTCGAGCAGCAGGTCACCGGCGTCGTCGCGGCCGACGGCGGCCACGAACGTGGTCCGCACGCCGCCGGTGCGGGCCGCCGAGACGGCCTGGTTGGCGCCCTTGCCTCCTGGGCTGCGCACGAGGTCGCCACCGAGCACCGTCTCGCCACCCGCGGGGTGGCGCGGCACGGCGACGACCAGGTCGACGTTGGCGCTCCCGACCACGATCACGTGCTTCGCACTCATGAGCGACATCCTCGCGCGGCGAAGCAGCCCGTCGGGCGGACCGGGCGGGCGGCGCAGGTCAGGCGGGGCGCCTCAGAGGCGGACGAGCCGCGGGCTGTCGAGCTCGACGCGACGGATGTCGCCGCCGAAGTCGACGATCACGGCGCGGTCGCCGTCGAGGCCGACGGCGCGACCGAGGCCGTGGCGGTCGTGCGAGACGCGGTCGCCCACGTTGACCGGGACGATGGCGGCGGCCGCCTTCTCCCGGGCTGCGTTGAACGGGCTGGTGGCGAGGTACCGGGTTCTCCCCGGGCGGGCGGTCGACACAGTGACTCTCCCACCAGTCCCGGGACGGAGGGGCTGGTACCCACCACGGTACGCCCTCGCCGGGCCACCCGGCGCGGCCGCCCACGCGGTGGAACCGCAGCGGCCGGATCACCCCATCGGGTGCGGGCGAAACCTTGACACATCGGACGCCCGCCCTACTCTTGACCTCGGGTGACACGATTCACTGGATCGGGCCACCCGGGCACTCACCCTCGGCGTGGAGGGGCCTCGCGGCCGGCTCCCCGCCCACCGGGCCGCACCGCCTCCCCGCCGCAGCGACGCTGCGGGGACCGCACCGCGACCCATCCCACCGTCCCGGGCACCGCCCGTCCGACGGGGAGCCAGGACGCGGCCGGCGACGGGCCGGCTGCGCAGAGCACCAGCCGAGCAACGGAGAGAACTGGATGTCTGCTCCAGCAGAACGGATGAGGGGGGCCTGGTCGTCGAGCCCAGGCACGAGCCGCCGCACGACGGTGGCCATGGTCGTGGTCGCGGCGATGCTCGCGTACCTGGTGCAGGTGATGGTGCTGCCCGCACCCGCCGCCCACGCCGCCCAGGTCGGCGCCGGCAGCTACGCCGAGGGCACTCCCCCGGGCGGTGCCGTTCCGACGGAGTGCAACGGCACCCCGGTCACCAACCCGCGGGCGCACGTCACCTCGAACTTCCCGTCCGGCGCGATCCCCACCAACGACTGGTGGACGTCGCTGCTGTGGCGCAAGTTCAACTGCGCGTCGATCTCCGAGAACCTCATGGCGCACCCGCTCGCGTTCCACGCGTTCACCGACGGGCTCGGCGTCAGCTACCCGACCAACGTCAGCATCTCGGGCACGGCCACGGGCGTCGGCGAGTACCACTACAACTACAGCGAGGACTTCCGGCTCGGCCTCGCGGGCCTCACGGCCGAGGGCAAGGTCGACGGCTACTCCGACTGGACCGTGAGCGAGCTCTGGTCGAACGGCGGCAGCAGCCTGCGGACGACGTTCGGCCACGGCCTCCCGTTCGTCTACGCGACCAAGACGGGCGGCGGCGACGCGACCCTCCGGGGCACCGCGGCGCCCACCGTGTGGCGCAACAGCGGCGGCACCATCGGCTTCACGCTCAACGGTCACGACTACGCGGCGTTCGCCCCGAGCGGCTCCTCGTGGTCGGTCTCCGGCAACACCATCAGCTCGTCGCTCAACGGCGGCACCTTCTTCTCGGTCGCGGTGCTGCCGACGACGTCGTCGAGCACGAACGCCCAGCGCACCGCGGCGCTCGACGCCTACGCGCCGTACGCGCACAACCACGTCACCGGCACGCGGGTCTCGTGGTCCTACGACGAGGCCGCCGCCCGCATGACGGCGACGTACGCCTTCACGACGACGGCGCGCCAGGGATCCGGGACGGGCACGGTCTACGCGCTCTACCCCCACCAGCGCGACCAGCTCGCCGGGGCGACGCCGAGCAGCTACTCCTACGTGTCGCCGCGCGGCCCGATGCGCGTCGTGATCGGCAGCTCGCAGTTCCAGACGGTCGCGAGCTTCAACGGCGTGCTGCCGCAGCTCGCGAACACCGGCTTCCCGGCCGGCTCGGCGGACGCCAACCAGCTCAACGGCTACATCGAGCAGGTGGCCTCGGGCGACCCGTTCGCGGGCTTCGGCGAGGACACCTACTGGACCGGCAAGGCGTTCGGGCGCATCTCGCAGGTCGCCCACATGGCGAACCTGACCGGCAACACCGCGGCGCGCGACCGCCTCGTCTCGGCGATGCGCACGCGCCTGACCGACTGGATGACGGCGTCACCGGGCGAGACGCAGCGCGCATTCTGGTACAACCCGGCGTGGGGCACCCTCATCGGCTACCCCGCGTCCTACGGCTCCGACACGGACCTCAACGACCACCACTTCCACTACGGCTACTACGTCGTCGGCGCGGCGACCGTCGCGCAGTTCGACCCCGCGTGGGCCGCTACGTCGGCGTACGGCGGCATGGTCAACACGGTGATCAAGGACGCGGCCAACTGGGACCGCAACGACACCCGGTTCCCGTTCCTGCGCGACTTCGACATCTACGCGGGTCACGACTGGGCCGCGGGTCACGGCGCCTTCGGCGCGGGCAACAACCAGGAGTCCTCGTCCGAGGGCATGAACTTCGCGAGCGGGCTCATCCAGTGGGGCCAGGTCACCGGCAACACGACCGTCCGCGACCTCGGCATCTACCTGTACACGACGCAGGCGTCGGCCATCGAGAACTACTGGTTCGACACCGACGACGAGGCGTTCCCCGCCGCGTTCGGGCACTCGACGGTCGGCATGGTCTGGGGCGACGGCGGCAGCTACTCCACGTGGTTCAGCGCCGAGCCCGAGATGATCCAGGGCATCAACCTGCTGCCCAGCACCGCCGGTCACCTGTACCTGGGCTACGACCCCGCGTACATCCGCCGCAACATCGCCGAGCTCGAACGCAACAACGGCGGGCCGGCGACGGTGTGGCAGGACATCATCTGGGAGTTCCAGGCCCTGGCCGACGCCCCGACGGCCCTCTCCCAGTTCCGGTCCCAGGCGAACTCGTACGCGGTCGAGGAGGGCGAGTCGAGGGCGCACACCTTCTACTGGCTCAAGAACCTCGAGGGCCTCGGGACCGTCGACCGGTCCGTCACGGCCAACACGCCGCTGCACGCGGTCTTCGTCAAGAACGGCGTGCGGACGTACCAGGCGGCCAACATGACCGGCTCGCCGATCACGGTCCGGTTCTCCAACGGGGTCACGCTGAACGTGCCGGCACGGTCGGTCGCGAGCTCGAACACGACCGCACCGACGGACACGACGGCGCCCTCCGTGCCGGCGAACCTGTCGGCCTCGGGCACGACGTCGTCCGCGACGAACCTCTCGTGGTCGGCGTCGACGGACAACGCGGGCGGCACCGGCGTGGCGCGGTACGAGGTGCTGCGCAACGGCGCCGTCGTCGGGTCCCCGACGGGCACGTCGTACTCGGCGACCGGCCTGTCCGCGTCGACGACGTACCAGTTCTCCGTCCGGGCGGTCGACGGCGCGGGCAACCGCTCCGGCGTGAGCTCGGCGGTGAGCGTGACCACGACGTCGGGCGGCGGCGGGCAGACGCCCGTCGGCAGCCCGATCACCGGCCCCGGCGGCAAGTGCGTCGACGTGTCCGGCAACGACGTCGGCGGCAACCTCGCGGCCGTCCAGCTCTGGGACTGCCAGCCCGCGGCGGTGGACCAGCACTGGACGTTCACCAACGGGACCCTCCGCACGCTGGGCAAGTGCCTCGACATCGAGGGCAACGGCACGGCGAACTCCACCAAGCTGATCCTGTGGGACTGCACGGGTGGCGGGAACCAGGAGTGGGTGCCGCAGGCCGACGGCTCGGTGAAGAACCCGCGGTCGGGGCGCTGCATCGACTCGCCCGGGGGCTCGACGGCCAACGGGGCGCGGCTGCAGATCTACGACTGCAACCAGTCGGCGGCGCAGAAGTTCGCGTCGGCCCTGTTCCCGACGACGGGCGGCGGCTTCACGGCGACGTCGCGCATCCAGGCCGAGGCGTACAGCGGCATGGTCGGGGTCTTCAAGGAGACGACGACCGACGTCGACGGCGGCCAGAACCTCGGCGGCATCGCCAACGGTGACCACATCCGGTTCGACGCCGTGAGCTTCGGCACGACGGCGAGGACGCAGTTCAGCGCGCGCGTCGCCTCGGGTGCGGCGGGCGGCGTCAGCGGCCTGGTCAACGTCCGTCTGGGCAGCCCGACGGCCCCCTCGATCGGCAGCTTCGCGATCGGGAACACCGGCGGGTGGCAGTCGTGGCGGACCGTCCCGGCGACCATCCAGCCGACGACGGGCACGCACACCGTGTACCTGACGTTCGACTCGGGTCAGCCGGCCGACTTCGTCAACATCAACTGGTTCACGTTCAACTGACGCACTGGAGCACGGGCGACGGGCCCGGTCGGCGCACCCGCGCCGACCGGGCCCGTTCGTCGTCGGGCGCGCCCGACGCGGGCGCGGTCGGTGCAGGCGGCGACGGCGTCAGGTCGAGTCGCGTGCCACCACGTGGAAGAGGTCCGTGGGGCGCTCGGGCAGCTCGCCGCCGCCGTCGAGCGCGGCGAGCACCGCGAGGGCGAGGTAGTGCGCCTGGGCGTCGACGGCCTGCCACACCGTCGTCAGCGGCGGGGCAGCGACGCGGGCGAGCGGGTGGTCGTCGACGCCGATCACCGCGACGTCGTCGGGCGTGCGCAGGCCCTCGGCCCGCACGCCGGCCAGCACGGCGAGCGCCACCTCGTCGTTGTACGCGGCGACCGCGGTGACGGGCTCCCCCGCGGCGCGCCAGGTGCGCACGGCCGCGGCGGCGGACTCCACGTCGAGCTCGACAGGCTCGAGCACGGGCTCGGGCAGCCCCCGCTCGGCGCACGCGGCGCGCACGCCCGCGAGCCGGCGGTCGGCGAACTGCGCGAGGCGGCGGTCCGTCGGCCCCGCGTACCCGATCGCCCGGTGCCCCCGCACGGCGAGGTGCTCGACCTGGGCCGCCCCGATCCGCTGCTGGGGGACGGCGAAGCGGCGCGCGTCGTCGTCGAGCGCGTTGCTCAGCACCTGGATGCCCGCCTGGCGCATCGCGCGCTCGTCGGCGGGCGCGAACGTGGCGAGCCCGACGACGGCGCGCGGCGTCACGGCGCGCCACAGGTCGGCGAGCGGCCGCGGGCCGCGGTCGTGGTGCACCAGCACGGAGAGCCCGCGGTCGGCGAGCTCGGTCGCGAGGTGGTCGAGGAGGGTGTCGATGACCGGGCCGACCGGCCAGTCCGGCAGCACGCACAGCACGAGGTCGCTCCTGCCCGTGCGCAGGGCACGGCCCGCCACCGACGGCGTGTACCCCATGCGGGCGGCGACCTCGCGCACCCGCTCGCGCGTCGCCTCGGGGATGGAGACGTCCTGCCGGCCGTTGAGGACGTAGCTCACGGTGGTCCGCGAGACGCCGCTCGCGCGGGCCACGTCGGCACCCGTGACGCCTCGCACCGGCCCTCCCTCCGACGTCCGCCCGATCGCGCCCCACGCTAGTGGTGGCGCACGGACCGGCGGGCCGCGCCTCACCTGGCGGGCAACGCCGTGGGACGCCGTCGGGCCAGGTGCTCGGCCAGGTCCTCGGCCAGGGCATCGGCCAGCGTCTTCGGCGCGCGGCGCAGCGCCGCGTGTGCCTACCGTCGAGACCGTCCCCCACACCTCGAGGAGCCCACGCATGCCGGAGATCACCGCCCACCACGGCCTGTTCCGCAGCACCGACCTCCACGTCGACGACACCGGCGGCCCCGGGCGTCCCGTCGTGCTGGTGCACGGCTGGCCGCTGTCCGGCGAGTCGTTCGCGCACAACGTCCCCGCGCTCGAGGCAGCCGGCTACCGCGTCATCACCTACGACCGCCGCGGGTTCGGCCGCAGCGACAAGCCGCGCACCGGCTACACGTACGACACGCTCGCCGAGGACCTCGCCACGGTGCTCACCGAGCTCGACCTGCACGACACCACGCTCGTGGGCTTCTCCATGGGAGGCGGCGAGGTCGTGCGCTACGTCACCGACCAGGGTCCGGCGCGGCTCCGCAGCGTGGTGCTCGCCTCCTCGGTGACGCCGTTCATGGCGCAGGTCCCCGGGAACCCGGACGGCCCCCTCCCGGAGAGCCAGGCGGCGGAGATGGCCGCGAAGCTCACCGCCGACCAGGAGTCCTTCTACGACGAGTTCACGCGCGAGTTCTTCTCCGTCGACGGCGTCCTGAAGGTGAGCGAGGAGGAGCGGCGGAAGGCGCTGGCACTGTGCCTGCAGGCGGACAAGCGCGCGGCGCTGGAGTGCATGGCCGCCTTCGGCCACACCGACTTCCGCGACGACCTCGCCGGCATCGCCGAGCACGGCCTGCCCGTGCTCGTGCTGCACGGCGACGGGGATGCGACGGTGCCGTTCGAGGGCTCGGGGCGACGGACGCACGAGGCGCTGCCGGGCAGTCAGCTCCACGTCGTCGCGGGCGCACCCCACGGGGTCAACGTCAGCCACGCGGACGAGTGGAACGAGACCCTGCTGGACTTCCTCGTCCGCTGAGCAGCCGCGCGGCCCGACGACGCGCCCGCACGCCGTCGCCGTCGTCGGGCCCGCCGGGGCGGCGTAGGTTGCTGCGGTGCTTCCTTCAGACCTGCCGCTGCTGCGCACCCCTGGAACCCCTGCCCTGAACCCGGACGGGACGACGGCCGTCTTCTCGGTCACCGCGCCCGACCCGGCGACCGACGAGTACACCGGCCGCCTGTGGACCGTGCCCGTCGACGGGTCGGGCCCACCGCGGCCGCTCACGCGCGGGCACCGCGACACCGCGCCCGTGTGGTCGCCCGACGGTCGCTGGATCGCCTTCGTGCGCGCCGAGCCCAAGGGCAAGCCGCAGCTGCACGTCGTCGAGGCGGGCGGCGGCGAGCCGCTGCGCCTGACCGACGCCCCGCTCGGCGTGAGCGAGCCGCGGTTCTCCCCGGACGGGACGCGCCTCGCCTACCTCGCGCGCGTCCCCGAGCCCGGCCGGTACGTCGCGGGCGAGGACCCGGGTGCCGAGCCGCCGCGGCACATCACGACCTTCCGCTACCGCGGCGACGGCATCGGCTTCTTCCGCGACCGGCCGCAGCACGTGTTCGTCGTCGACGTGCCGCAGGAGGGCGCTCCGGCGCCGGCCGCCGACGCCCTGCCCGCTCCCGTGCAGCTGACCGACGGCGACGTCGACCTCGCGGCGCACCGGTGGCTGCCGGACGGCGACGCGCTCGTTGCCGTCGCGGCGCTGCACCCGGGCCGCGAGGAGGACCTGCTGCGCGACGCCGTGCTCGTCGACGC
>NZ_JACVQL010000007.1 GCF_019733465.1 Actinotalea ferrariae | reverse complement strand
AACCGAGCCTCCACTGAACCCGGGGCGGTTCAGATCGTGGTCTGTGATGGCGCGCCAGCCCCTCGATCCCGGTCCCTGCCCACTCGGCGCACCTTCGATCCCGGTCTGTGTGGCGCGCTTTTCGGTCGTCCAGGGGGATGTCAGCGCTGGCAGGGCATGCGGCCAGCTGTAGTGCCTCGGGACGTTGTTGACGCTACCGATGGGCGAGGCGCCGCCGAGCGCGGTGTGTGTGCGGTGGTCGTTGTAGGTATGCAGCCAGATCGGCAAGGCCGCGGCGCGATCGTCTACTGAGGCGAAGGGGGGCGTAGGCCCACTCCTCGAGCAGGGGCGGTTGAACCGCTCGGCCTTGCCGTTGGTCTGGGGCTGGTAGCGGCGGGTGAAAGTCGCGTCGGCGCCGATGTCGGCCAACGCGTCGCGCCATGCGGCAGAGCGGCGGTAGGCCATGGCGTTGTCGGTCATCACGCGCTCAATCTGGGCGATGCCGTGGGCGGCGAACCAGGCCGCGGCCCCTGCGCAGGAACCTCGCGCAGGTCTGAGCGCGGTCATCGGGGTGGCTCTCGGCGTAGGCCAGGCGGGTGTGGCCCACTCGGACGCGCCCTCGCGGGCTCGACGACGTTCCAGGCTGTCGCGGCCGTGAACCCGCCAACCGCCTCCGTCGCGCAGTCGGCCGATCTTCTTGACGTCGACATGGAGCAGCTCACCGGGCCGCGCTCGTTCGTAACGGCGCACCGGCTCACCGCTGGGCCTGTCCGGCCAGGCCAGCCGCGGCATCCCGTGGCGGACCAGCACTCGGTGGACGGTCGAGGCCGGCAGTCCGACGATCCCTGCGATCCTGGCCGGTCCCAGGCGCCGATCGCGTCGCAGGGCAACGATCGTCGCCTCGAGCACCGGGTCGGTGCGGCTCGGCGAGCGATGGGGACGACTCGATCGGTCCCGCATCCCGGCGCTGCCCTCGGCTCGGTGGCGGCGCACCCACTTGTAGGCCGTCGCCCGGGAGACACCCATCTCGGCCGTGACGTGCGCCGCAGGGCGGCCCGCCAGGACCCGTTCGACCAGCTGCAGACGTGACCACGGCGACGACCGCGGCATAGCGTTGACCACGAGGACCTCCGGTCTCGAAGCGATGGCGTCAGACACCACTCACTTCGCCCGGAGGTCCTCGCCTCTGTCAACAACGTCCATGGGCACTACAACCAGCCGGTCACTAGCGGCCGCGGGCCGACTGGTCGGAGACGGTGCGCGGCGTGTGTTTGTGCTGGTCAGAGGCGCGTGGCGACGAGGCGTGCTCGATGCTCGCCCGGCCCACAACCCCCGCGGCGACGTCGGCGAGCTGCCGCGGAAGAATCGGAGCAACGCCGGGATCGATGCGTCCCGGGTGAGCAGGCGAAGGGCCCCTGACCGCAAACCTGCTGGTCAGGGGCCCTTCCGGTGCTCCCGCGACTGGACTCGAACCAGTAACCGTCCGATTAACAGTCGGATGCTCTGCCAATTGAGCTACGCGGGATCGCGGGTCGAAATGCTACCCGATGCTCGGACGTGGTCCGGAACGGGCCGGCGCGGTGTCACCGAGGTCACACGCCGCCGCGCGGAGCGGCCTAGGAGAGCCCGCCCGCCTCGCGCACCTTGGCCTCGGCCTCGTCGACGGCGGCGGCCGTGGCGGGGTCCGAGAGGTCGACCCGGCCGTCGCCGAGCACCTGGGTCAGCAGGCCACCGTCGGCGTCGCGCCGCAGGGCGACACGGACCACCGAGCCACCCGGGACCGTCACGCGCGCCGTGTGGACGACCGACGACTGGACCCGCTCGTGCACGGCCCGCACGAGCGCCCGGGCGTGCTCCGCCTCGAGGTGCAGCACCGACGGCGCCGAGCCGTCGACCCACGTCACCGTGAGCTCGGCGGTCTCGGGGTCCAGACGCGCGGCGTCGACGTCGCTCCACGGCCGGCGCAGGCGCGCGTCGCGGACCACGTGCAGGTGCTGGGTGGTGGCCAGGACCCAGCCGTCCGTCAGCGGCGCGCTCGCGAGCACCTTCTCGCCGCGTCGCAGGTCGAGGCTGCGGCGGACGTCGTCGGGCAGGCGCGGTGCGCGTCGCAGGAGGGCCATGCCACCAACGTAACCGGCGCGGGCGGCCGCCGGGCGCGGCGGGCAGCGCCGCACGACGGCGGCCTCACGGCCCGGCGAGCCGCCTGACGTCGGCGAGCGTCGCGTCCGCGACGAGGTCGGGGGAGCGGACGGCGAGCGTCCCGGCCGCGGCACCAAGACGCAGGCAGTCGGCGAGGGGCAGCCCGTCGAGGCGCCCGCGCAGCATCCCGGCGACGAAGGCGTCGCCCGCACCGTTGGCGTCGACGACCGTCCCGGCCGGCACGGCCGGCACCTGGAGCCAGCCCTCGTCCCGGCCGAGCGCGACGGCGCCGCGCGCGCCGTCCGTGCACACGGCCCAGCGGGTGCCCGCGGCGACGCGCGAGCCGAGGAACGCGCGCGGATCCGGCAGCCGGTCCGCGGAGACGACGAGGACGTCGGCCGCCTCGACGAACGGGCGGTGGAAGTCTGCGACGCCGTCGTGGTCGTGGACGTCGCACCACACCTCCGCCCGGCCGTCGGTCAGCAGGGGGAGCGCCGCCCGCACGGGCGCCGCCAGGTCGGCGACGACCACGTCGGCCGTGCGGGCTGCGAGGAGCACGTCGTGCGGCGGCGGCCCTGGGTCCGGGGGAACGTCGAGGTAGATCGACAGGCGCCCGCCGTCGGGCCGCATGAGGTTGAGGTGCCGCTCGCTCGCGCCCGGACGACGTCGTGCGACGAGCGTGAGCTCCGGGTGCGCGAGCGCGCCGGTGATCCGCTCGGCGGCGAGGTCGTCGCCGAGCGAGGTCCACAGCGTCACCGGGACGCCGAGGCGTGCGAGGGTGAGCGCCTTGCCCGCCGACGTGCCGCCGAGCCCTTCGCGGTGCCCGCGGGCCATGACCATGTGCGGGTGCGGTTCGGGGAAGGCGTCGACGTCGACGAGGGTGTTCCACGAGGCGGGACCGGCGACCAGGACGTGCGGCACCCGCCGACCGTAGTCCCGTAGCCTTGCCGCGCGGGCCAGTAGCTCAGCCGGTCAGAGCAGCGGACTCATAATCCGTCGGTCGTGGGTTCAAGCCCCACCTGGCCCACTGCCTGCGGTACAGCGCGCCGGCTGACCCGGAGCCGACGGGCTCGGACGCCGGGCGCACCGCCTCAGGGCCGGAGGTCCGCGCGACCGAACCGCGCCCAGACGTGCTTGGTGGTGTCGGTCGCGTACCAGGCGACGTCGACCGCGAGTCGTCGGGCGATCTGGAGGCCCAACCCGCCCTCGCCCGGTGGACGGGCGCCTGCGAGATGAGGCGCCGTGCCGGGGTCGTGGTCCGCCACGTCCAGCAGGTACGTGTGGTCGGCGAACAACCGTACGACGGTCGGCGGGATCCCGTGCCTGAGGGCGTTGGTCGCCAGCTCGGACGCCACCAGGACCATGGTGGTGGCGATCGGATCGAGCTCGTCCGGCGGGTCGGCGTCGTCGAGCGACACGGCGCGTGACAACCCGGCCCGCAGTGTCGACAGCTCGTGGACGGAGTCCAGGACCCAGGTCTGCCGCAGGTCGAGGCCCGACGGCGGGCGCGAGCTGGCGAGGTCTTGATCGGTGCCGGTCAGGGCATCGTGCGGCGACAGGTCCTCCACGGTCGCTCCCCCCAGGCGAAAGCCGTGCTGAGCGCCACGCTACGTCCGCGACGCGCCGTGTGCGCGGGCGGCCCCACCAGGGCTACAGGACGATCTCCTCGTACGACGACAGCTCGAGGCGCGCCTCGCGCGGCGTGGTCCCGCGCGGGACGGGCAGCCGGTCCGCGGCGGGCAGCGGACCGAGGTCGAGGCCCGTCTCCTCGGCGATCGTCGTGATGGGCACCTGGAACGTGCGGTACGCACCCAGCTCCTCGTCGACGCCCCGGGCGGTGCCGACGCGCTCGCGCTCGAGGACCGCGTCGAGCAGCTCGGACTGGTCGAGCAGGTAGCCGGTCGCGCGCAGCTCGCCGTCGTGCGCCCACGCCGCGACCTTCCAGAACCGCCGGGGCAGCAGCACGTCCCGGTAGGGCGGGTCGTCGTCGAGCAGCACCGGGCCGGTCAGCACCGTGAGCAGTGCGTCCGTGCGGTCGGCGTGCTCGAGCACGTGGTCCTCGAGCCCCACCCAGAGCTCCTTCGACTGGTTGAACACCGCGACCTGGGGTGCGGCGTTCGGGTACCGGAACGTGTCGTCGTTCGCCGTCACGGCCGTGGCCATGTCGCCCCACACCGGGTCGAGGCGGCGGACGAGGTGGCCGCGGTCGAACTCGTTGTCCGTGTACAGGGCGGCACCCGCCTGGTCGCCCCGGCCGACGCGCCCGTCGAGACGCCAGCCGACGTCCTCCCGCTCCAGCGGGACCAGCCGGTCGCCGTCGATGTTGACCGCGGTCGCGGCCGCGAGTCGACGATCGGGCCGCAGGACGACGGAGAAGTGCGTGTACGTGAGCTCGACCGTCGCCGACCCGGCGCCGGCCGCGCCGGCGTGCGTCGGCAGCGGCACCGGCACGCCGAGGAAGGCCGGGTCGCACCCCAGAGGCTCCGCCTCCATGCCGTCCCCCGCCCACTCGGTCCGCCCTGCTGCTCCGAGCATGACCACCCCGCGCGGCTCGGGCAAGGCTCAGGGTGCGGTCAGGAGGGCGTGGTCCGCTCGCCGTCGACCGTCGGGAGGGTCAGCACCCAGCCGCTCGTCATCGTGCCGAGGACCACGGGCGCGTCGTACGTCCGGGGCGGCACCTCCGGGTCGTCGTCGTGCACCGTGACGACGAGCTCGCTCGGCTGCGGGTTGTGCAGGACGATCGCGAGCAGCTGGCCCAGCGCACCCCGCGCCCGGTGGCGTCGGCGCGCGCCACCGGTGAGGAGCTCCTCGACCACGCGTACGGTGTCCCGGCGTGGCACGTCGAGCTCGACGACGTCCTCGACGACGACGAGGTCCTCACCGTCGCGGTGCAGACGCACGACGACGGACGGGACACCCGGCAGCTCGACCGGCAGCCAGCCGCGCGCGGGGTCGAGCGGGTCGTCGTCCTCCCACGGGTCGGCCTCGGGCACGGGAGCGGGCGGGCGGCCGTTGCGCGTCCCGACGTCCCACAGCGCGCGGACGGCCTGCTCGGTGCGCGGGTCGAGGGGCACGGTCAGCCTCGCTCGGTGACCATCGCGGTGAGCAGGAACAGCGCCGAGCCGACGGCGAGCGCCGCGACCGCGAGCCGGAACGTGCGGCGCTCGTCGTCGCGCCGGTCGGCCTGGCCGAGCCGGAACGCCCGGACGAGCAGCGCTGCGCCGGTGAGGGTCAGGACGCCGCCGAGGGCGAGGAGCACGGGCTGCACCCGACCAGTCTGCCGTCCCGCGATCCTCCCCGCGCACGTCGCCGCCCGTGGCGCGCGGTCCGGCGCGCCGGCGCCGGTTCAGCGCGCCGGCGCGTGGCGCTCGAGGAAGGTCAGCACCTCCGTCTGGTCGACCCCGGGGAAGACCCCGGGCGGCAGCGCCGCGAGCGTGCTCGCGTGCGGTCGCGCCGCGGGCCACGCGCGGCCTGCCCACCGCTCCGCGAGGTCCTCCGGCGGACGTCGGCAGCACGACGGCTCGGGGCAGCCCGAGGTGGCGCGTTCGCGCGTCTCGCGCCCCTGGAACCACCGGACGTGGCTGAACGGCACGCCCACGCTCACGGAGAAGTCGCCGTCGGGCGTCGACTGCACGCGGGACGTGCACCAGAACGTGCCGGACGGGGTGTCCGTGTACTGGTAGTACGGGCTGAACCGGTCGGGGATCGCGAAGACGACCCGCGCCGTCCACCGGCGGCACACCGGCTGCCCCTCGATCGCCCCCAGCGCGTCGCTGGGGAACGCGACGCCGTCGTTCTCGTACGCCTTGTGCAGGGTCCCGCTCTCGTGGACCTTCATGAAGTGCACCGGGATGCCGAGGTGGCGCGTCGCGAGGTTGGTGAACCGGTGCGCGGCCGTCTCGTACGGCACGCCGAAGGCGTCACGCAGGTCCTCGACGGACAGCCGTCGAGCCTCCTTGGCCTCACGCAGCATCGCCACCGCGCCGTCCTGCGGCACCATGAGCGCCGCAGCCAGGTAGTTCGTCTCGACCCGCTGGCGCAGGAAGTCGCCGTAGTCGCGCGGCTCGCCGTGGCCGAGGACCTGCGTGGCGAGCGCCTGCAGCAGCGGTGACCGGGGGTCGGCCGCGTCGTGGGCGAGGTAGATGCGTCGGTGCTCGAGGTCGGTGACGGAGCGCGTCGAGTGCGGCAGGTCGTGCACGTGGTGCAGCGCGAAGCCCAGGTGGGCCGCGATCTCGGCGGTCCGCTGGGAGAGCGGACCGCCCGGGTGGCCGACGGCGGCGAGCAGGCGGCTCGCGTGGTCCTCGAGGTCCGGGAACCAGTTGTCCTGTGCGCGCATCGTCGCCCGGAGCTCGGCGTTCGCGCGCCGCGCCTCCTCGGGAGTCGCGGCCCGCTCGGTGAGCAGGCGCTGCAGCTCCTCCTGCAGCCGCACGAGCGCGGTCAGGGCGTCGGTCGGGAGCGAGCGCCCGACGGCGACCTCGGGGACGTCGAGGGAGGACAGCAGCGGTCCGCGCTGGGCGCGCACGAGCGCGATCTCGAGCGCCGCACGAGGTGACGGCGCCTCGTCGACGAGGAGCGCGCCGACCGGCACGCCGAGCGCCGCGGCGACCCGCTGCAGCACCGACACCTTCGCCTCGCGGTGCCCGTTCTCGAGCATCGAGATCTGCGACGGCGCGCGGCCGACCGCGGCGCCGAGGTCCTCGAGGGTCATCCCGCGTGCCGTCCGCAGGTGCCGGATGCGCCGGCCGACGACGAGCGCGTCGGCTGCCGGTGCGGGGGACGTCCTGGTCGTCGTCATGCCGCCACGCTCCCAGGGCGAGGCGTGGCGGCACCAGGTTCCGCGGAGCAGAAGAACGCCGGTTCTTCACGCACCGTGCAGGGTCAGGACGACGCGTCCTTCCCCCACGGTGATCTCACGGCCCGATCCGCGAGCCCGACGAGAGGAGCACCCATGAGCACCGTCATCACGTCCCGACCGCAGCCGTCCGGGCGGCCGTCCGAGCACAGCCCCGCCGGCACGACCCGAGGGCCGGCCGAGGAGCTCGAGCGCAGCTGGGCCCACGACCCGCGCTGGCAGGGCATCCGCCGGGACCACTCCGCCGCCGACGTCGTCGCGCTGCGCGGCACGGTCCTGGAGGAGCACACCCTCGCGCGGCGCGGCGCCGAACGGCTCTGGGACCTGCTGCACACCCGGGCGTGGGTGCCGGCGCTGGGCGCCCTCACGGGGAACCAGGCCGTCCAGCAGGTCCGCGCCGGCCTCGAGGCGATCTACCTGTCGGGATGGCAGGTCGCCGCGGACGCGAACCTCGCCGGGCAGACCTACCCCGACCAGAGCCTGTACCCGGCCAACTCGGTGCCGGCCGTCGTCCGTCGGATCAACAACGCGCTGCTGCGCCAGGACCGCATCGAGGTGGCCGAGACCGGGACGACGAGCCGCGACTGGCTCGCGCCCGTGGTCGCTGACGCCGAAGCGGGCTTCGGCGGCCCGCTCAACGCCTACGAGCTCATGACCGCGATGATCGCGGCCGGTGCGGCCGGCGTGCACTGGGAGGACCAGCTCGCGGCCGAGAAGAAGTGCGGCCACCTGGGCGGCAAGGTGCTGGTCCCGACGTCGCAGCACGTCCGGACCCTGCGCGCCGCCCGGCTCGCGGCCGACGTCGCGGGCGTCCCGACGCTGGTGATCGCCCGTACCGACGCGCTCGGTGCGGACCTGCTCACGTCCGACGTCGACCCGCGCGACGCGGAGTTCCTCACGGGCGAGCGCACGCCCGAGGGCTACGTCCGGGTGCGTCCCGGCCTCGACGCCGTCGTCGCGCGCTGCTCGGCGTACGCGGAGCACGCCGACCTGCTGTGGGTCGAGACGTCCGAGCCCGACCTCGGGCTCGCACGCGAGTTCGCGGAGCGCATCCACGAGCGCTTCCCCGGCAAGCTGCTCGCCTACAACTGCTCGCCGTCGTTCAACTGGCGTGCGCACCTCGACGACGCCACGATCGCGCGGTTCCAGCGCGAGCTCGCGTCCTACGGCTACCGGTTCCAGTTCATCACCCTCGCGGGGTTCCACGCGCTCAACCACTCGATGTTCACGCTGGCCCGTGGCTACGCCGAGCGCGGCATGAGCGCGTACGTCGAGCTGCAGGACGCCGAGATCGACGCCGAGGCGGACGGCTACACCGCGACCCGCCACCAGCGCGAGGTCGGCACGGGATGGTTCGACCGTGTCGCCACGACCATCGACCCCGCGAGCGCCACCACGGCCATGGCCGGGTCGACCGAGACCGCCCAGTTCACGTCCGACCGCTGAGCCGGCCCCACGGCTGAGCACGCCGACAGGAGATGACGATGACCACGACGACGCAGCCGACGACGACGCAGCCGACGACGACGCAGCCGACGACGACGCAGCCGATGCACACCCCGGGCCGGGCGCGGCTCGAGGTCAGGGGCCCGGCGGTCCCCGGGTCCTCCGAGGTGCTCACGCCCGAGGCCCTCGACTTCCTCACCACCCTCCACGCCGAGTTCCTCGGGCGTCGCCACGACCTGCTGCTCGAACGTCAGCGGCGCCGCGAGGCGATCGCCAACGGCGCGACGCCGGACTTCCTCGCCGAGACGGCCGACATCCGCGCGGACCCGACCTGGCGGGTCGCGGGCGCAGGACCCGGCCTCGAGGACCGGCGGGTCGAGATCACCGGGCCGACGGACCGCAGGATGGCGGTCAACGCCCTGAACTCGGGTGCACGGGTCTGGCTCGCCGACCTCGAGGACGCGACGTCGCCCACGTGGCAGAACGTGGTCGGCGGGCAGCACACGCTGCGCGACGCCGTCCGAGGGCGGCTGGACTTCACGTCGCCCGGGGGCAAGGAGTACCGCGTCCGCACCGACGGCGCGACGCCGACGATCGTCATGCGTCCCCGCGGCTGGCACCTCGCCGAGAAGCACCTGTGCTTCACGGACCGGACGGGTCAGCGGTTCCCCGCGTCGGCGAGCCTCGTGGACGCTGGGCTGTACGCGTTCCACAACGCCCGCGCCCTCGTCGACGCCGGACGCGGTCCCTACTTCTACCTGCCCAAGATCGAGAGCCACGGGGAGGCGCGGCTGTGGGACGACGTCTTCGTGCTCACCGAGGAGCTGCTCGGCCTGGACCCCGGGACCATCCGGGCGACCGTGCTGGTCGAGACCCTCACGGCGGCGTTCGAGATGGAGGAGATCCTGCACGCGCTGCGTGACCACTGCGCCGGCCTCAACGCGGGCCGCTGGGACTACGTCTTCAGCCTCATCAAGACGTTCCGCGACCGTGGCACGCGGTTCGTCCTGCCGGACCGCGCTGCCGTGACGATGGACGTCCCCTTCATGCGCGCGTACACGGAGCTGCTCGTCGCGACCTGCCACCGGCGCGGGGCGCACGCGATCGGCGGCATGTCGGCGTTCATCCCGAACCGGCGCGACGCCGCCGTCACCGCCCGTGCGCTCGCGCAGGTGCGTGCCGACAAGCAGCGCGAGGCCGACGCCGGCTTCGACGGGACGTGGGTCGCCCACCCTGACCTGGTCCCGGTCGCCCGGGAGGTGTTCGACGCGGCTCTGGGGGACCGGCCGCACCAGCTCCACCGTCTGCGCGAGGACGTGCGCGTCACGGCCGCCGAGCTGCTCGACGTCCGCTCGGCGGGCGGAGCGGTGACCGACGGGGGTGTGCGCTCGAACGTCTCGGTCGCGCTGCGCTACCTCGAGGCGTGGCTGCGCGGCACGGGCGCGGTCGCGCTCGACGACCTCATGGAGGACGCCGCGACCGCGGAGATCGCGCGGTCCCAGCTCTGGCAGTGGATCCACCACGGGACCCGGACGGCCGAGGGCACGGTGGTGACGAGGGGGCACGTGGTCGCCGTGCTCGAGGACGTCCTGGCGGGCGTCGCGCGCGCCCCGGGTGACCGGTTCGACGACGCGCGCGACGTGCTGCAGCAGGTCGCGCTCGGGGAGGACTTCCCGACGTTCCTCACGCTTGTCGCCTACCCGCAGCACCTCGTCGACCGACCGTGACGCCCGGCCGGTCGCCTGCTCAGGACACGAAGCGGTCGAAGTCGGCGGCACCGACCGTGAGCGTCGGGACGCCGCGCGCGGCGATCTGGTCCACGACCGCCTGGTCGCCGAGCGCCACGGCACGCCCGCCCGACCAGACGGCGAACCCTCGTCCGCCCAGGTGCGGTGGGCAGAACAGCAGCCACGTCGACGTCGACGCCGCCGCCATGCGCAGGAAGTCGGCGTCGGTGACCTGGACGCGCTCGTCGGCCGGCACCTTCTTGTTCCACGACTCGACGCTGGCGGCGTCGGCGATGCCGATGAGCCGTCCGCCCGCGAGGAGCGCCACCCCGAAGCTCGGGGCCTGGATCACGTGGACCATGTCGTCCTCCTCCTCGTCGACCACCGCCGCGGCGAGCGCCACGGGGGAGGGCGTCGCGACGCCCGCTGCCACCTTCGACCAGTGCCATGCCTCGCCGACGGACTCGCCCTCGGCGTTCGACCAGCCGTGATCGGCGGCGACGGCCGCGCACTGGTCGAAGCGGGTCGTCCGGTACGCGAGGTCGGCGATGTCCACCGTCGTGGCGAGCCCGTGGTTCGACTCTCCCGGCACCGCCGCCGCGGCGCCGCGGAACCGCCAGTACGCCACGCCGTCCCAGACGCGACGGTCCTCGACCACCCGGCCGCGCACCGTGACTGTCGCGGGCGTCGTGCGGTAGCGGTCGAGGAAGAGCGTGCGCTGACGCTCGAACGTGCGGTACGCGTCCGCGGCGGACGTGAGGGTCGGCCGCCAGCCGAACCGACGCTGGACGTCGTCGCGCAGGGCGGACCACGAGGCCTCCACGTCCGCCCGGAGGAACGCGCCGGGGAAGGTCCGCACGCGCGCGAGCGACGCGAGGTCGAGCCGACCGTTCAGCGCCCGCGCGCCGCGCGAGCCGGGGAGCGCTCGCTCGTCGTCGTCGAGCTCCTCGACCACGTCGTCGGGCTCGTCCTGCCGACCCTCGATCCACGCGCCGTCGTCCCGGCGGCGATCGCGCCGGCGACGCGCCTCGTCCGGCCGCTCGCCGGGCCGCTCGTCGGCGTGCTCGGCCGGCTGCGGGTCGTCCGCGGCAGCCTGCAGGCTGTCCCGTCCCCCGCGCAGGTCGCCGCCTCGCGCGTCCGCCGGTTCGGGTGGGCGCACGGCGCACCTCCCGTCGGGGCCGCGTCCAACGCCTCACCCGACGCCTGGCTCACACGGCCGTCCCATCGAGCATGGACCGTGCAGGCTCGACCCGGCAAGAGCCCGACGGGACCGTCGTCGAGCGCAGCGGCCACGACCGCCGACGGCCCCCGGCCGACGACGCTCAGTACGAGCCGGTGCCGCTCGTCGTCGGACCGGTGCCCGGAGTCCCCGTCCCGCCGTTGGACCCCGGCGTCGACGTGGTGGTCGAGGTGCCCGACAGGTCCTCGGTGCTCGTCTCGTAGGTGCTGCCGACCTCCTCGTCGGTGCCCGACCGACCGGTGACCGACTTCACGGCGCCACCCACCTTGTCCTTGAGGTCCGGCGCCTTCTCCTTGACGAAGGTGCTCGCCTCCGTGACCGTGCTCTGGACGCGCGGGTCCTGCCACACCGTCTGGGCGCCCGAGCGGAGCTTCTCGAACTGCTCGCGGCCGGCCCGGGTGCCGAGCACGTAGCCGACGGCTCCGCCGATGAGGAATGCTGCCTTGGTCCGCATGGTGACGGTCCCTTCGTCCGGTGGTGCCCCCGCGAGCGTGTCGCCCGCGTCGAGACTAGGCGCCGCGAGTGGTGATCGCGCGTGGAGGCCCTCCCGTGGTGCGTCGCCCGCGCGAGCGGTGGCGGAGCGAGCGAGGAGGACGGACAGTCTCGGTATGGGACGACTCCTGAAGTACCTTCCGATGATCATCGCCGGCGTCAAGTGGTTCCGGAACCGTCGCCAGCAGCGTGCGGTCCGGGGTGGCGCGGCGCGCTGACGGCTGCGCTCGCGGACGCGGCCGGACAGGGCGTGCCCGCCGGGCGGCCGGGCACGCCCGGGCCGCGTGCCGTGGCAGGATCGAGCCATGGCGATGAGAGACATCCGCGTCGTGCCCGACCCGGTGCTGCGCACACCCTGCGAGCCGATCACCGAGATCGACGCGCGGGTGCGCTCGCTGGTCGAGGACCTGCTCGAGACGGTCGACCACGAGGGGCGCGCCGGCCTGGCCGCGAACCAGATCGGCGTCAGCCTCCGGGCGTTCTCCTGGAACATCGACGACGAGCTCGGCTACGTGCTCAACCCCCGCATCGTCGAGCTCTCCGAGGACGAGTACCAGGACGGCGACGAGGGCTGCCTGTCCGTGCCCGGCCTCTGGTACCCGACGAACCGCGCCTGGTACGCGCGCGTCGTCGGGCAGGACCTGGACGGCAAGGAGGTCGTCGTCGAGGGGACCGAGCTCATGGCGCGCTGCCTCCAGCACGAGGTCGACCACCTCGACGGCATGCTCTACCTCGACCGCCTGGAGCGGTCGGTGCGCAAGAAGGCCATGCGGGCCATGCGCGAGCAGCTCGCCTGAGCCGCCGCCGCGCCGCCGCCCTGGTGGCGCAGCAGGCCGATGATCAGGCATGCTGGACCCAGCACGCCGCGTGACCATGAAGCCTCCCGGCACGGGATGAGGTCGTTGGGGAAGACGACCCTCGACCCGTCAGGAGGTGTGACATGGCTGGTGCCATCGCCCGCGGTGTACTTTTCGTGCACTCGGCACCCCGTGCCCTGTGCCCCCACATCGAGTGGGCTGCCGGCGGTGTGCTGGGCAGCCGACTCGCCATGGACTGGACCGACCAACCGGCCGCGCCGGGCATGTTCCGGGCCGAGGTCTCGTGGCAGGGTGCCCAGGGCACCGGCGCGCGCCTCACGTCCGCCCTGCGCGGCTGGGCGCACCTGCGCTACGAGGTGACCGAGGAGGCCAGCCACGGCGCCGACGGCGCGCGCTGGAGCCACACCCCCGAGCTCGGTATCTTCCACGCGGCGACCGACGTGCACGGCAACACGATGGTGCCCGAGGACCGGATCCGGGCCGCCCTCGAGCACGCCGGCGACGCCGACCGGATGCGCCGTGAGCTCGACCTCGCGCTCGGCCAGGCCTGGGACGACGAGCTCGAGCCCTTCCGCTACGCCGGCGCGGGCGCGCCGGTCCGCTGGCTCCACCGGGTCGGCTGAGCGTTCTTCGGCTTTCGTCCGCGGTCGGCTGGGCCCGCGGCTCCGCGGGGTGCGGCGCGCCGACTCCATCCGGCCCTGACGGGCCTCCCGCCAGACCCACCACGTCGGCGCGCCGCACCCCGCTGCGCCGCTCGGAGGTGACGTGACCACGAGCGATGGGGCGGTGGGCGGTGCGCCGCTTTCAGGGAACGTCACCACGAGCGGTGGAGCGGTGGGCGGTGCGCCATCCTAGCCCGGGCCTGGCGGAGGCCCGCCAGGGCCTGGGTGGGATGGCGCACCGCCCACCGCGGAACCGCGGACGCACCACGCTCACCGCGGACGCGGACGCGGACGCGGACGCAGGACGTGTCAGGCGGTGGTGACCACCAGGGCGACGTTGTGGCCGCCGAAGCCGAAGCTGTTGTTGATGGCGGCGATCTGGCCGTCGGGGAGGGTGCGCGGCTCGCCGCGGACGAGGTCGAGCACGAGGTCCGGGTCGGGCTGGTCGACGTTGATGGTCGGCGGGGCCTTGCGGTCGTGGAGCGCGAGGACGGTGAAGATCGTCTCGAGCGCGCCGGCGCCGCCCAGGAGGTGGCCGGTCATCGACTTGGTCGCCGAGAGGGCCACGCGGTCGGCCGCGTCGCCGAGGACGGTGCGGACGCTGCGCGCCTCGATGAGGTCGCCGACGACGGTCGAGGTGGCGTGGGCGTTGACGTGCACGACGTCGGCTGCGGCGATGTCGGCCTGCGCGAGGGCCGCGTTCATCGCCGTGACCTGACCGCGGCCGTCGGGGTTCGGAGAGGTGATGTGGTAGCCGTCCGCGCTGAGGCCCACGCCGGAGATGCGCGCGTAGACACGGGCGCCGCGAGCCGCCGCGTGCTCGGCGCTCTCGAGGACGACGATGCCGGCGCCCTCGCCGAGCACGAACCCGTCGCGCTGCGTGTCGTAGGGCCGCGACGCGGCCGCGGGGTCGTCGTTGCGCGTCGACAGCGTGCGGGACGCCGCGAAGGCCGCGAGCGGCATGGGGTGGATCGCGGCCTCGGTGCCGCCCGCGACGACGACGTCGGCCCGGCCCGAGCGGATCATCTCGGCCGCGTAGCCGATCGCCTCGGCGCCCGAGGCGCACGCCGACACCAGCGCGTGCGCACCGGCTCGTGCGCCGAGCTCGAGCTCGACGTACGCGGCGGGGGAGTTGGGCATGAGCATCGGGACCGTCATGGGCAGCACCCGCCGGGCCTTCTTCTCGCGCAGGGTGTCCCACGCGTCGAGGGTCGTCCAGATGCCGCCGATGCCCGAGGAGACGACGACGCCGAGCCGCTCGGGTGCGAGCTCGGGTGCGCCGGCGTCGGCCCAGGCCTCGCGCGCCGCGATCATCGCGTACTGCGCGGACGGGTCCATCCGCTTCATCTCGGGGCGCGTGAGCGCCTCCTCGGGGCGGACCTTGAGCTGCGCCGCGAAGGAGACCGGGATCTCGTACGTCTCGGCCCAGTCGTTCTCGAGCGTGCGCGCTCCGGACTCGCCCGCGAGGGCTGCCCGCCAGGTGCTGGGCACGTCGCCACCGAGGGGCGTCGTCGCGCCGAGACCGGTGATGACGACGTCGGGTGTGGTGCTCACGGTTCCTCCTTGACGGGCGGTGCGGTGCGTGGGGGCCGTGCCGCGCGGCCGTGCGTCGGGCTGGGTCAGCCCTGGGCGCCGTTGATGTAGGCGACGGCGTCACCCACGGTGGTGAGGTTCTTGACCTCGTCGTCCGGGATGCGCACGGAGAAGCGCTCCTCGGCGAGGGTCACGATCGTCATCATCGACAGCGAGTCGATGTCCAGGTCGTCGGTGAAGGACTTCTCGGACGAGACGGAGTCCGTGGGCAGCCCGGTCTCCTCGCTGACGATCTCTGCCAGGCCGGCCAGGATCTCCTGCTCGCTGTACGCCATCGTGTGTCTCCTTGTGTGGTGGCGGTCGGTGCCCGGTCGGGCGACTGACGACTGTGCCGGGCGCAGGCGCGTCCGGCGATGGTGGAGGTCGTGCTCAGGGGAGCACGACCACCTGGGCGGCGTAGACGAGTCCGGCGCCGAAGCCGATCTGCAGCGCGAGCGCGCCGCTGCTCACCTGACCCTCGCGGAGCAGGCGCTCGGTCGCGAGGGGGATGGAGGCGGCGGACGTGTTGCCGGTGTCGGCGATGTCGCGGCCCACCACGACGTGCTCGGGCAGCTTCAGCTGCTTGATCATCTGGTCGATGATCCGCATGTTCGCCTGGTGCGGGATGAAGGCCTCGATGTCCTGCGGACCGACACCCGCGGCCGCCATGGCCTTCTCGGCCACCGGCGCCATCTGCCACACGGCCCACTTGAAGACGCTCGCGCCCTCCTGCCGGAGGGTCGGCCACGGTCCGTTGGTCTCGTGGGCCTCCTTCCACGAGCTCGTCTGGCGGATGAGCTGGGCCTGGCCGCCGTCCGAGCCCCACACCGTCGGCCCGATGCCGGGCGTGTCGGACGGGCCGACGACGACCGCTCCGGCGCCGTCACCGAGGAGGAACGAGATCGAGCGGTCGGTCGGGTCGATGAAGTCGCTCATCTTCTCGGCGCCGACGACGAGCACGTGCCGGGCGTTGCCCGACCGCACGAGTGCATCCGCCTGGGCGATGCCGTAGCAGTACCCCGCGCACGCGGCAGAGATGTCGTAGGCGGCCGCGGGCGTCGCGCCGATCCGGTCCGCGATGATCGCAGCGCCCGCCGGCGTCTGGTGGAAGTAGGTGACGGTCGACAGGAGCACGGCGTCGATGTCCGCGCCCGTGAGCCCGGCGTCCTCGACGGCGGCGCGCGCGGCGCCCTCGGCGAGGTCGAGCACGTCCTGGTCCTGACGCGCGCGACGGCGGGTCACGATGCCGGTGCGCTGACGGATCCACTCGTCGGAGGAGTCGATCGGGCCCGCGACGTCGTCGTTCGTCACGACCTGCTCGCCGCGCACGGCGCCGAGGCCGAGGATGCGGGAGTGCGCGGGGCCGACGGCCTGGGTCAGGGTCGGTCGGGTCACGCCTGGGTCTCCTCGGTGGCTTCGACGGTCTCGGTGCCGCCCGTGACGGTACCGGCGTGGCGGAGGACGAGGTCGCGTGCCGCGTCGAGGTCGGCCGGCGTCTTGACGGCGACCGTCTCCACCCCCGGCAGGCTACGCCGGGCGAGGCCGGTGAGGACACCGGCGGGGGCCAGCTCGACCAGGCCCGTGACGCCCATCGCGAGCATCGTCTGCTGGCACAGGTCCCAGCGGACGGGCGCGACCACCTGCGCGGCGAGGCGCTCGAGCACGTCGGCGGCGCGTCCGTGCGGGGCGCCGTCGGCCGCCGGGTAGACGGCGCCGTCGGCGTCGGAGAGCAGGGGGAGCGTCGGGTCCTGCGCGGGCCAGCCCACGGCGGCCGGCCGGAAGACGTCGACGGCCGGCTGCATGTACGGGGTGTGGAAGGCGCCCGCGACCTGGAGCGGGATGACGCGGGCGCGTGCCGGCGGCCCCGCCGCGAGCCGCGCGAGGCCCTCGAGGGACCCGGCCGCGACCACCTGTCCGCCGCCGTTGACGTTGGCGGCGTGCACGCCCGCGCGCTCGATCGCCGCGAGCACCTCCTCGGGGTCGCCGCCGACGACGGCGCTCATGCCCGTGGGCTCGAGCGCGGCGGCGTCCGCCATCGCCCGGGCCCGCACGGCGACCAGGCCGGCCGCGCCGGCGTCGTCGAGGACGCCCGCGACGGCGGCGGCCGCGAGCTCGCCCACCGAGTGACCGGCGGTGACGTCCGGGCGGACGTCGACGGCGTCCGTGAGCGCGCGGTAGGCGAGCAGCGAGGCGGCGACGATGAGCGGCTGCGCCACCGACGTGTCGCGGATGGTCTCCGCGTCCGACGTCGTGCCGTGCGTCCGCAGGTCGGTGCCTGCCGCCTCGGCGAGGGCGTCGAGGCGCTCGGGCGTCCCGGGCAGCTCGAGCCAGGGGCTGAGGAAGCCGGGCGTCTGGGAGCCCTGGCCCGGGCACACGATGGCTAGCACCCGACCACTGTGCCGGTCGGGACCCCGTCTCCCCGGCCACGACGCCCACCAACCTCCCGGCGGGCGGTTGTGCGGAACCTACAAGCGGCGGTCGCGACGGGTGGTGCTACGGCGTGGTCGCGGGCGTGAGCCGACCCAGCGCGAGCGCGGTCTGCAGGACGTACGCCTCACGCGCGTCGAGGGGGTCCCAGCCGGTGACCTCGGCGACCTTCCGCAGGCGGTACCGCACGGTGTTCGGGTGCACGTAGAGGACGCGCGCCGCAGCCTCGAGCGAGCGGCCGTGCTCGACGTGCGCGGCGAGGGTCTCGAGCAGCGACCCGCCCGCGGCGACGAGCGGTCGGTAGGCCTGCTCGACGAGCGTCCGGCGAGCCACCTGGTCGCCCACGAGCACGCGCTCGGGCAGGAGGTCGTCGGCGAGCACGGGTCGCGGCGCCGTGGGCCACGCCGGGGCGGCGGCGAGCCCGGCGAGCGCTGCGGACGCCGAGCGGCCCGCCTCGTCGAGGCTCGGGACGGCGGGGCCGATGACCACCGGGCCGGGGCCGAAGCGGGGGAGCAGTGACGTCGCGGCCGCACGCAGGTCGCCCTCGCCGCCCAGCACGACGACGAGCCGGTCGCGCTGGATCCCGACGAGCGCGTCGTCGGCCGAGCGGCGCGTCGCGCGGCGCAGCTCCGAGATGCGGACGTCGTCGAGCGGGTCGACGGTCGTGCCGACGAGCACGAGGGTGGTCCCGTGCCCGGTCCAGCCCAGGGCCGCGACGCGCGAGCGCAGCGCGTCGTCCTGGTCGCCGCGGACGAGCGCGTCGACGACGAGTGCCTCGAGCCGCGCGTCCCACGCCCCGCGGACCTCGGCGGCGCGCGCGTAGACCTCGGCCGCCGAGAACGCGACCTCGCGCGAGTAGCGGAGCACCGCCTCGCGCAGGTCGCGCTCGGCACCGGGGGCCGCGAGCCGGTCGCTGTGCTCCTCGACCACCTCCACGACGAGCCGGACGAGCTGGAGGGTGTGCTGCAGGGAGATGGACCGCGTCAGCTCGGGCGGCGCGGCCGCGAAGATCTCGCTCGCGCCGTGCGGGGGCGTGCTCGGGTCCGAGAACCAGGTGATGAAGCTCGAGATGCCGGCCTGGGCGACGAGGCCGACCCAGGACCGGTCCTCCGCGGGCAGCGCCCGGTACCACGCGAGGTTCTCGTCGAGCTTGCGCATCGCGGCCGCGGTGAGCAGACCGGTCCCGTCGTGCAGCCGGCGGAGCGTGTGCGCCTGGTCGCGCTGCACCGGGGGGACCATGGGCCGAGCATAGGGCTCGGCAGGGCCTCCGACGGCCGACGACGCGACGCCCTGTTGTAGGGAGCCGACAAGGGCTGTGCGACACGGGCCGAGCGCAGGTCTGCGGCCGGCACGATCCCCGACGGCCGTCGAGGGCCGTTCCTGTCCCGCTTTCCCGGGCCGGGCCGAGCCGTGACGGCTATGGTCTTTTCATGGCCTTCCTCCCACGACTCCGACGTCTCATGCGTCGACCGGTGTCAGCGTCGAGGGTCGGTGTGCGCCGTCCGACGTCGACGACGCGCCGGGACACCATCCACGAGGACGCGGTCCGCGCGATGCTCTCCGAGGACCCGAACGACGCGCGCGCGTTCCAGGCGCTCGCCGAGATCGTCCGTCGCCGGGCGGCCGAGGTCGGGCCGGACGACGACCCGCTGACGGCTCCGCAGGACGACGTCGAGCGGCAGAAGGCGGCTGACCTGGCGGTCTGGGCGCTCGCGGAGGAGCTGGCCGGCCATCCCCGTGCGTGGCACCCGCTCATCGAGCTCGCACGCCTCTCGCTGCACGAGGACCACGAGGGTGCGATCCGCAGGCTCAACACCGCGGCAGAGCGGGACCCCTCGGGCGTCGCGCTCGTCGAGTGCCTCGCGGTGCTGCGCGAGGCGGGGCAGCCGGTGGAGGCGCTCAACCTCGGCGTCGGCCACTGGCGGGTCAAGGAGCACACGCCCGAGGTCGCGCGTCAGCTCGTGCTCGCGGCGATCGAGGCCGACCGTCCCCTGGACGCGAACCAGCACCTCGCCGCGCTCGACCTGCACCCGGACAAGGCCGCCGTCGCGCGCCTGCGTCCGGACCTGGACCGGATCGTCGCCCAGTCCCAGCAGCAGACGCCCGGCACCTGACCCCGAGGTCCTCCAGCCCGTGCGGGAGGGGAGCGGTCAGGGCCACGTCCGGGCGGCAGCCTCGAACTCCGCCGGGTCGCTGTGGAGCGGGATGACGCAGACGAGGTGACCGCCGGGGACGCGCAGCGTCCGGCACTCGAGCCACTGCCGCACCTCCACCGCGCCGAGAGCGACGAGGCGCGCGGTCTCCGCGGCGACGTCGTCGGTCTCGATGTCGAGGTGGTAGCGCGGCGCGTCGTCCACGCCCTGCACCGCCGTGACGAGACCGGGGACGGCGTGGGGCAGCGAGGTGAACTGCTCCTCGTCCGGGACGGTCCGCGGCTCCACGCCCAGGGCTGCGCCCCAGAACGCGTCCGCGGCGTCCCGCTCGGCGTGCGGGACGTCGATGAGCAGGGTCGAGACGCGACTCCGGTGCACCGGGCCTCCTCGGTCGTGGGACGGATGCGGGTCGTGCTCGGTGGAGGACGGCGACGGCCCCGGCCTCGGGTCGAGGACGGGGCCGCCGCGCGGGTCAGGAGGTAGGCGTCAGGAGTCGCCGCCCGCGACGCCGGACGTCCCCGCCCGCACGTCGTGGATCTGGTACCGCTCGATGGCCTGCGCCGGCGCTTCGGCCGGGACCTCGCCACGACGTGCCAGGAGCTGGAGCACCTTCACGACCGTCGACGGGCCGTCGATCTTGAAGTGGCGACGAGCCGCCTGGCGCGTGTCGGAGAAGCCGAAGCCGTCGGCGCCGAGCGTCGCGTACTCGCCCGGGACCCACTGGCGGATCTGGTCGGGGACCAGGTGGTCGTAGTCGCTCGTCGCGACGAACGGGCCCTCGGCCCCCTGCAGCTTCTGCGTGAGGTACGCCGTGCGCGGCTCCTCGGTCGGGTGCAGGAAGTTGTGCTGGTCGGCGGCCAGGCCGTCGCGCCGCAGCTCGTTCCAGCTCGTCACGGACCACACGTCGGCCCGCACGCCCCAGTCCTCCGCCAGGATCTCCTGCGCCTCGAGCGCCCACGGCACTCCGACGCCGGACGCGAGGATCTGGGCCCGCGGGCCCTCGCCCTCAGCCACGGACACGCGGTGGATGCCGCGCAGGATGCCCTCGACGTCGACGCCCTCCGGCTCGGCCGGCTGGATCATCGGCTCGTTGTAGACCGTGAGGTAGTACATGACGTTCGGGTCGCGCGGGTCGCCCTCGCCGTACATCCGCTGGAGGCCGTCGCGCACGATGTGCCGGATCTCGTAGCCGTACGCCGGGTCGTAGTGCACGACGGCGGTGTTCGTGGCGGCGAGGATCGGCGAGTGGCCGTCCGCGTGCTGCAGGCCCTCGCCCGTGAGCGTCGTGCGCCCCGCGGTCGCGCCGATGATGAAGCCACGCGTCATCTGGTCGCCCGCGGCCCAGAACTGGTCGCCCGTCCGCTGGAACCCGAACATCGAGTAGAAGATGTAGAACGGGACGAGCGCCTCGCCCTGCGTCGCGTAGGACGTGCCGACCGACTGGAACGCCGCCGCCGAGCCGGCCTCGTTGATGCCGGTGTGCAGGATCTGGCCCTGCTCGGACTCCTTGTACGAGAGCATGAGCTCGCGGTCGACGGCGAGGTAGTTCTGGCCCAGCGTGTTGAAGATCTTCGCGCTCGGGAAGATCGAGTCCAGGCCGAACGTGCGGGCCTCGTCGGGGATGATCGGCACGATCCGGTGGCCGAACTCCTTGTCCTTCACGAGGTCCTTGAGCAGGCGGACGAACGCCATGGTGCTCGCGACGTGCTGGTTGCCCGAGCCCTTCGCGAGGACCTCGTACGTCTTCTCCGGCGGCAGGGTCACGGGGGTGAACCGGCTGCGGCGCTCCGGCACGAACCCGCCGAGCTGACGGCGACGGTCGAGCATGTACTGGATCTCGGGCGCGTCCTCGCCCGGGTGGTAGTACGGCGCGGCGTACGGGTCCTCGATCTGCTCGTCCGTCACGGGGATCCGCAGCGAGTCGCGCAGCGTCTTGAGGTCGTCGACCTTGAGCTTCTTCATCTGGTGCGTCGAGTTGCGGCCCGCGAAGTTGGTGCCGAGCCCGTAGCCCTTGATGGTGTGCGCCAGGATCACCGTCGGCTGGCCCGTGTGGGCCGTCGCGGCGGCGTAGGCCGCATAGATCTTGCGGTAGTCGTGACCGCCGCGCTTGAGCGCCCAGATCTCGTCGTCGGTCATGTTCTGCACGAGCGCCTTGGTCCGCGGGTCGCGACCGAAGAAGTGCTCGCGGATGAAGGCGCCGCTCTCGGCCCGGTACGTCTGGTAGTCACCGTCGGGCGTCGCGTTCATGAGGTTGACCAGCGCGCGGTCCTTGTCCGCGTTGAGCAGCGCGTCCCACTCGCGGCCCCAGATCACCTTGATGACGTTCCAGCCCGCACCGCGGAAGAACGCCTCGAGCTCCTGGATGATCTTGCCGTTGCCGCGCACCGGGCCGTCGAGGCGCTGGAGGTTGCAGTTCACGACGAACGTGAGGTTGTCGAGGTTCTGCTGGGCGGCGAGCTGCAGCATGCCGCGGCTCTCCGGCTCGTCCATCTCGCCGTCGCCGAGGAACGCCCAGACGTTCTGCTGGCTGGTGTCCTTGATGCCGCGGTTGTGCGTGTACTTGTTGACCCACGCCTGGTAGATCGCCGACGCCGGGCCGAGCCCCATCGAGACGGTCGGGAACTCCCAGAAGTCCGGCATCAGCCGCGGGTGCGGGTAGGACGACAGCCCGCCGCCCGGCACCGAGACCTCCTGGCGGAACGCGTCGAGCTGCTCCGCGCTGAGCCGGCCCTCGAGGAACGCGCGCGCGTACACGCCCGGTGCCGCGTGGCCCTGGAAGTAGACCTGGTCGCCGCCGCCCGGGTGGTCCTTGCCGCGGAAGAAGTGGTTCAACCCGACCTCGTAGAGCGTCGCGACCGACGCGTACGAGGAGATGTGGCCGCCGACGCTGACCTCGGGCCGCTGCGCCCGGGTGACCATGACCGCGGCGTTCCACCGCAGGTACGAGCGGTAGCGCCGCTCCACGACCTCGTCGCCCGGGAAGTAGGGCTCCTCGTGGACGCCGATGGTGTTGACGTACGGCGTCGTGATCGTGGTCGGCACCGCGACGTTGCGCTCGCGCGCCCGCTTGAGCAGGTTGAGCAGCACGTACCGCGCCCGCGGCCCGCCGCGCTCGTCGACGAGCCCGTCGAAGGACTCGACCCACTCACCGGTCTCCTGGGGATCGATGTCGGGGACCTGGCTGAGGAGCCCGTTGATGAGCGGACCCGTCGTCTCGCGTGCAGCCACCTGCAACCTCACCTCTCGTCTGCACCGTCGCAGGGCCCGGTCGGGCGGCTGTGGGTCGGTGCTCGGGTCGGCCCGGGGACGAGGCCTGGTCGGCGACGACCCCGGTCGTCCGGCCATTCTCGGACCTCCGGAGGGTGAAAGTCACACCGAGGTGGGCAGGCCTGGACGTGATGTCCGCGACACGGGGCCGGATCCGTCGCCCTCCGAGCGCGTGTGGCGCTTGCCACGCCTGGGGTGGATGCTGTGGGCTACCGTGCAACGCCGCACCTGCGCGGCACGTGCAGGTCAGGACGGACGAGAGGAACGGCACACCAGTGGGAGCGACCGCGGAACCCGTGGGCAGCCGAGGGGGTGCGGGGGCCGACCGGCTCGGCTTCTCCTCCGGGCAGGTGATCCAGGAGTTCGGGTACGGCGACGACGTCGACGACGACCTGCGGTCCGGGATCGAGGAGATCATCGGCAGCGAGCTGGTGGACGAGGACTTCGACGACGTCACCGACGGCGTGATCCTGTGGTGGCGCGACGACGACGGCGACCTCACGGACGCGCTCGTCGACGTGCGCGCCGTGCTCGACGAGGGCGGTCTGATCTGGGTCTTCACCCGGAAGGCGGGCCGCAGCGGGCACGTCGGTCACAACGAGATCGAGGAGGCCGCCACGACGGCCGGCCTGCACGCGACGAGCACGCTCGCGATCGCGGCGGACTGGTCGGCGACCCGGCTGGGCACGCGGAGCCGGGGCAGGTGACCTCGCCCGAGGCCGGCGTGCGCGGAGCCGCGGTGCCGGAGATCGGCCGTCCGGCGCCCGACCTCGAGCTGCCCGACGCGCACGGGACCCCCGTGTCGCTCGCGGGCCTGCGCGGCACGCCCGTGGCGCTCGTCTTCTTCCCGTTCGCCTTCTCCGGCCTGTGCACCGGCGAGCTGTGCGAGCTGCGCGACAACATCGAGGACTTCGAGGCCGCCGGGGTGCGCCTCCTCGGCATCTCGTGCGACCCCGTCTTCACGCTCCGGGCCTGGGGCGAGCAGGAAGGGTTCGGGTTCGACCTGCTCTCCGACTTCTGGCCGCACGGCACGGCCGCCCGGGCCTACGGCGTGTTCGACGAGGGGCAGGGCATCGCGAGCCGGGGCAGCTTCCTCGTGGACGCCGACGGCATCGTGCGCTGGTCGGTCGTCAACCCGCGCGGCCAGGCCCGGTCCCTCGGCGACTACCGCGCGGCGCTCGCGTCGCTCTGACGGCCCTCCGCCGGCGACGGCGGCGCCGCTAGGCTGTGCCGGCGTCGTCGACCGGCGGCGACGTCATGGGCCTGTAGCTCAGTTGGTCAGAGCGCCGCGCTTACACCGCGGAGGTCGTCGGTTCGAGACCGGCCGGGCCCACCCCTCGCGCCCCGTCGACGGCCCGCACGCCGCTGCTACCGTCGGCCGGTGCGCGTCACCTCCCTCGCCGTCTACCCGGTGAAGTCGCTCGGTGGCGCAGCGCTCGACGCGGCCGACGTCGAGCCGTGGGGCCTCGCGCACGACCGGCGCTGGATGGTCGTCGACGGCACGGGCGCGAAGCTCTCCGCGATCGCCGTGCCCGACCTGCTGACCCTCACGGCGACGCCCCGGGCCGACGGCGGCCTGCGCCTGGCCCGAGCGGGCGCTCCGACCCTCGACGTCGCCCCGCCGGTCGCCGGGACGCGCGTCGAGGTCGCGCTGTCCCGCGTGGGCACGGCGCTCCTGGC
>NZ_JACVQL010000069.1 GCF_019733465.1 Actinotalea ferrariae | reverse complement strand
GCATCGTCGGCGTCCGGACCGCCGCACTGACCGCGCGACCGGTTCGCCGGGCCGCGCCGGGGCGACGGCCCGACCCGCCGGTCAGGCGGCCGGCCCGGCCGCCCGCTACTCGATCCGCTCGGTGGTGACCGGCCCGGCGGGAGGCGTCTCACCGTCGTCCGCGGACGCGCCGCGGGCGTCGACCTCCTCGTCGATGACGTGCACCGCGGCCTCCTCGGCGGTCGCCGCGCTGCCCGCGATGCCGACGTCCTGGGCGATGACGCTCTCGGCAGGCGCGCCGGAGGCCTCCGACTCCGCCGCCGCGAGGCGACCCGCGCGGTCCGGCTCGTCGGACGAGGACGAGGGCTCGTCCTGGGTCTCCCAGACGTCGGGCACCTCCTGCGCGAGGCGCTCGTCCATCGACTCCCCCTCGAGCTGCTCGAGCTCGGTCTCGAGGCGGTGGTGGGCGGGCTGCCGCTCGGGCGGCGAGTAGCCCTCGTCGAGGATGCTGTCGACACCCCGGTCGAGCAGCGTGTCGTCCTGCTGCAGCTGGTTGGTGTCGCCCTCGGCCGCGGACTCCGGGTCGGGCATGGTCGCGCTGGTGTCGCCGTACGTGCTCATGCCCCTACCGTGTCACCGGGCCGGACCGCCCGCATCCGATGGGTCCGCGCCCGACCCCGCGCGACGGACCCGCGGAAGACCGTCGGCACGGGAGACTGTCGGCATGGGACATCTGGACCTCAGCGGCATCGGGTACGTGCTGCCCGACGGCAGGCCGCTCCTCGCGGGTGTCGACCTGCGGGTGGGCGAGGGCGCGCGCGTGGCGCTCGTCGGCCCCAACGGCGCGGGCAAGACGACCCTGCTCCGCATCGCGGCGGGGGACGAGCCGCCGCACGCGGGCACGGTGTCCCGCAGCGGCGGTCTGGGTGTCATGCGCCAGCACGTGGGCCGCATCGCCGACGACCGCTCGGTGCGCGACCTCCTGGCCGCGCTCGCCGCGCCCGCGGTGCGGGACGCCGCCGTCGAGCTCGCGGCCGCCGAGCTGGCGATCATGGAGGTCGACGACACCCCGGCCCAGATGCGCTACGCGCAGGCGCTCGCTGACTGGGCCGACGTCGGCGGGTACGACGCCGAGGTGAGCTGGGACCGCGTGACGGACGCCGTCCTCTCGGTGCCCTTCGAACGGGCGCAGCACCGCGAGGTGCGCTCGCTCTCGGGCGGCGAGCAGAAGCGGCTCGTGCTCGAGGCGCTGCTGCGCGGCCAGGACGAGGTGCTCCTCCTCGACGAGCCGGACAACTACCTCGACGTGCCGACGAAGCGCTGGCTCGAGGAGGCGCTCGCGGCCTCCGGCAAGACCGTGCTCTTCGTGAGCCACGACCGTGAGCTGCTGTCGAGGACCGCGACGCAGGTCGCGAGCCTCGAGCCGTCGGTGGCGGGCTCGACGGTGTGGGTGCACGGGGGCGGCTTCGCCACGTTCGGCCAGGCGCGCGCCGACCGCGTGGCGCGCGCCGAGGAGCTGACGCGGCGCTGGGAGGAGGAGCGCACGAAGCTGCGCGAGCTCGTACACACGCTCAAGACCAAGGCGGCGTTCAACGACGGCCTGGCCTCGCGCTACCAGGCGGCCCAGACCCGCCTGCGCAAGTTCGAGGAGGCCGGGCCGCCGCCGCTCCTCGCGCGCGACCAGGACGTGCGGGTGCGGCTCGTCGGCGGCCGGACCGCGAAGCGGGCCGTCGTCGCCGAGCAGCTCGAGCTGACCGGGCTCATGCGCCCCTTCGACCTCGAGGTGTGGTTCGGCGAGCGCGTCGCCGTGCTGGGCTCGAACGGCTCGGGCAAGTCGCACTTCCTGCGCCTGCTCGCCGCGGGCGGCACGGACCCCGACCGGGAGCACGCACCGGTGCACGACGGCGGCCGCGCGCCGGGCGGACCCGCGCCGGTCGCGCACACCGGGCGCGTCACGCTCGGCTCGCGCGTGCGCCCGGGCTGGTTCGCCCAGAACGACATGCACCCCGAGCTGGCCGACCGCACGCTGCTCGAGATCCTGCACCGGGGCGAGGGCAGCCGGATGGGCATGGGTCGCGAGCCGGCGAGCAAGGCGCTGGACCGCTACGAGCTGGTCGCGGCGGCCGAGCAGCGCTACGGCACGCTCTCGGGCGGCCAGCAGGCGCGGTTCCAGATCCTGCTGCTCGAGCTCGGCGGCGCGACGCTCCTGCTCCTCGACGAGCCCACCGACAACCTCGACCTGCACTCGGCCGAGGCGCTCGAGCGCGGGCTCGCGGCGTTCGAGGGCACGGTCGTCGCGGTGACGCACGACCGCTGGTTCGCGCGCGGGTTCGACCGCTTCCTCGTCTTCGGGGCGGACGGCGAGGTCGTCGAGTCGCAGCAGCCGGTGTGGGACGCGGGCCGCGTGCGCCGCGCGCGCTGACACCCGGCGGGCGTGGCGCCGGACCCGGGGGTCACGGCGTCAGACCACCAGCCCGACGGCGACCACCACCATGACGACCGCGACGACGACGTCGAGCACCTGCCACGCCCGGGGCCGCGCGAACAGCGGGCGGAGCCGGCGGGCCCCGAAGCCCAGGGCGGTGAACCACAGGACGCTGCCGACCGCCGCGCCCGCGGCGAAGTGCCACCGGCCCGTCGGGCCGTGCTGGTTCGCCACCGAGCCGAGGAGCACCACCGTGTCGAGGTACACGTGCGGGTTGAGGAACGTCAGGGCGAGCGCCGTGAGCAGCACGCCGCGGTGCCCCGCGGGTGCCGCGGTGGACGGGTCGAGCCGCTCGGGGTGCCGCGCGCGCAGCGCCGCCTGGACGGCGAGCACGAGGAGGAACGCGGCGCCGCCGTAGCGCGCCACCGCCAGGGCGACGGGCTGCTCGGTGACCAGCGCGCCCAGCCCGGCCACGCCCGCCGAGACGAGCAGCGCGTCGGCGGTCGCGCACACCGCGACGACCGTGAGGACGTGCTCGCGCCGGATGCCCTGGCGCAGCACGAAGGCGTTCTGGGCGCCGATCGCCACGATGAGGGAGAGGCCGGTCACGAGGCCGGTGAGCATGTCCACGGCGTCGACGGTAGGCGCCCGCCGCTCTGAAGCACAGCGCAGGTTCCTTCAGCACCATCAGCAGCGCTTAATGTGTGCCCATGAGGCTCGACCCCGCGCAGCTCGCCGCGCTCGCCGCCGTGACGGAGCTCGGCAGCTTCGACGCGGCCGCCCGCGCGCTGCACGTGACGCCGTCGGCCGTGAGCCAGCGCGTCAAGGCGCTCGAGCAGCGCGCGGGCCAGGTGCTCGTGCGGCGCTCGCGGCCGTGCCGCGCCACGGCGGCCGGTCAGGTGCTCGTCCGGCTCGCGGGGCAGATGGCCCTGCTCGAGAAGGAGGCGCTGCGTGCGGTCGAGCCGGGTCGCGCGGGCGCCGTCACGCTCGCGGTCGCCGTGAACGCCGACTCGCTGTCCACGTGGTTCCCGGCGGCGCTCGCGGAGCTGCCCGACGGCGTCGTCGTCGACCTGCGGCGCGAGGACCAGGACCACTCGCTCGGGATGCTGCGCGACGGCGACGTGATGGCCGCGGTGACGGCCGACGGGCGCCCGGTGCAGGGCTGCCGGTCCGTCCCGCTGGGGTCCATGCGCTACCTGGCGGTGGCCGCCCCGGCGTTCGTCGAGCGGTGGCTCGCGGGCCGGCCCGTCGCGGACGGCCTCGCCGAGGCGCCGCTGCTGGCGTTCAACCGCAAGGACACGCTGCAGGCGCGCTTCGTCCGGGACGTCGTCGGCCGCCGGGTCGCGCCGCCCGAGCACCTCGTCCCGTCCAACGCGGCGTTCGTGGGGCTGGTCGCCGCGGGCCTGGGCTGGGGCATGGTGCCCGACGTCGCGGCGCACGCCGCGCTGCGCGAGGGCGGGCTCGTCGAGCTCGTGCCCGGGCGCCACCTCGACGTGCCGCTGCACTGGCAGCACTGGCGCCTGGACGCGCCCGTGCTCGCGGACCTCACGGCACGCGTCGTGCGCGCGGCGGGCGCGGCTCTGCACGAGGCGTGACCTGCCCGCAGGCCCCCGACCGGCGGTTTTGCCCGCGCGGCGCGCGGCGGGTACTCTGGGATGTCGTTGTGCGTCCCGTGTGGCGCGCCCAGGCAGGTGTGTGGACCGGTGATCATCCCGGTCGCGTCCCCGCCAGGCGCCCTGGTGGTCGCCGACGACCACCATCGGTGCCCGGGCGGGAGACGTCCGGGCGCGATGCACCTCATTCAGCTACAGGAAACGAAGGCTACGACCGTGCGCACGTACACCCCGAAGCCCGGCGACGTCGAGCGGACCTGGCACGTCATCGACGCGACCGACGTCGTCCTCGGCCGCCTGGCGTCCCAGGTCGCCGTCCTGCTCCGCGGGAAGCACAAGGCCACGTTCGCGCCGCACGTCGACGGCGGTGACTTCGTCATCGTCATCAACGCCGACAAGGTCGCCCTGACCGGCAACAAGCGCGAGCAGAAGCTCGCCTACCGCCACTCCGGCTACCCGGGCGGTCTGCGGGCCGTCCCGTACAGCGAGCTGCTGGCGAAGAAGCCCGAGCGCGCCGTCGAGAAGGCCGTCCGCGGCATGCTGCCGAAGACGTCGCTCTCCCGGGCGCAGATGAGCAAGCTCAAGGTCTACGCCGGCCCCGAGCACCCGCACTCGGCGCAGCAGCCGAAGCCCTTCGAGATCACCCAGGTCGCGCAGCAGGCCTGAGGCCGCTGTCGACGACGCACACAGGAACTGAGGACACACCCGTGGCCGACACCACTGTCGACATCGAGATCGAGGGCGACGAGACGCCCAGCAGCTACACCTCCGAGACGTCCGCGCCCACCGGTCGCGGCCAGAGCCTCACGGCTCCCGGCCAGGCCCTCGGCCGCCGCAAGGAGGCCGTCGCCCGCGTCCGCCTCGTCCCCGGCACGGGCCAGTGGAAGATCAACGGGCGCACGCTCGAGGACTACTTCCCGAACAAGGTGCACCAGCAGCTGGTGAACAGCCCGCTCAAGCTGGTCGACGTCGAGGGTCGCTTCGACGTCGTCGCGCGCATCGTCGGCGGCGGCGTGAGCGGCCAGGCCGGCGCCCTGCGGCTCGGCATCGCCCGCGCGCTCAACGAGATCGACGCGGAGCACAACCGCCCGGCGCTCAAGAAGGCCGGCTTCCTCACGCGCGACGCCCGTGTGGTCGAGCGCAAGAAGGCCGGGCTCAAGAAGGCCCGCAAGGCGCCCCAGTACTCCAAGCGCTGACAGACCGTTCCACCGACGGCCCCGATGGTCACCATCGGGGCCGTCGGTCGTCACGGCCACCGGACCCCGTCGTGGGCCGGTGTGGAACAGTCGGTGCTCGACGAGGAGGTCTCATGGGTCGGTTGTTCGGTACCGACGGTGTGCGTGGCGTGGCCAACCGTGACGTCACCGCCGAGCTCGCGCTCGACGTCTCCGTCGCGGCGGCGCACGTGCTGGGCTCGACCGGCGCCTTCGAGGGGCACCGCCCGCGGGCCGTCATCGGCCGGGACCCCCGCGCCTCGGGCGAGTTCCTGTCCGCGGCCGTCGCCGCGGGCCTCGCGAGCGCGGGCGTCGACGTCGTCAACGTCGGGGTGCTGCCCACCCCGGCCGTCGCGCACCTGACCGGGGCGCTCGGCGTCGACCTGGGCGTGATGCTCTCGGCGTCGCACAACCCGATGCCGGACAACGGGATCAAGTTCTTCGCGCGCGGCGGCCAGAAGCTGCCGGACGACGTCGAGGACGCGATCGAGGCCCGCATGCGTGAGGACTGGGAGCGCCCCGTGGGCGCGGCCGTCGGTCGGATCACCATGGACGGCGCGTCCGGCAGCCTCTACGTCGACCACCTCGTCTCGACGCTGCCCGGCGGTGCCGACTCCCTCACCGGGCTGCGCATCGCGGTGGACTGCGCCAACGGCGCCGCCAGCGAGGTCGGGCCGGCCGCCCTGCGCGCGGCGGGCGCGGACGTCGTCGTCATCAACGCGTCGCCCGACGGGCGCAACATCAACGAGAAGTGCGGCTCGACGCACCCCGAGCAGCTGCAGGCGGCCGTCGTGGCAGCGGGTGCGGACCTGGGTGTCGCGTTCGACGGCGACGCCGACCGCTGCCTCGCGGTCGACCACACGGGCGCGCTCGTCGACGGCGACCAGATCATGGGCATCCTCGCCGTGGCGCTGCGCGAGCGCGGCGAGCTCGCGCAGGACACGCTCGTCATCACGGTCATGAGCAACCTCGGGCTCCAGCTCGCGATGGGCGAGGCCGGGATCACCACGGTCCAGACGGGCGTCGGCGACCGGTACGTGCTCGAGGCGATGCGCAAGGGTGCCTTCAGCCTCGGCGGCGAGCAGTCGGGCCACCTCATCATGGCGGCGCACGCGACCACGGGCGACGGCACGCTGACCGCGCTGCAGCTCGCGGCGCGCGTCGCCGGCACGGGACGGTCCCTCGCGGACCTCGCGTCGTCGGTGCCGCGGCTGCCCCAGGTGCTCCTCAACGTCAAGGGCGTGGACCGCACGCGGGCCGGCTCGGACGAGGGCGTGCTCTCGGCCGTCGGCGAGGCCGAGCGTGAGCTCGGCTCGTCGGGCCGGGTGCTGCTGCGCCCCTCGGGGACGGAGCCCGTGGTGCGCGTCATGGTGGAGGCGGCCGACCAGGACCACGCGGACAGGGTCGCGCAGCGGCTGGCCGACGTCGTGCGGGAGCGTCTGGCGCTGTGACCACGGCTGACGTCGGCGGCCTCCGCGACGAGGTCGAGCGTCTGCTCGACGGTCCGCTCCCGCTGCCGATCGTCCAGGCCGGGCACCCGGTGCTCCGGCGGCCGGCGGCGCCCTACGAGGGGCAGCTCGGCGAGCGACTCCTGGCCCGCCTCCTCGAGGCGATGCGCGTGACGATGCTCGCCGCGCCCGGGGTCGGGCTCGCCGCCCCGCAGGTCGGGCTCGGCGTCGCGATCGCCGTCGTGCAGGACGAGTGGCCCGTCGACGACGAGGCGGCCGCAGCGCGCGAGCGGCGTCCGGTCCCCTTCCGTGTGCTCGTCAACCCCGCGTACGAGCCGGTGGGCGACGAGCGCGTCGCCTTCTACGAGGGCTGCCTCAGCGTGCACGGCTGGCAGGCGGTCACCGCGCGCTGGCGCAGCGTGCGGCTGCGGGCGCTCGACGCGGACGGCGCCCAGGTCGACGAGGTGCTCACGGGCTGGCCCGCCCGGATCGTGCAGCACGAGACGGACCACCTCGCGGGGCGCCTGTACGTCGACTCGGCCGAGATGCGGTCGCTGTGCTCGGCCGCGGAGGCGGCGCGCTGGGCGGCGGCGACGCCGCACGAGGCGGCATGCGAGCTGGGTTTCACGCTGCCCTGAGGTGCGAGCCCGGGTCCACGACCTCATCCCTAGGAGGGGGGCGTGGATCATCCGGGAGGCGGACGACGCCGGCGTCGGCCGGGCGGGAGGATCGTCGTGCACGGCCGGACGGTCGGACGGTGCCGGGACCTGGAGGGGGCGACGGCACCGTCCGGGCCGCCCGACCGGGTGACCGGGGGCCGGTCAGGGTGATCACCCATTCCGCCCGGCCCGTCCGTGGCTCTAGCGTGACGACACGGGCGAGATCGCACGGGTAAGCACGAGCACGCACGAGCACGCACGAGCACGGACCACGTGCCGCCGCACGGCCCGCGAGGGCGACGAGAGACGGGGACCTTCGCGTGGCCGACCTGCTGACAGCGATCACCGAGTGGGTGTTCGCGCTCGTCGGGTCGCCGCTCGTCTTCCTCGCCCTGTACACCGTCGCGACGATCGACGGCTTCTTCCCGCCGATCCCGAGCGAGTCGATCGTCATCGCGCTCGCCTCGCTCTCGGTCAGCACGGGCGAGCCGAACCTCTGGATCGTCGGGGCCGTGGGCGCCGCCGGCGCGTTCACCGGTGACCAGATCGCCTACTCGATCGGACGCCGGGTACCCGTGCGGAACCTGCGCTTCATGCGCGGGGCGGCCGCGCAGCGCGCCGTCGGGTGGGCCGAGCGAGCGCTTGCCGAGCGCGGCGCCGCCTTCATCATCGCGGCGCGGTACGTGCCGATCGGCCGCGTCGCGGTCAACATGACGGCGGGTGCCGTCGGGTTCAACCGCGTGCGCTTCTCGATCCTCGCGGCGATCGCGGCGGTCACCTGGGCGCTGTACTCGGTGATGCTGGGGATCGGCGCCGGCCACGTCCTCAAGGACCAGCCGCTGCTCGGGGTCGTCGTCGGCGTGGTCGGCGGCATCCTGCTCGGGCTCGCGATCGACCCCCTGATCAAGCGCTTCGTCCTGCTGCGGGGCCGCCGGGGGCGACGTCGGGTGACCGCTCCGGACCAGGCAGAGCCGGCGCAGCCGGTCACCGCGTCCTCGGAGTGACGGCTCGGTCCGTCCGACCGGCGGGGCCGAGGTCTCCGCGCTTGCTCACAGCTTGCGCAGCCGGACCCGCTCGACCGAGTGGTCGGCCCCCTTGCGCAGCACGAGCGTCGCGCGGCCGCGCGTCGGCAGGATGTTCTGCTCGAGGTTGGGGGCGTTGATCGAGTCCCAGATCTGCTCGGCGCGCGCGACGGCCTCCTCGTCGGTGAGCGACGCGAAGCGGTGGAAGAACGACTCGGGGCGGGCGAACGCCGTCTGGCGCAGCCGAAGGAAGCGGTCGACGTACCACTGCCGGACGTCGGAGGTCCGTGCGTCGACGTAGATCGAGAAGTCGAAGAAGTCGCTCACGGCGATGCTCGTGCCCCCCGCGGCCGTGGCCCGCGCGGGCTGCAGCACGTTGAGCCCCTCGACGATGAGGACGTCGGGCCGTCGGACGACGACGTGCTCGTCCGGGACGATGTCGTAGGACAGGTGGGAGTAGACCGGCGCCCGCACCTCGGACCGGCCCGCCTTGACGGCCGCGATGAAGCGCAGGAGGGCGCGGCGGTCGTAGGACTCGGGGAAGCCCTTGCGCTCCATCAGGCCGCGGCGCTCGAGCTCGCGGTTGGGGTGCAGGAACCCGTCGGTCGTCACGAGCTCGACGCGGGGGGTCTCGGGCCAGCGCGCCATGAGCTCGCGCAGCACGCGCGCGGTGGTCGACTTGCCGACCGCGACGGACCCGGCGACGCCGATGACGTAGGGCGTGCGCGCGGGGGCCTCGCGCAGGAAGGTCGACGACGCCGCGTGCAGCGCCGTCGTGGCGTTGACGTAGAGCGCGAGCAGGCGCGAGAGCGGCCGGTAGACGACGTCGACCTCGGCCAGGTCGATCGGGTCGCCGAGGCCACGCAGGCGCGCGACGTCCTCGTCGGTCAGGGGCAGGGGGGTCGAGGCCGACAGGCGGCTCCACGCCTCACGGTCGAGCTCCACGTAGGGCGTCGACGGGGCCAGCGCTGGTTCTGCCACGCGCGCATTCTGCCCGTCCGCGGCGCACGCCGCAGGCGCCGGACGTCACAGCGGCGCGTCGAGCCCCTGCCCCGGCCGGGCGGGGCGCAGCACCTAGACTCTCGCCCATGTGCGGAATCGTGGGATACGTCGGAGCGCAGCAGGCGAACGGGCGCGCGCTCGACGTCGTGATGGGCGGCCTCGCGCGGCTCGAGTACCGGGGCTACGACTCGGCCGGCGTCGCACTGGTCACCGACGACGGCCTCGCGACCGCCAAGAAGGCCGGCAAGCTCGTGAACCTCACCGAGCAGCTCGAGGCGCACCCCATGCCGCCAGCGACGGCGGGCATCGGCCACACGCGCTGGGCGACCCACGGCGCGCCGAACGACGTGAACGCGCACCCGCACGTCTCGGCGGACGGCCGGATCGCCGTCATCCACAACGGCATCATCGAGAACTTCGCCACGCTGCGGGCCGAGCTCGAGGCGGCCGGCACGCGGATGACGAGCGAGACGGACACCGAGGTCGTCGCCCACCTCCTGGGGGGCGCGTTCGAGGAGGTCGGCGACCTGACCGGTGCCATGCGGTCGGTCGCGAAGCGCCTGCACGGCACGTTCACGCTGCTGGCCGTCCACGCCGACGCCCCCGACGTCGTCGTCGGGACCCGGCACGACTCGCCGCTCGTGGTCGGGCTCGGCGAGGGCGAGAACTTCCTCGGCTCCGACGTCGCCGCCTTCATCGCCCACACGCGTGAGGCGATGGAGCTCGGCCAGGACCAGGTCGTGACGATCACGCCCGACGACGTGTCGGTGGTCGACTTCGACGGCGCGCACGTGGAGCCCCGGCGGTTCACGGTGGACTGGGACGCCGCGGCCGCCGAAAAGGGCGGCTTCGCGTCGTTCATGGACAAGGAGATCCACGACCAGCCGCACGCCGTCGCCGACACCCTGCTGGGCCGCACGGACACGTCCGGCCGGCTCGTGCTCGACGAGGTCCGCGTCGACGAGGCCGTGCTGCGCCAGATCGACAAGATCATCGTCATCGCGTGCGGCACCGCGGCCTACGCGGGCCAGGTGGCCAAGTACGCGATCGAGCACTGGTGCCGGATCCCGGTCGAGGTCGAGCTGGCGCACGAGTTCCGCTACCGCGACCCGGTCGTCAACTCCAAGACGCTCGTCGTGGCGGTCTCGCAGTCCGGCGAGACCATGGACACGCTCATGGCGGTGCGGCACGCGCGCGAGCAGGGGGCGACGGTGCTCGCCATCGTCAACACGCACGGGTCGACCATCCCGCGCGAGTCCGACGCCGTCCTCTACACGCACGCGGGTCCCGAGGTCGCGGTCGCGTCGACCAAGGCGTTCCTCGCGCAGATCACCGCGGCCTACCTGCTGGGCCTGTACCTCGCGCAGCTGCGCGGCACCAAGTTCCCCGACGAGATCGCGCAGACGCTCGACGAGCTGCGTGAGCTGCCCGAGAAGATCCAGGCCGTGATCGACGGCGCGGGGCGCGTGCGCGAGGTCGCGCGGTCGATGGCCGACGCGTCGTCGGTGCTGTTCCTCGGGCGCCACGTCGGCTACCCCGTCGCGATGGAGGGTGCGCTCAAGCTCAAGGAGCTCGCGTACATCCATGCCGAGGGCTTCGCGGCCGGCGAGCTCAAGCACGGGCCGATCGCGCTCATCGAGGAGGGCCAGCCGGTCTTCATCATCGTGCCGTCGCCGCGCGGCCGGGACTCGCTGCACAGCAAGGTGATCTCGAACATCCAGGAGATCCGGGCGCGTGGCGCGCGGACGCTGGTGATCGCGGAGGAGGGCGACACGGACGTGCTGCCCTTCGCGGACGAGGCGTTCTTCGTGCCGCGCACGCCGACGCTGCTCGCGCCGCTGGTCGCCGTCGTGCCGCTGCAGATCTTCGCGCTCGAGCTCGCCACGGCGAAGGGGCTCGACGTCGACCAGCCGCGCAACCTGGCGAAGTCCGTCACGGTCGAGTGAGCGCGGTCGAGTGAGCGCGGTCGAGTGAGCGCGTCGGGCGGGCTCCCGGCCGGGGCCGGCGCGTGATCGTCGGCGTCGGGATCGACGTGGTCGACGTCGCCCGGTTCATGGCGACGCTCGACCGGGCGCCCGGCCTGCGCGAGAAGCTCTTCACGCCCGAGGAGCGCGACCTGCCCGCGTCGTCGCTCGCGGCACGGTTCGCGGCCAAGGAGGCGATCGCCAAGGCGCTCGGCGCACCGGGCAACATGAGCTGGCAGGACGCGACCGTGCGCCGCGTGCTCGGCGGTCCGCCCGAGGTCGAGATCATCGGCACCGTCGCGGCGCGCGCCGCCGAGCTCGGGATCGACCGCTTCCACCTGTCGCTCTCGCACGACGCCGGCATCGCGTCCGCGGTCGCGATCGCGGAGCGCGACCCCGCCTGAGCCGCTGCACCGAGGTCTCACCTCCGCACCGAGGCCGCACGTCCACGCGTGCGTCCTCGATGCGGAGGCGGGACCGCGCGGGTCAGCCCTGGAGGGCGGCGATCACCTCGGACTCGAAGAGCTCGATGCTCGAGCGGTCGTAGGCGGCGTCGGCGAAGTACGTGATCGCGTAGGTCATGCCGAGGCGCTCGAGCTCGCGGAGCTTCTCGACGACCTGCTCGGGCGTGCCGACGAGCGGGCCCGAGCGGAACGACGCGTCGACCTCGGCGGCCTTCTCGGGGCTCAGCGACGCGCGGTAGTGCTCCGCGACCCAGTCGAGCTTCGCGTCGACGTCGGCCTGGGTGCGGCCGGTGACGACGTTGTAGTTGGCCGAGCGCGTGATGGCGCCGAAGTCGGTGCCGACGTCGCGGCAGTGCTCCTCGAGGATCGCGGACTTGCGCGCGAAGCCCTCGGGCGTGCCGTCGAAGTTCGTGTACTGCGCGTACCTCGCGGCGATGCGCAGCGTCTTCTTCTCGCCGCCGCCCGCGATCCAGAACGGGATGCCGCCCTCCTGCAGGGGCTGCGGGTACACCTGCGCGCCGGAGACCTGGTAGTGCTTGCCGTCCAGGGTGGCCTCACCCGTCTCCCACGCCTGCTTCATGATCTGCACGCCCTCGTCGAGCATCGCGATGCGCTCGCCCGCGCGCGGGAAGCCGTAGCCGTACGCGCGCCACTCGTGCTCGTACCAGCCTGCGCCGATGCCCATCTCGACCCGGCCGCCCGAGACGACGTCGACCGTCGCCGCGACCTTCGCGAGGTAGGCGGGGTTGCGGTACGCCATGCACGTGCACATCTGGCCGAGGCGCAGGCGCGACGACGCCGCTGCGAACGCCGCCATGAGCGTCCACGCCTCGTGCGTGGCCTCCTCGCTGGGCTCGGGCGTCGTGTGGAAGTGGTCGTAGACCCACACGGAGTCCCAGGCCGCGCCCTCGTCGGCGCGCTGGACGAGGTCTCGCATCACCGCCCACTGGTCTGCCGGCGCGATGCCGGTGAGGTCGAAGCGCCAGCCCTGGGGGATGAAGTGTCCGAATCGCATGCGCCCAATCTAAACGATTCGACGGATGGTGCCCGAGGCACCGCGAGACGGTCAGACTGGGTCGTAGCCGAGGTTCGGCGCGAGCCAGCGCTCGGCCTCCTCGAGCGTCCAGCCCTTGCGCGCCGCGTAGTCGACGACCTGGTCCCGGCCGATGCGCCCGAGCGCGAAGTACTTCGCCTCGGCGTGCCCGAGGTAGATGCCGGAGACGGCCGACGGCGGCGTCATCGCGAACGACGTCGTCAGCTCGAGGCCGACCTCGTCCGCACCCAGGAGCGCGAACAGCGTGGCCTTCTCGGTGTGGTCGGGCTGCGCCGGGTAGCCGGGCGCGGGCCGGATGCCCGCGTAGCGCTCGCGCACGAGGTCGGTCACGTCGAGGGCCTCGTCCGGCGTGTACCCCCATAGGCGCGTGCGGACCTCGCGGTGGAGCCACTCGGCGAAGGCCTCGGCGAGGCGGTCGGCGACCGCCTTGACGAGGATCGCGGTGTAGTCGTCGCCCGCCGCCTCGTAGCCCGCCGCGAGCTCCTCGGCGCCGTGGATGGCGACGGCGAACCCGCCGACGTGGTCGCCCGCGGGCGCCACGTAGTCGGCCAGCGCGGTGAGGTCCCCGGCGCGCTCCCGCTGCTGGCGCAGCGTGTGCAGCACGGCGACGGGGGCGGCGGGGCCCGCGGGCGGGCGGACGTCGTGCACCTCGATGTCGTCGCCCACGCGGCGGGCCGGCCACAGGCCGACGACGCCCTCGGCGCGCAGGAGGCCCTCGGCGACGACCCGGTCGAGCAGCGCGGTCGCGTCGGCGAAGAGCGAGCGGGCCTGCTCGCCCTGGCGGGGGTCGTCGAGGATGCGGGGGTAGGTGCCGCGGAGCTCCCAGCTCGTGAACAGGGGCGTCCAGTCGATGACCTCGATGAGCTCGGCGATCGTCGGCCGGACGACGTGGCGGCCGGGCTCGCGGGGCGCGGGCGGGCTGGGCGGGGTCACCCGGGTGGCTCGGCGCCGGGCCTCCTCGAGCGGGACGAGGGCGTGGTCCTTCTCCCGGTGCCGTCCGCGCAGCGCCTCGTACTCGACCGCGACGCGTGCGGCGATCTCGTCCGGCCGGGCGAGCAGGTCGGCGACGACGCCCACGGCGCGCGACGCGTCGGCGACGTGCACGACGGTGTGCGGGTAGGCCGGGTCGATCTTGACGGCGGTGTGAGCCCGGCTCGTCGTCGCGCCGCCGATGAGCAGGGGGGTGCGCAGGTCCTGGCGCCGCATCTCGGCGGCGAGGGCGACCATCTCGTGCAGGCTCGGGGTGATGAGGCCGGACGCGCCGATGACGTCCGCGCCCAGCTCGGCGGCCGCGGCGAGGATCTTCTCGGCCGGGACCATGACGCCCAGGTCGTGCACCGTGTAACCGTTGCAGGCGAGGACGACGCCGACGATGTTCTTGCCGATGTCGTGCACGTCGCCCTTGACCGTGGCCATGACGACCGTGCCCTTGCCGTCCTTGCCCTGCGCCTCGATCTCGCCGGCGGCCTCGCGCGCCGCCTTCTCGGCCTCGAGGTAGGGGGTGAGGTGCGCGACGGCGGCCTTCATGACGCGTGCCGACTTCACGACCTGGGGCAGGAACATCTTCCCGGCCCCGAACAGGTCCCCGACGACGTCCATGCCCGCCATCAGCGGTCCCTCGATCACCTGCAGCGGTGAGCCGAGCTCGCGGTACGCCTCCTCGGCGTCGTCGACGACGTGCTCGACGATGCCGTTGATCAGGGCGTGCGCGAGGCGGTCGCCGACCGGCAGCTCGCGCCAGGCCTGCTGCTCGGGCGCGTCCTTGCGGACCGCCTTGTAGGTCTCGGCCAGCGCGAGCAGGCGCTCGGTGGCGTCCGGCCGGCGCGCGAGGACCACGTCCTCGACCGCCTCGCGGAGCACGGGGTCGATCTCGCTCTCGACCGTCAGCATCCCCGCGTTGACGATGCCCATGTCCAGCCCGGCGGCGATCGCGTGCGAGAGGAACACCGCGTGCATCGCCTCGCGGACGTGGTTGTTGCCGCGGAACGAGAACGAGACGTTGCTGATGCCGCCGCTGGTCAGCGCACCGGGCAGGTTGCCCTTGATCCACCGCACGGCCTCGATGAAGTCGCGCGCGTACCGGTCGTGCTCGCTCATGCCGGTCGCGACCGTGAGGACGTTGGGGTCGAAGATCACGTCCTGCGGGGGCAGCCCCGCGTCCTGGGTGAGCAGGCGGTAGGCGCGTGCGCAGATCTCGGTGCGCCGCTCGAGCGTGTCCGCCTGCCCCTGCTCGTCGAAGGCCATGACGACGACCGCGGCGCCGTAGCGACGCACGCGGCGCGCGCGGTCGAGGAACGCCTCCTCGCCGTCCTTGAGCGAGAGCGAGTTGACGACGCCCTTGCCCTGCACGCGCCGCAGCCCCGCCTCGAGGACCGTCCAGTCGGAGGAGTCGATCATCACAGGCACGCGCGCGATGTCGGGCTCGACCGCGAGCAGGTCGAGGAACCGCGCCATCGTCTCGGGACCGTCGAGCATGCCGTCGTCCACGTTGACGTCGACGAGCTGCGCGCCGCCCGCGACCTGCTGTGCCGCGATCGCGACCATGGCGGCGTCGTCCCCTGCGAGGACCGCCTTCTGGAAGCGCGGGCTGCCGGTGATGTTGGTGCGCTCGCCCACGTTGACGAAGTTCGTCTCGGGCGTGAGGACGAACGGCTCGAGGCCCGAGAGACGCAGGTGGGGCGACGGCGGCGGCGGCACGCGGGGCGGCACGCCCGCGACGGCGTCCGCGAAGGCGCGGATGTGCTCCGGCGTCGTGCCGCAGCAGCCGCCGACGACGTTGAGCAGGCCCTCGCGCGCGAACCGGCCGAGCACCTCAGCCATCTGCTCGGGCGTCTCCTCGTACTCGCCGAAGGCGTTCGGCAGGCCCGCGTTCGGGTGGGTCGAGACGAGCGCGGTGCTCGCCTCGCCGAGCTCACGGAGGTAGGGGTGCAGCGGCTCCGGGCCGAGCGCGCAGTTGAGGCCGACCGAGAAGAGGTCGGCGTGCTCGGTGCTGATCGCGAAGGCCTCGGGCGTCTGGCCCGAGAGGGTGCGGCCGCTCTGGTCGGTGATGGTCCCCGAGAGCATGATCGGCAGGCGCCGGCCCGTCGCGGCGAAGGCCTCCTCGCACGCGAACAGGGCTGCTTTGGCGTTCAGGGTGTCGAAGACCGTCTCGACGAGGACGAGGTCCGCGCCGCCGCGGATCAGGGCGACCACCTGCTCCTCGTACGCGACGGCGAGCTGGTCGAACGTCACGTTCCGGAAGCCCGGCCGCTCGACGTCGGGCGAGAGCGACGCGGTGCGGTTGGTCGGCCCGACGGCGCCCGCCACCCAGCGGGGCCGGCCGTCGCGCGCCTCGGCCTCGTCCGCGGCCGCGCGCGCGATCCGCGCCGCGGCCTCGTTCATGGCCGGCACGAGGCGTTCGGTGCCGTAGTCCGCCTGCGAGACGGCGTTGCTGTTGAACGTGTTGGTGCTCGTGATGTCGGCACCGGCGTCGAGGTAGGCGCGGTGGATGTCCGCGAGCAGCTCGGGGCGGGTCAGCTGGAGGAGGTCGAAGTTGCCCTCGTAGGCGCGGTCGGGGTCGGCGCCCTCGAACCGGAACGCGGCCTCGTCGAGATGCGCGCGCTGAAGCATGGTCCCCCAGGCGCCGTCGAGCACCAGGATGCGCTCGCGCGCCTCCTGGGCGAGCCGCGCGGAGCGGTCCGACGAGGTCCTGCCGGCGCTCGGTGTCATCGAGTCCCGAGTCTACGCACCGGGCGTGCGCCGGCGGCGGAGGCGCCGGGCCCGTCGCCGGAGGAGGATGAGCCCATGATCGAGGCGTTCCGCGCGGCCGACGTCCGCGCCGCCGAGGCACCGCTGCTGGCGCAGGAGCGCGGGTTCGGCGGCGGCCTCATGCACCATGCGGCGACGGCGCTGTGCCACGTGGTGCGCAGCGAGCTGCGCCGCGAGCGCGGCCGGGTGGCCGGCGCGGGTGTCGTCGCCCTGGTCGGCTCGGGGAGCAACGGCGGGGACGCGCTCCACGCGCTCGCCCTGCTCGCCCGGTACGGCGTGCGCGTGTGCGCGGTGACGACGACGGCGACCGTGCACGAGGGCGGGCTGGCGGCGCTCCGCGCCGCGCGGGGGCGCGTGGTCGCGGTGGTGGAGGGTGCGCCGGGGGACCGCGTGTGGCTCGGTGACGCGCTCGCCGAGGCGTTCGCCGCCGACGTCGTCCTCGACGGGCTGCTCGGCATCGGCGCACACCCCGGGCAGGGGTTGCGCGAACCCGCCGCGCGCGTCGTCGGCCTGCTCGCCGAGCTGCTGGCCGCGGCCGACGACGGCCC
>NZ_JACVQL010000068.1 GCF_019733465.1 Actinotalea ferrariae | reverse complement strand
GCGCCCGCTCGTCCGGGACCGCGGTCGCGGCCGGGTCGGCGGCGCGCAGCCGCGCCTCGGCGACGTCGTCGGCGCCTCCGTCGGCGCCTGCGCTCGGGCTGCGGTCGTTCTCGTCCACTGGGACCTCCTGGCTGGTGCGGCGGCCTCGCCGTCCGCGTGCGCTGGGACCGCCGCCCTCCGGGGCGCGGTCCCTCACCGTGCTTGTGTGGCGTCCAGGCCGGACCTTGCACCCGCCGCACCGTCGTCGGCCGGCCCGGCCGCTGCCTCGTCGCCCGCAGCCCAGGCCTCGCGCAGACGCGCCCGCGCCCGTGAGAGGGCGGCGTCCGCGCCGCCCCGGCTGATCCCGAGCACCGCCGCGAGCTGCCCGCCGTCGAGGCCCTCCCACGCGTGCAGCAGCAGGATCCGCCGGTCGCGTGGGCTCAGCACCGCGAGCACCCGCCGGACCTCGTCGTCCGTGACCGCGAGCCGGGCCGGGTCGGCGTCGTCGTCCGCCTCCTCGGGCACGTGCTCGACGGGGACCGGCCGCCCCTTGCGGCGGTGGTTCGCCAGCACGAACGCGGCGGTCCGGTAGAGCCACGGCAGCTCGGCGCCCTCGGGCACGTCGTCGCGGCGCCGCCACGCGGTCGCGAGCACCTCGGCCGTGAGGTCCTGCGCGTCGTCGGCGGGGGCACGGCGGACCATGTAGCGGTGCACGGCGGTCGAGTGCGCGCGGAAGAGCGCGTCGAACCAGGCGTCGTCGCGCACGGGTGCTCCATCCTGCTGCGTCACGGTGCCGGCACGTGCCGGTGGCGGCCGGCAGGCAGTACCTACCGGTGGCTCCCGGTACCTGCCGGTACCAGCACTGTGTCGTGACCTGCCCGGTCCTTGCACCAGGCGCGCGGGCGATCCGGCCGAGGTCACCCGCACGGCCGCCGGACGCTCGGCGCGCCGGTCCGCGCGTCCGGTCCTACCGTTCGGGGACGAGGCCCTGCACGGGCCACGACAGATCGGAGACCCCATGTCCCACGGGACGCACGACGACGCACCACGGACCGAGGCCCAGACGCGCGCGGACGAGCTGCGCTCGCTCGCCGGACCCGTCGAGAGCGGGGCCGAGTCCCCGTCGGGCGACGCGCCCGACGCGCGCACCGACCCGTCGATCGACGAGGTCCGCGAGGGCGGCGAGGGCGACCTGGGCGACGACGGCGACGCCTACGGGCTGCGGTCGATGCCGGCCCAGCCCAACCCGACCGCTGACGACCCTGCGAGCAACCTCAACATGTGAGGCGCCCCGGACGCGCGTCCCCCGGCCGCACGTCCCCCGGACGCACGAGAGCCCCGGTCCACAGGGGACCGGGGCTCTCGGGATGCTCTCTCAGGCGGTGCGGCCTCGTGCTACGAGGCGGCCCGCCGGGGGAAGCGTGTGTCCGCGAGGATCAGAGCGGGCGGATGTTGTCGGCCTGCGGGCCCTTGGGGCCCTGCTTGACCTCGAACTCGACCTTCTGGTTCTCCTCGAGCGAGCGGTAGCCGCTCGTCGCGATCGCGGAGTAGTGGGCGAAGACGTCGGCGCCGCCCTCGTCGGGGGCGATGAAGCCGAAGCCCTTCTCGGCGTTGAACCACTTCACGGTGCCAGTAGCCATGGCTGGTCTCCTTCAGGAGTCTGGGGACGGTCCCGCAACTGCGGGGCCGCATCGAGCGCGGTGTTCGTCGTCCGCTCCTGGTAAGGAAAATGCGCCTGGCCAGCAGGCCGGGCGCACTCGAGACGTGCAAGCACAGCAACTTCACGTGCAACGTTACGCCATCCGGGCGGATACCGCCAGGGGTGCCGGACGTCCGATCCGCGTGGGACCTCCCGGTGCGGCGTCCACGGTGGCGACCTACGCTTCGGCGGGTGAAGCCGTTCCTGCTGCTCAGCACTCGTGCCGACGACGCGGCGGCGGACGGCGAGCTCGAGGCGATCGCCCGGTTCGGCGGCCTCGACCCGGAGCGGGAGATCCGGCGCGTCCGGCTCGAGGCCGGCCCGCTCCCGCCCGTCGACCTCGACGACTGGTCGGGCGTCGTCGTCGGCGGCAGCCCGTTCAACGCGAGCGACCCGCCCGAGGAGAAGTCCGCCGTCCAGCACCGCGTCGAGGCGGAGCTGCACGGGCTGCTCGACGAGGTCGTCGCGCGCGACTTCCCCTTCCTCGGCGCCTGCTACGGCGTCGGCACGCTGGGCGTGCACCAGGGCGGCGTGATCGACCGGACGTACGGCGAGCCGGTGGGCAGCGTCACCGTCACGCTCACGGAGGCGGGCCGCGAGGACCCGGTCTTCGCGCACCTCCCGCCGACCTTCGACGCGTTCGTCGGGCACAAGGAGGCGGTCCGCGTGCCCCCGCCGGGCGCGGTCGTCCTCGCGAGCTCGCCGGGCTGCCCGGTCCAGGCGTTCCGCGTGCGCCGCAACCTCTACGCGACGCAGTTCCACCCCGAGCTCGACGTGCCGGGCCTCGTGGCCCGCGTCGAGGTCTACCGGCACGCCGGCTACTTCCCGCCCGAGGAGCTGGGCACCGTGATCGACCAGGTCACGGGCGCCGTCGTGGACGACCCGCCCAAGGTGCTCGCGGCGTTCGTCGAGCGCTACGCGCGCTGAGCCGACGCGCGGACGAGCGCCTCGACCCCGTCGAGGACGCGCTCGAGCCCGAAGGTGAAGGCGTGGTGCGGGTCGTACGCGGCCTGCAGCGCCTCGCCCGCGACCGGGCCGACCCGCGCGACCGTCGGGAAGCGCTCGGGGTCGAACACCTGCCCGACGTAGGGCGCCGTCGCCTCCCACCACTGGAGCTCGGTCACGCCTGTCAGCCGCTCCGCCTCCTCCTTCTCGATCAGCCCGACGACGGTGCCGCTGACGAAGCCGTTGACGAAGGTCACGACGGAGTCCATGGCGAGCTCGTCGAGGCCGATGCCGTCGACGGCCGAGAGCTCGCGCTCGTACTTGGCCATGATGCTCGGCCCCAGCGGCGGCCGGCCGGTCGCGATGCGCAGCACCCACGGGTGCCGCACGTGCACGTCCCACGCGTCGCGCGCCACGCGCTCGAGACGGTCGCGCCACCCCATCTCGGCCGGCCAGGGGCCTGATGCGGGCCCACCGGGCCCGTAGCTCTCGCCGAGCGCCGCGTCGACCATGAGGTCGACGAGCTCCCCCCTGCCGGGCACGTGCGTGTACAGCGACATGGGCGCGACGCCGAGGCGGTCCGCGACGCGCCGCATCGACAGGCCCGCGACCCCCTCGTCGTCGGCGAGCGCGACCGCCGCCGTGACGATGCGGTCGACGTCGAGGCCGGGCTTCGGGCCGGGGCGCGCCGGGGCGGGCGGCGGCGCCGACCTCTCGCGCCACAGCAGGGCCATGCTCCGCGCGGGGTCGCCCGCACCCGTCAGCTGCGTCATGCCGCCATCCTCGCCCTTGCTATCTCCGTACGGCGTACGTTAGCGTCGGCATGCAGATCCGTACACCGTACGGAATCGAGGAGGCGAGGACGTCATGGCAGCTCCACCCACTCCCCCCAGGGCCGCACCCGTCGGCCCGACCGCCCGCGACCAGACCGCGCGCGACCAGACCGCCGGCGGCGGCGCCGAGGCCGCGGTGCTCGTGCGCGGGCTCCGCAAGACGTTCGGCGGCCGCACGGTGCTCGACGGCGTCGACCTCGCCGCGCCGCCCGGCACGGTCCTGGCCCTCCTCGGCCCCAACGGGGCCGGGAAGACGACGACCGTCCGGATCGTCTCGACGCTCCTGCGGCCCGACGGCGGCGAGGTGCGCGTCGCGGGGCACGACGTCGTCCGCGAGCCGGACGCGGTGCGGCGCCGGATCGGCCTCGTCGGCCAGCACGCAGCGGTGGACGAGGTGCTCGGCGCCCGCCAGAACCTCGTGATGTTCGGCCGCCTCCACCACCTCGGGAAGGCCGAGGCGCGCCGCCGCGCGGACGCCATGCTCGAGCGGTTCGGCCTGACCGAGGCCGCCGACCGGCCCGTCCAGACCTTCTCGGGCGGCATGCGGCGCCGGCTCGACCTCGCCGCAGGTCTCCTCGTCTCCCCCGACGTGCTGCTGCTCGACGAGCCGACGACGGGGCTCGACCCGCAGGGACGCCTCGACGTGTGGGCGGCCGTGCGCGGGCTGGCGGGCCAGGGCGTGACGGTCGTGCTGACGACCCAGCACCTCGAGGAGGCCGACCGGCTCGCGGACCAGGTGTGCGTGCTCGACGGCGGCCGCGTCGTCGCGAGCGGCACGCCCGACGAGCTCAAGGCTGCGATCGGCGGCGACCGGATCGACGTCGTCGTCGCGGAGGACCGGCGCGGCGAGGCGGCACGCGTCGTCGCGGCGGCGACCGGCACCCCGGTCCAGCAGCCGGAGGACCGGCCGGGCCTGGTCACCGCGCCCGTCGCCGACCGGATGGCCGCGCTCACCGCGGTGGTCCGCGCGCTCGACGACGCCGGTCTGGCGGTGGTCGACGTCGGCCTGCGCCGGCCGACGCTCGACGAGGCCTACCTGCGGATCACCGGCCGACCGGCCGAGGCAGCCCAGCAGACGGAGGTGGCGGCATGACGACGACCGTGATCGACCCCGCGGACCAGCGCGCGCCGGCGCTCGGACGCCTCGGCTGGGCGCTCGCCGACGGCTGGACGATCGCCGTGCGGGACCTCCAGCACTGGCGGCGCCAACCGGGGCAGCTCGCCGTCGGGCTGCTGTTCCCCGTGCTCATGGTCGTGATGTTCGGCTACGTGCTCGGCGGCGGCATGGCGATCCCGGGCGGCGGCGACTACCTCGACTTCCTCATGCCGGGCATGTTCGCGCTGACCATGGTCTTCGGCCTCGAGGCGACGATGACCGCCGTCACGACCGATGCGTCGCGCGGCGTGACGGACCGGTTCCGGTCGCTGCCCATGGCGAGGTCGGGGGTGGTCCTCGGCCGCGCGGTCGCGGACATGCTCGGCTCGGTGCTCGGCCTCGCGGTCATGCTGCTGTGCGGGCTCGCCGTCGGGTGGCGCGCGCACGGGACGCTCGCGGAGGCGCTCGCGGCCGTGGCGCTGCTGCTCTGGCTGCGGTTCGCCTTCCTGTGGCTCGGCATCTTCATCGGCCTCGCGACCCGCGACCCCGGCGTCATCATGGCGGTGCAGATCCTCGTCTGGCCGTTCGCCTTCCTGTCCAACGCCTTCGTGCCGACGTCGACCATGCCGGGCTGGCTGGGTGCGGTCGCCGAGGTGAACCCCATGGCGGCGACCGTCGCCGCGACCCGGGACCTGTTCGGCAACCCGGGTGCGCAGGCGGACGGCTGGCTCGCGGAGCACGCGCTCCTCGTCGCCGTCGTCAGCCCGGCCGTGATGACCCTCGTCTTCGCGGCGCTCGCGGTCCGCCGCTGGCAGCGGCTCGAGCGGTAGGCACCGCGAGTCCGACGGCGGGCGGCGCTCAGCGCATCAGCAGGGGCGCGACGCCGAGCACCGTGTTGGTCCGCGGGCGCACCTGGTCCGGGTCGAGGTGCACGTAGGTCACGAGCGGCGCTCCCCCGTCGCTGTCCCGGCCCGGGACGGCGCCCGGCGGGAGCGTCGCCTCGTCGACCAGCACGCGGTAGCTGCCGGGGCGCAGGCCGGTCGCCTGCCAACGGCCGGCGGCGTCGGTGACCACCCGGGTCGTGATGTCGTCCGGGCCGCCGGGTCGACGGTCGCGGCCGAGGAACGTCACGTCGAGCGCGACACCCTCGACGTACGCGACGACGTCGCCGTCGGGCGCCTCGACGCGGACCCGGCCGCCGAGCACGCCGCCGGGCGCGCGCACCACCACGTCCGCGACGCCGCCCTCGGTGGTGCCCGCCTCGAACGTGCCGAGGTCCGCGATCGACGTCGGCGCGGCGACCCGGTCCGTCGCGTTCCACGCGAGCCGCGACGTGATGCGCAGGACCTCGCCCGGCGTGACGGCGAGCTCGCCGACGGCGCGGACCCGCAGCCGCACGCTGATCTCGGCCGCGGGGTCGAACTCCTCGGGGACGGCCTCGTCGAAGAACCACGCGAACGTGCTGCCGTCGCGCAGCGCGACGGGCTCGCCGACCGGGCACCAGAAGCTCTCCCCGACCGTGCAGCCTGTGAAGACCGTGTCGACGTACGCCAGGCCCTCGGGCAGCGTCGCCAGGAGGGTGACGTCCGAGGCGCCGTCGTACGGCACGGTCGCGCTGAGCTCGACGGTCACGACGTCGCCCACCGTCACCGGTGAGCCCTCGACGGCCGTCGTCAGGAGCCCCACCGGACCTGCGAACCGGAGCACGTTCGAGCCCACGTACCGCGCCTCGGCACCCGGGGACGCCCCGGTGCGCTCCCCCGGGACGTCGCCGGGCAGAGAGCTGCCCGACGCGGTCCCGACGATCGTGAACGCGGTGTCCGGCGGCAGGGGGTCGACCACCTGGACCTGGAAGAAGTTCTCGTCGAAGCCGCCCGGGCTCAGCCTCACGGTGGGCCAGGTGATCGTCCGGGACTCGAGGTCCCAGACGCCGACGCCCCCATATCCGACGGCGCCCCCGTCCGCAGCGAGCTCACCCTCGGGGTCGGCGGGGTGGTAGGCCGTCGCGAGGACCGTGGTGATCTCGACGTCGTGCGCGGTGGCCGCTCCAGCGGCGTTGAAGGCGCGGGTCGAGAGCACGATCGTGTCGCCCGGGCCTGCGCTGTACGCGCCGTTGTTGTGCGCGGTGAGGCCGGTGACATCCGGCTCGACGAGCTGCATGCCGGCACTCACCGCATCGGTCGTCGCGGTGCCGCCCTGCGGGACGAGCTCGAGCGAGGCGACGAGCGGGCCGCCGTCGACGCCGCCGACCGTGACGTCCGGCCGGTCGACGAACCGGGCCTGCGCGGTGAGCTCCAGCGGGCCGATGCCCAGGACGTCCTCGGCGACGACCCGCAGGTGCGTCCCGTCGAGCTGGTACCCGGCACCGGTGACGAGGTACTCGCCCTCGAGCGTCGGTTCAGGCTTGCCGACGAACTCCATCCCGGGCGGCAGCTCGAGCTCGAACGTCGCGGAGTCGTACCACTGGCCCTCCGGGAGGTCCTGGTGGAGCACCCACGTGACGACCTCGCCGATGGTCGCCTGGTTCCTCCCGTTCCCGGCCTCCACGAGCGACGACGTCGTGAGCTCGAGGTCCCCGGGAGCGGCAGCCGCCTCAGCGTCCGCCTTCGGGGCCGGCTCGACCGCCGCACCGGCGTCGGAGCCGGCCGTCGGCTCGGCGCTCGGCGTCGGCTCCGCGCTCGGCGTCAGCTCCGCGCTCGGCGTGGGCTCGGCGCTCGGCGTGGGCTCGGCGCTCGGCTCGACGGCCGACGCGGGGGCGAGCACCCCGACGAGGGACATCCCCACGGCGAGTGCGAGGCCGACCGGGCGGAGCAGCACGTGGCGGACGGTGGCCATCGCGGCACCTCGGTTCGTCGATCCCCCTACGCCACGTCCGCGACGGCGGCAGGCGCCTTGGGCACTTCCTACACCCGGCGGCCGGGCGGCCGTAAGGGTTGGGCGGACCACTGCGTCCGCCGCCGGCCGCAGCGGCCCGGCGGTCCGGTCCGGCCGGACCGCCGCGGTCCGGCGCTCAGCCGCCGAAGGCCGCCCGGACGTGCTTCAGCGCGGCGTCGACGTCGACCTCGAGCTCACGCAGGCGGCGCACGTACTGCTGCGCGGCGACGGCCGCCTCGCGCTCGCGGTCGACCCCGCGCACGGCCACGAAGGTGCCGTGACGGCCACGCGTGACGACGACGCCGGACTGCTCGAGCTCCCGGTACGCCCGCGCCACGGTGTTGGCGGCCAGGCCGAGGTCGTCCGCGAGGCGGCGGACGGTGGGCAGGCGGGTGCCGGGCGCGAGGCCCCCGGCGTCGACGAGCCCTTGCACCTGAGCCCGGACCTGCTCGTACGGCGGGACGTGGGATGCCGGGTCCACCGCGAGGATCACCGCGCACCGCCGATCGCGACCTCGGCCGCACCCGGCGTGCCGACCGACCACAGCCGGCGCCGGAAGTGCTTCTCGGGCTGCACCGCGAGGCTCGCGATGCCGACGCCGACGAGCACGAGCAGCAGCACGAGGAACGCGCCGGTGATCACGCCGACCCCGGGGTTGGCGGGCCACCCGCCCTCGAGCCCGTCGCCGACGACGCCGAGCAGGACGAACGGCGCGAAGGCGCTCGCGCAGATCGCCACGGTGACGCTGTCGCGCAGGGTGCCGGCCCGCAGGGCGTCGTCCCACGCGAGCGCGAGCGGCGACGCCGCGACCTGACGGCGACCGATCAGCCAGCGGGCGGCGAGCTCGTCGGCGAGCACGGCGAGGGCCGGGCCGACGATCGTGACGGCGACCAGCGCCCCGGGCAGGTCGCCCAGCTCGACGAGGCCGGTGCCGTCGAGCACCACGAGGCCGAGCGCCACGAGCGCGGAGAGGACGGCCATCGCCCGCGCCCCCCACCGCTCGACCCGCGGCACGTAGTCGGCGTGGCTCGGCACCGTGGCCCGGGCCACGCGCGGACCGGCCGCCAGCGGGCGGCTCGACTCGTACCAGGCGACGCCCGCCGAGCCGAGCGCGGTCCCGAGGAAGAAGGCGAGGAAGGACAGCCAGGTCGGCGACCAGCCGAAGTCCTCGACGCCGGAGCGGCCGAGGACCACCGCGGTCAGGACGCCGAGGGCCGCACCGGCCAGCACGCCGGCGCACGTGCGCCGGGCCAGCCGGGTCGCGACCGCGTCCTCGTCGGCCGGCTCGAGGCGCAGGTCGATCCGGCGTGCGTGGGCGTGGGCCGCGGACCGCCGGAGGGCGGGTGTCGCGCGCCGTGCGAGCACGCCGGCCGCGACGAGGACGATGAACGCCACGACGAAGGGCTGTTCCATGCGAGGCTCCTGCTCCGGCGGGGCGGGCCCGCCATCTTTGTACCGAGAACTGTCTCAACGTATCAGTACAGTCCTGATACAGACAACGCAGCCCCGGAATGCCCTCGACCCGCGGGCCGTTGCGCGGGAGCCTGACCCCGAACCCACCCGGAGAGGACGATGTCGAGTCACGCCGCACCCGCCGACGACGCCGCCGCCGCGGGACCCAGCCCCCGGACCGGCCGGGCCGCGACCCCGGTCCTCACGGCCGGCCCCTTCGACGAGGCGACGTCCCCCTGGGCGCGCGGCCTCCGCACGATCACCGTGGCGATGCTGCTCCTCGTCGCGCTCAACGCCTTCGAGGCGCTCGCGGTCACGACGACGATGCCGACCGTCGTGGCCGCCCTCGGCGGCCTCGAGCTCTACGCCATGGCGTTCGCCGCACCCGTCGCGTCGTCGGTCGTGGGCATGGTCCTCTCGGGCACGTGGAGCGACCGGGGCGGCCCCGGGCGCGCCTTGCTCACCGGCGTCGGCCTGTTCGTCGCGGGCCTGGTGCTGGCCGGCACCGCACAGGCCATGCCGACCGTCGTCGCGGGACGCGTCGTGCAGGGGCTCGGCGGCGGCATGCTCAGCGTGGCGCTGTACGTGCTCGTCGCCCGGGTCTACCCCGACCGGCTCCAGCCCCGGGTCTTCGCCGCGTTCGCCGCGGCCTGGGTGCTGCCGTCCGTCGTGGGCCCCGCGCTCGCCGGCCTCGTCTCCGACACCGTGGGCTGGCGGTGGGTCTTCCTCGGCGTCCCGCTGCTCGCGGTGCCGGCGCTGGTCGCGCTGCGGCCCGCGCTGGCCGCCGCCGCGCGT
>NZ_JACVQL010000067.1 GCF_019733465.1 Actinotalea ferrariae | reverse complement strand
GCGCCGGAGTGAGCGCCGGCGTCCCGCCGGCGGGCGTGCCGTTGCGCCTGCGCGGCCGTGTGCTCGCCGCGGGACGCCCGGCCGTGATGGCCGTCGTCAACCGGACGCCGGACTCGTTCTACGCGGCTGCCCGCGCCACCGACGACGACGCCGCGCTGGCCGCGGTCGAGCGCGTGGTCGCCGACGGCGCGGACCTCGTCGACATCGGCGGCGTGCGCGCGGGACGAGGGGCCGAGGTCGGTGTCGCTGAGGAGATCGACCGCGTGGTCCCGCTGGTCGCGCGCGTGCGCGAGGCCTTCCCCGACCTGCCCGTCTCGGTCGACACCTGGCGAGCCGAGGTCGCGCTCGCGGCGGCGGAGGCCGGCGCCGACCTCGTCAACGACACGTGGGCCGGCTACGACCCCCGCCTGGTGGAGGTCGCCGCACGGCACGGGATGGGCATCGTGTGCTCGCACACCGGGGGGCTCGCGCCGCGGACCGACCCGCTGCGACCCGAGTACCCGTGGCGCCCCGAGCGCGAGGGCGTCCCGGCGGACGACGGCGGTGCGGTCGACGTCGGCGGCGACCCGAGGGACGGCGTGCTCCAGGACGTGACCGCGACCCTCGCCGCCGCCGCGGCGCGGGCGGTCGCGGCGGGCGTGGACCCGGCGTCCGTGCTCGTCGACCCGACGCACGACTTCGGGAAGACCACGTGGCACTCGCTGCACCTGACCCGGCGGACCGACGCGCTCGTCGCGCTCGGGCACCCGGTGCTCATGGCGCTGAGCCGCAAGGACTTCGTGGGCGAGTCGCTCGGGCTCCCCGTCGAGGAGCGCCTCGAGGGGACGCTCGCGGCGACGGCCGTCGCGACGTGGCTCGGCGCCTCGGTGTTCCGCGCGCACGACGTGCGGGCGACCCGGCGGGTCGTCGAGATGGTCGCCGTCGTGCGCGGCGACCTCCCGCCCGCCCGGGCAGTGCGCGGTCTCGCGTGAGCACCGCCACGGCGCCCGCGCAGGCGGCGCGCACGTGGCGGTCGCCCGCCTCCTGGCCGTGGTGGGTCCAGGTGCTCGCCGTGCAGGCGGCCGCTCGCCTCGTGAGCGCGGGGGTCCTCATGGCGGTCGCCGAACGGCAGGCCGCGAACCTGTGGACCCCGGCGTCGCCGTCGTACCTCGAGTACACGGGGCTCATGTGGGACGCGAGCTGGTACCGCACGATCGCGGAGGACGGGTACCCCGACGTCCTCCCGCTGGGCCCGGACGGCAGGGTGCAGCAGAACGCGTGGGCGTTCTTCCCGCTGTTCCCCGGGCTCGCCCGCGTGCTCATGACCGTCACCGGTGCGCCGTGGGCGACCGTCGCGCCGCTGCTGGCGCTCGTGCTCGGGACCGCCGCGCTGCTGCTCGTCCACCGCACCGTGGCGCTCGGCCTGGCGGCCGCCGTGCGCGCGGGCGTGCCGCCGCTCCCCGACGCGGTCGCGCGCCGCGTGCCGCTCGCGACGGTCGCGCTCGTCGCGACCGGGGCGGCGTCGCCCGTGCTGCAGGTGGGGTACACCGAGTCGCTCGCGCTGCTGCTGCTCGCCGCGGTCCTGTGGTGCCTGCTCGTGCGGCGGTACCTGCTCGCGGTGCCGGTCGTGCTGGCGCTGGGGCTGACGCGGGCGGTCGCGCTGCCCGTCGCGGTCGCGGTCCTCGCGCACGCCTGGCAGCGCCACGCGGAGCACCGGCGCGCACAGCTATGCCACGGCGGTCCGGTCACCGCCGAGGACGCCGGCTGGCAGCCGGGGGAGCGCGTCCGGGTCGTGGCGCTCGCGGTCGTCGCGGGCCTGTCGGGGCTGCTGTGGCCCGCCGTCACCGGGCTGGTCACTGGCCAGGCGGACGCGTACACGCTCACCCAGGGCGCATGGCGCGGACGTGGTGCGGTGGTGCCCCTCGTTCCCTGGGTCGACGTCGCGCGGTGGCTGCTCGGCCCGTGGGGGAGCGTCGTCCTGGTCGGCGTCGCGCTCGGGCTGGCCGCCCTGCTGCTCACGCGGCCCCTCGCCCGCCTCGGCGCCGAGCTGCGCGGGTGGACCGCGGGCTACCTCCTGTACCTCGTCGCCGTGCTCGAGCCCGGCACGAGCCTCGTGCGGTTCGGGCTGCTCGCCTTCCCCGTCGCCGCCGTGACCGCGCAGGTGTGCCTGCGGACGCGGCGGCCGCGGACGGCGCTCGCGGCGGCCGTGCTGCTCGGCGTCGTCGGGCAGGTGGCGTGGGTCGGGCTGCTCTGGCGTCTCGTGCCTCCGTCCGGCTGGCCGCCGTGAGCCGTCCGCACGGGCCCGGCGGGGTGCCCGGGAGCCTCCTCCCTTCGGGTGGCTGGTCCCGCGGTGTCGTCCGGGTGAACTAGACTGATCTCGGACATCCGCCACCCAGCGACGCACGGGAGCGCGTCCGTCGGCACGTGCGGCTGGGCCGCACCGCCGCGGCGCACGACGAGCGAGCACGTTGGCGGTCAGCCCTGCGGGGCGGGCCGCGGGCACGGGCCGGGCGGGACGAGACCGACCAGGAGGAGCCACCCATGGCTGCGATGAAGCCGAGGACGGGCGACGGACCGCTCGAGGTGACCAAGGAGGGTCGCGGCATCGTCATGCGCGTCCCGCTCGAGGGCGGCGGGCGCCTGGTCGTCGAGCTCAACGCGACCGAGGCGAGCGAGCTGGGCGAGGCGCTGACCGCCGTCGTCAGCTGATCCCCGTGGCCGGCCCAGCGCGGCGCCCCGGCGTGCGCCGGGACGAGCCCGGCCGCCGTCGTGCGGCCGGGTCCACGACCTCACCCCTCCCCGAGCTGCCCGAGGTCGAGGTGGTGCGCGGCACCGTCGCCTCGACGACGCTCCTCGCGGAGCCTGACGTCGACGCCCTCGTGCTGCCCGTCGCCCCTGCGGGCGAGGAGGACGACGGCGTCCAGCCCCGTGCCGGCGTCGCGGACGCCGCGGTGCGCTACGGCATCGACCTGGGCGACCTCGCGGAGCGCTCGGGCCTCAAGGGCTCGGCGGGCGAGGCCCACACGATCCACCTGCCGCGCGCCTCGGGCGGCACCGGCCCCCTGCCGTGGTCCGACCTGCCGCTGCGCCTGGTCCTCGTCGGCACGGGGTCCGGGTCGGCCACGGACCTGCGCCGCGCCGGCGCGGCGGTGGCGCGCTCGACGCGCGGGCTCCGCCGGGTCGTGACGACCCTCGGTGCGGACGGCGGTGCCGACGGCACGCGTGCCGTCGTCGAGGGCTACCTCCTGGGTGCGTACCGCCATCCGAGCCGCGCGACGGGCACACCGCCCGAGCCGCCGGCGCGCTCCCTCGTGCTGCTCGGGCGCCATGCCGAGAGCGCCGTCGCCGCGGCCCGCATCGCGGCCGAGGTCGCGTGGGTCGCCCGCGTCCTGACCGTCACGCCGTCGGACACCAAGACGCCCGCGTGGATGGCCGAGCAGGTCACGCGCCTCGCGACGGGCGCCGGTCTGTCGGTCGAGGTGCTGGAGGGCGAGCAGCTGGCCGCGCACGGCTTCGGCGGTGTGGTCGCCGTCGGCAGCGGGTCCGCGCACGGCCCCCGGTTCGCCACCGTGCGGTACGAGCCCGTGGGTGGGGCGCCCGCGTCGCAGGGTCCGCGCGCCCGGCCGGGCTCGGGCGGTCGGCACGTGGTCCTCATCGGGAAGGGCATCACGTACGACACGGGTGGCATCTCCATCAAGCCGCGCGAGTCGATGGTCGCGATGAAGACGGACATGGCCGGCGCGGCGGTCGCCCTGGCCGCGGTGCTCGGCGCCGCGCGCGCCGGTGTGCGGCACCGTGTCACGGCCCTGCTGCCGCTCGCCGAGAACGCCGTGGGTGCGTCGTCCTACCGGCCGGGCGACGTGGTGACGGTCCACGGCGGCACGACGGTCGAGATCATCAACACCGACGCCGAGGGCCGCATGGTCCTCGCCGACGCGCTCAGCCACGCCGACAGCGAGCTGGACCCCGACTTCGTGGTGGACGTCGCGACCCTGACCGGAGCCGCGACGCTCGGGCTCGGCCGCCACCACGGTGCCCTGTACTCGACCGACGACCGCCTCGCCCGATCGCTCGAGGCCGCCGGCGAGGACACGGGGGAGCTGCTCTGGCGCATGCCGCTGGTCGAGGACTACCGCGAGGTGCTGCGCTCGTCCGTCGCCGACGTGCGGCACGTGCCCGTCGAGCCTGGTGTGGGCGGCGGTTCCATCACGGCTGCGCTCTTCCTGCAGCGGTTCGCCGGGCAGCGCCGCTGGGCGCACCTCGACATCGCAGGCCCCGCGCGCGCGACCGCGGCGGCGCACGAGGTCCCCGAGGGCGCGACGGGCTTCGGCGCCCGCCTCCTGCTGCGCTGGCTGCTCCAGCTCCGCTGAGTCAGACGCTCAGCGTCGGGCGGCGAGGAGCAGGCCGTCGCCGGTCGGGAGCATCGCCGGCACGAGCCGGTCGTCCTCACGCAGCACGCGCGCGACCTCGCGCAGCGCGGTCGTGACCTCGTCCCGGCGGGCCGGGTCGGGCACCCGGTCGCCGCCGAGCGCGTGCGCGACGGCGAGCACGCCGCCCGGGCGCAGCAGGCGCAGCGCCTGCGCGACGTGGTCGGACAGGTCCAGCGGGTCGGCGTCGGCCAGCACGAGGTCGTAGGCGCCGTCGGTGAGACGGGGGAGGACGTCGGCCGCGCGACCCGTGATCGTCCGCGCGCGCGTCGAGCGGACGCCGTCCTCGCCGAACGCCTCCTTGGCGGCGCGCTGGTGCTCGGCCTCGCTGTCGATGGTCGTCAGCACGCCGTCGGGCGCCATGCCGCGCAGCAGCCAGAGACCGGAGACGCCGGCACCCGTGCCGATCTCGACGACGGCCGTGGCGCGCAGCGCGGCCGCGAGCAGCTGCAGCGCGGCGCCGGTCCCCGGTGACACCGCACCGCAGCCGAGCTGCTCCGCCCGGTCCGTCGCACGCAGCAGCGTCTCGTCGAGCGCTCGGAAGTCCTCGGCGTGGGCCCAGCTGGCGGACTTGTCGATGGCGATGATGTGCTCCTGGTGGGCGTGGTTCGGGCTCGCCCGATGCTATCGCCGCAGCCGCACGCGCCCCGGGCGAACCGCCGGACCGGTGCCTGCGTCGTCGGGCGGCGTCGGCCGTCCTCGGGGCGAGGCCCCGGGGAGGACGGCGGCAGGACCGATTCGCGGTCGCCCGGGAACACGGGGGGCGGCCGGGTCGTTCGACGAGGTGCAGGGCTGGGACACTGGGCCTGCGGCAGCCGCGCGACGCGGCACGCGACGGAGGGGACGGAACGGTGCGACCGGTACTGCGAGGGCGCCGCACGAGCGGAGCCTCGGGCGCGCCGTCCGACGCGCCCCCGGCGCCGCTGGTCGGCCAGGCCGCGACCCCGCCGACGCCCATGGCGCCGGCCCCGGCCGCGGCGGCCTCTGCCGCGGCGGTCACGGTCGCCGTGCCGGCCGAGGCGCCGTACCAGCCGCCGAGCTGGGAGGAGATCGTCTCGACGCACTCCGCGCGCGTGTACCGCCTGGCGTACCGGCTCACGGGCAACCAGCACGACGCCGAGGACCTCACGCAGGAGACCTTCATCCGCGTGTTCCGGTCCCTCTCGAGCTACACGCCCGGCACGTTCGAGGGCTGGCTCCACCGCATCACGACGAACCTCTTCCTCGATGGCGTGCGCCGCAAGAAGCGGATCCGGATGGAACCCCTCGGCGACGACGCCGCACACGTCCCCGGACCGGTCGGCCCGGGCAGCCCCGAGCGCGGCTTCGAGCACGCCAACCTCGACCACGACATCCAGCGCGCGCTCGACGCCCTCCCGCCCGAGTTCCGCGCCGCCGTGGTCCTGTGCGACATCGAGGGCCTCTCCTACGAGGAGATCGCGCTCACGCTCGGCGTCAAGCTCGGCACCGTCCGGTCGCGCATCCACCGTGCCCGGGCGCAGCTGCGGGCGTCGCTCGCGCACCGCGCGCCGGAGACGGCGGCGGCCGTCGCGGCCGACGACGCGCCGCGTCGCGCCGCCGCGGAGGTGGGTGCGTGAGCCACCTGGGCTCGCAGATCAGCGCGCTGGTCGACGGTCAGCTCTCGCCGTCGTCGGCGGAGCGGCTGCTCGCGCACGTCGCCGCGTGCGACCCGTGCGCCGACGAGCTCGCCGCGGCGCGCGCCGCGCGACGGACGCTCGCGTCCGCGACGGACGTCCCGGTGGACCCCCGCCTGACCGCCCGCCTCCTGGCGCTGGGCGCGTGCGAGCCCCAGGGCCCCGCTCGCGACCGGCTGCCCTCCGGCTCCGTGCCCATGCCCGGCAGCCGGCGTGCGCAGCTGCCCGCGAGCTCGAGCGGCTGCCTGAAGGGAGACCTCGTGCGGTCCCGGACGCCCGTGCGCGTGCTCGCCGCCGCGGCCGGTGTCGGCGTCGTCACGGTGTCGCTCGTCGCGCTCGGCGTGCAGCCGCAGGTCGCGCCGTCGACGCACCCGGCGCACGCGCTGACGCTGCTGAGCCGCGCGTCCACCGCGCAGCCGACGGCGCTCCCGCGCCCGACCTCGACGGGACCTGCCGCGACCACCGCTGCGCTCGCATGGCGCGAGCCGTCGGCCGAGGGCGGTCCGGACGGGGAGCCCGTGCTCGAGTGGCTCACGGAGGAGGGCTGGTCCGCGCCGAGCCACCTGCCCGACGGGTACACGGTCGCGGCGGTCCGCGAGGACGTCGACGGCTCGACCGGGCTCGAGCTCGACCTCGCCGGCCCGGACGGCACGGTGGTGGTCACGGAGCAGCACGGCCGGCTCGACCCGGCCGCCGTCGCCGGAGCACCGGTCGCGGACGTGGGCGGGCGGCAGGTGCACCTGCTGTCGGACGCGCCGTGGCACGCGGTGTGGCAGTCGGGCAGCACGGTGGTCAGCGTGGTGGCGCAGACGCGCACCCCGGCGGTCGAGGACCTCGTCACGGCGTACCCGCACCGCGCCTACGACGACCGGGTCGCGGCGAGGCTCGCGCGCGGTTGGGGCGTCGTCGCGGGAGCATGGGGCCCGTGACACCCGAGCACGAGGGACCTGAGCAGCCGACGTCCGACCGGCCGACGTCCGACCAGGCGGCGTCCGACCGGCCGACCCCCGACCAGGCGGCACCCGACCAGGCGCCCGGGCGCCGGCCGACCCCCGAGGACCGGGCGCGCGGGCGGGAGGGGGCGAACCCCTTCGCGCCGCCGTCGTCCTACCGGTCGGCCGCGCACGACGTCGGTCCCGACAGCCCCGGACCCGGTGCCGGCAGTCCCGGACCCGGTGCCGGCGATCCCGGACCCGGTGCAGCCGGCGCGCCGGGTGGTCCGCCGCCGTACCGCCCGAGCACCGCGTCGCCGTACGCGCCCCGACCGTCCTACGGGCCAGGTCCCGCGCCGGCCGGGCCGCAGGCGTGGGGCGCGCCGTCGGCAGCGACCGCGCCGCGAGAGCACGGCGCGCAGCCGGCCCCGGCCGGGCC